>NZ_LT629786.1:3731954-4042950 GCF_900105675.1 Pseudomonas synxantha | reverse complement strand
CCCAGGCATCGACGCCGAGGAGCGTAACCAGAGCGAGGCGATTGCCTGGAACCTGCGTGTCATGGCGCGCCTGAAAACCCCGATCATCGCCACCGTCATCGGTGAGGGTGGGTCCGGCGGTGCACTGGCCATCGGCGTCTGCGACCAGCTGAACATGCTGCAATACTCGACCTACGCGGTGATCTCACCGGAAGGTTGCGCCTCGATCCTGTGGAAAACCGCAGAGAAGGCACCGGATGCGGCTGAAGCCATGGGCATCACCGCCGATCGCCTCAAGGGCCTGGGGATTGTGGATAAAGTCATTGCCGAGCCACTGGGCGGCGCTCACCGCGACCCGGCTGCGGCCGCCGCGACCATCCGTGCTGAATTGGGCTCGCAATTGGCGATGCTCAAGAAGCTGGATAACGAAGCGCTGCTGGCCCGTCGTTACGAGCGCCTGATGAGCTACGGTCTCTAAAGTCGACGCCGTAACTCAATGTGGGAGGGGGCTTGCTCCCGATAGCGGTGGATCAGTCACCAGATGCAGTGACTGACACTCAGCAATCGGGAGCAAGCCCCCTCCCACATTTGCTTTGTGTATGCTCAGCCTACGTATTCCAGATTTGTGGCGGTGACATCTGATGAAACCGGCTCTACCCGCCAGGCTCCTGAGAACCCTGGCCCCCTGGCGCAATGCCCCCGCCTGGCACATCGCATTCTCCGGTGGCCTTGATTCCACCGTCCTGCTGCACCTTCTGGCCTCCCTGGCAAACACCGAAAGCCTGCCGCCCCTCAGCGCTGTGCATGTCCATCATGGCCTGCAAGCGGCCGCTGACGCCTGGCCCAGTCATTGCCAAGCGTTATGTGACAGCCTGGGCATACCTTTGCAGGTATTACGTGTACAGGTGCAACCTGGTGCCAGCCTGGAGCGGGCCGCGCGTAACGCACGTTACCAGGCGTTTACCAAGGTGATCGGGGCAGGGGAGGTGCTGCTCACCGCCCAGCATCGCGACGATCAGGCCGAAACGCTGCTGTTGCGCCTGTTGCGCGGCGCCGGAGTGCGTGGGTTGGCGGCAATGCCCGAGTGTCGCCCGTTGGCGACGGGGCATTTGGTGCGGCCACTGCTGGCAGTCTCCCGGGAGGCGCTGGAAGGCTACGCCCACGAACACCAATTGAAGTGGATTGAAGACCCTTCGAACGCCGATCCACGGTTCTCGCGCAATTACCTGCGCCATCAGGTCTTTCCAGCGCTGACGCAACGCTGGCCACAGGCAGTCTCGAGCCTGGCCCGCACTGCCGAGCACCTGAGTGAAGCCCAGGGCCTGCTCGATGAGCTGGCGCACATGGATCTGACCGTCGCCGATCAGCCTTCAGCGTTTCCCTGGTTGCCTTTGCCCTCCCTGGCCCTTGCTCCGTTGCGCAATCTTTCCGATGCGCGCCAGCGCAATGCCTTGCGTCATTGGTTGAATCCGCTGACTCGACTGCCCGACAGTGATCACTGGGCCAGCTGGTACGCCCTGCGCGATGCCAAGGTGGACGCACAGCCGTTATGGCGCCTGGCGGACGGTCAGCTTCATCGTTGCGGCGAACGCATTTGGTGGCTGCCTTCCATTTGGTCGGAATTTTCCGACGTGTCGGTGAGCTGGCCCGATCCGCGAAATCCACTAGAGTTACCCGGGAACGGCCAATTGATGTTTGCCGGCAAGGCTCCCGAGGGACCCTTGTCGATTCGTTATCGCCAGGGTGGCGAAATCGTCGAAGTGCCAGGTCGAGGCCGGCGTGATCTTAAGCGCCTGCTGAATGAAAGTGGTCTGCCGGGCTTTGTGCGTGGCAGATTGCCGCTGGTCTATCGGGGCGAGCAATTGCTGGCTGTGCCGACGCTTGCTGGGCTTTGGGCCAGCCCGCTGGATGACTGGCAATTACATTGGTTGCCACAGACCTGCGATCAAGGTTTGAGCTGATAGAGCCTTTCCGGTAGACTACGCTCCCTTCTTGATACAACTTCTGTGGATTCGACTGAATCGCAGCAGTTGCCGATTACCAAGCAGTCTTTGCTGGGCGATTCCAAAAAATGTGTAGCGATCAACGTACCGGTGTTCCATTGCTGGTCTGTCACAACGCGGCGGTTTTTTTGAAAGGTGCACTGTGATTAATGCAGGTGATCGGGGGCTTCGGCCTTCCTTCGCTTTCCCCGGCGGCTCGGACCGCTTTAACGCAGACTTCTAGGGTTTTTCATGACGCGCTACATATTCGTCACGGGCGGTGTTGTTTCTTCATTGGGGAAAGGCATTGCCTCCGCTTCATTGGCGGCCATCCTGGAGGCGCGGGGACTTAAGGTCACCATGCTCAAGCTGGACCCGTACATCAACGTTGACCCGGGCACCATGAGCCCGTTCCAGCACGGTGAGGTGTTCGTCACCCACGACGGCGCCGAGACCGACCTGGACCTGGGCCACTATGAGCGGTTCATCCGCACGACCATGACCCAGAACAACAACTTCACCACCGGCCGTGTCTACGAGCACGTGCTGCGCAAGGAGCGCCGTGGTGACTACCTGGGTGCAACCATCCAGGTGATCCCGCACATCACCGACGAAATCAAGCGCCGCATCATCAAGGGTGCAGGCGATGCCGACGTGGCGATGGTCGAGATCGGTGGCACCGTGGGTGACATCGAATCCCAACCGTTCCTTGAAGCCATCCGCCAGTTGCGCTTCGAAGTCGGCGCCAAGCGCGCGATGCTGATGCACCTGACACTGGTGCCCTACATCGCCACCGCCGGCGAAACCAAGACCAAGCCCACCCAGCACTCGGTCAAGGAACTGCGTTCCATCGGCCTGCAGCCTGACGTGCTGGTGTGCCGCTCCGATCACCCGATCGACATTTCCTCGCGCCGCAAGATCGCGCAATTCACCAACGTTGAAGAACGTGCGGTGATCGCCCTCGAAGACGCCGACACCATCTACAAGATCCCGGGCATCCTGCATTCCCAGGGCCTGGATGATTTCGTGGTCGAGCGTTTCGGCCTGCAGTGCAATGGCGCGGACCTGTCCGAGTGGGAAGCCGTGGTCGACGCCAAGCTCAACCCTGAGCATGAAGTCACCATCGCCATGGTCGGCAAGTACATGGAGCTGCTGGATGCGTACAAGTCGCTGATCGAAGCGATGAGCCACGCCGGTATCAGCAACCGTACCAAGGTCAACCTGCGCTACATCGATTCCGAAGACATCGAGAATCAGGGCACCGCGCTGCTTGAAGGCGTTGATGCGATCCTGGTTCCCGGCGGTTTCGGCCTGCGTGGCGTGGAAGGCAAGATCACCGCGGTGCAATACGCCCGTGAAAACAAGGTGCCGTACCTGGGCATCTGCCTGGGCATGCAAGTGGCCGTCATCGAGTTCGCCCGTAACGTGCTGGGCTGGAAAGACGCCAACTCCACCGAGTTCGATCACAGCAGCGGCCACCCGGTCGTGGGCCTGATCACCGAGTGGGAAGACGCCACCGGCGCGGTTGAAACCCGCACCGAAAGCTCCGACCTGGGCGGCACCATGCGCCTTGGCGCACAGGATTGCCTGCTGGAAGCAGGTTCCCTGGTGCACGACTGCTACGGCAAGGACGTGATCGTCGAGCGTCACCGTCACCGCTATGAAGTGAACAACAACCTGCTGCCGCAGATCAAAGAAGCTGGCCTGAAAATTTCCGGTCGTTCCGGTGATGGCAAGCTGGTTGAAGTGGTCGAGGCGCCGGATCATCCGTGGTTCGTGGCCTGCCAGTTCCACCCTGAGTTCACCTCGACGCCGCGCGACGGTCACCCGTTGTTCAGCGGTTTCGTCAAAGCAGCACTGACGCAACATCAGAAGAAGGCGTAAACCTGATGGCCCAGAAGATCATTCGCGTAGGCGACATCGAGATTGCCAACGACAAGCCCATGGTGCTGTTCGGCGGCATGAACGTGCTGGAAAGCCGCGACATGGCGATGCAGGTCTGTGAAGAGTACGTGCGGGTTACCCAGAAACTGGGTATCCCTTATGTGTTCAAGGCCAGCTTCGACAAGGCCAACCGTTCGTCCGTGACCTCCTATCGCGGCCCCGGCCTTGAAGAAGGCATGCGGATCTTCCAGGACATCAAGCAAGCCTTCGGCGTGCCGATCATCACCGACGTCCACGAGCCTGAACAGGCTGCGGTGGTCGCCGAGGTGTGCGACATCATCCAGTTGCCGGCCTTCCTGTCGCGCCAGACCGACCTTGTGGTCGCTATGGCCAAGACCGGCGCTGTGATCAATATCAAAAAAGCCCAGTTCCTCGCGCCCCAGGAAATGAAACATATCCTGAGCAAGTGCGTGGAAGCGGGTAACGACCAGTTGATCCTGTGCGAGCGTGGTTCGAGCTTCGGCTACAACAACCTCGTGGTGGACATGCTCGGTTTCGGCATCATGAAGCAGTTCGAATACCCGGTATTCTTCGACGTGACCCACGCGCTGCAAATGCCCGGTGGTCGCTCGGACTCAGCTGGCGGGCGGCGTGCCCAGGTCACCGACCTGGCCAAGGCGGGCATGAGCCAGTCCCTGGCCGGCCTGTTCCTTGAAGCCCACCCGGACCCGGACAACGCCAAATGCGACGGCCCATGCGCCCTGCGCCTGGACAAGCTGGAGCCATTCCTGGCCCAGCTCAAGCAGTTGGACGAGCTGGTCAAGAGTTTTCCGACGGTAGAGACCGCGTAACTGCCATTTCTCCGGTAGAATTTCCCACGCTTTAAGCTCAGGCCCACGGGCCTGGGCCTTGCCCTCTGCAAGCCTGCCCCGTTGTTCCGCCCTTGCGGTCGGTCAAAGATTTCCTTCAGCTGCGTCGTTTTCGTCAACTTTGGAGTGTTTACAACAATGGCAAAAATCGTCGACATCAAAGGTCGTGAAGTTCTCGACTCCCGTGGCAACCCCACCGTCGAAGCCGACGTGCTTCTCGATAACGGCATCATCGGCAGCGCCTGCGCACCGTCCGGTGCCTCCACCGGTTCGCGCGAAGCGCTGGAACTGCGTGATGGCGACAAGAGCCGTTACCTGGGCAAGGGTGTACTCAAGGCTGTAGCCAACATCAACGGTCCGATTCGTGACCTGTTGCTGGGCAAGGACCCGCTGGACCAGAAAGCCCTGGACCACGCGATGATCAAGCTCGATGGCACCGAAAACAAAGGCAGCCTGGGCGCCAATGCCATCCTCGCCGTGTCCCTGGCCGCTGCCAAGGCCGCAGCCCAGGACCAGGACCTGCCGTTGTACGCGCACATCGCCAACCTGAACGGTACCCCAGGCGTCTACTCGATGCCGGTGCCGATGATGAACATCATCAACGGTGGCGAGCACGCTGATAACAACGTCGACATCCAGGAGTTCATGGTGCAGCCGGTGGGCGCCAAGTCCTTCTCCGAAGGCCTGCGCATGGGCACCGAGATTTTCCATCACCTCAAGGCTGTACTGAAGGCCCGTGGCCTGAGCACCGCCGTGGGCGACGAAGGCGGTTTTGCACCGAACCTGGCCTCCAACGAAGACGCACTGAAAGTCATTTCCGAAGCGGTGGCCAACGCTGGCTACAAGCTGGGCACCGACGTGACCCTGGCCCTGGACTGCGCTGCCAGCGAGTTCTTTGAGGATGGCAAATACAACCTGTCCGGCGAAGGCCAGGTGTTCAACTCCGAAGGTTTCGCTGAATACCTCAAGGGCCTGACCCAGCGCTACCCGATCATCTCGATCGAGGACGGCCTGGACGAGTCCGATTGGGACGGCTGGAAAATCCTCACCGACAAGATCGGCGAGAAAATCCAACTGGTGGGCGACGACCTGTTCGTGACCAACACCAAGATCCTGAAAGAGGGCATCGACAAGAAGATCGCCAACTCGATCCTGATCAAGTTCAACCAGATCGGCACCTTGACCGAAACCCTGGAAGCCATCCAGATGGCCAAGGCCGCCGGTTACACCGCGGTGATCTCCCACCGCTCCGGCGAAACTGAAGACTCCACCATTGCCGACCTGGCCGTGGGCACTTCGGCAGGCCAGATCAAGACCGGCTCCCTGTGCCGTTCCGATCGCGTTTCCAAGTACAACCAATTGCTGCGCATCGAAGAGCAATTGGCAGGTAAAGCCAAGTACAACGGTCGCGGCGAGTTTCGCGGCTAAGCAGTAAATGGTAAAAAGTCGGCGGATTGCGTCAGAAATTTCACGAAAGTGTGAATTTCGGCGCTAATCTGCTGACTGACAAGCGCAAGCCTGGTTTTTCCAGGCTTTGTGCTATCAGTTGCTGCAAAAGGTTTGCATGACTGTTTTTTTTCACTGGATATCCGGATTTCGATGCGCAGTCCCAATTGGTTGTTCCTCGTCTTGCTCTTGTTGCTGGCTGGCCTGCAGTACCGCCTATGGGTCGGTAATGGCAGCTTTGCGCAGGTGGAAGAGCTGACCCAGCAAATTGCCGACCAGCGTGCCGAAAACGAACGCCTGCTGGAGCGCAACCGCGTCCTCGACGCCGAAGTGCTTGAGCTGAAGAAAGGTACCGAGACCGTTGAAGAGCGGGCTCGCCATGAGTTGGGCATGGTCAAGGAGGGCGAGACCCTCTACCAGTTGGCCCAATGAACCGTGATATACCGGCCTTCTGGGCCGTGATTCCTGCCGCGGGCGTTGGTGCCCGTATGGCTGCGGACCGTCCCAAGCAATACCTGCAATTGGGCGGGCGCACTATTCTCGAACACAGCCTTGGCTGTTTCCTCGACCATCCATCGCTCAAGGGCCTGGTAGTCAGCCTTGCTGTGGATGACCCTTATTGGCCGACCCTGGCGTGTGCCACGGACCCGCGTATCCAGCGTGCGGACGGTGGCTCGGAGCGCTCGGGCTCGGTGCTTAATGCGCTGCTGCACCTCAATGCCCTGGGCGCCAGCGATGACGACTGGGTACTGGTGCACGACGCTGCGCGTCCCAACCTGAGCCGTGATGACCTTGACAAGCTCTTGGCTGAACTGGCGGACGACCCGGTGGGCGGTCTGCTGGCGGTGCCGGCTCGCGACACGCTCAAGCGCGTCGACAAGCATGGCCGCGTGGTGGAAACCATCGACCGCAGCCTGATCTGGCAGGCTTATACGCCGCAGATGTTCCGCCTGGGGGCCTTGCACCGCGCCTTGGCCGACAGCCTGGTAGCAGACGCCGTGATCACCGACGAAGCATCGGCCATGGAATGGTCCGGCCAGGCGCCGCGGCTGGTCGAAGGACGTGCGGACAACATCAAGGTCACCCGCCCCGAAGACCTTGAATGGCTGCGTCAGCGCCGGGCTTATCAGGCCTCCTGACCCTCAGCCGTAGACTTGCTCCAACCCGGGCAGGGTTTTCAGCTCGCTCACCAATGCCTCAATGCTGTCGAATGGCTTCTCATCAATAGGCCAGCCGGCAACGTTGATGAAGTACCGACCCTCCTGGTTGTTGATCCTGAAACTGCGCAGGTCCCCACGTCGGGACCTATAGTCAATGTGGGTGGTCTCGGTGAGCATGAATTGGCCTGGCCGTGTCAGCAGTGTCTGGGCCGACTTCACCACTCGACTATGGGAAGGGCCGGGCTGTGGTTCCATTGAATGCTGCAAGACGGCAGGGTCGACGCGCAAGACCAGGTTGGCTTTGACCGTAGCTTCCCCTTTGTTGAGGCCCAGGCTGGCAGTGCGCCCCGGATCGACTTCGATGCCCAAGGGGTGGGCGCCCACTCTATCTTCTATCCGCAAGCCGATGCTGCTGGTGAGTTCGGCCACCCCAGGGATGTCCTTGAAGGTATTGGTATGGGTATCGCCCACCAGTGCGACCCATTTACCTGGTTGGCGCTTGGAGGTCTGGATCCACTGGATCACCTCGGTGGCGTAATAATTCATCATTCGCTGGCGCAGGGTTCCCGCGCTGTCGCGCATATCGCGAAGTACGTAGCTCACGGTACAGTCGATCGGCTGGATCTTGATCCCGGCGTCGCGGGCTTTGGTCACGACATTTCTGAATGAGTAATAGTGGTTTCGGGGCAGTGGGTAGATCCCGTTCAGAAAGTTTGTCAGCTCCTCGGCCATGGGGGCGCTCTTGGACCGGTAAAATGCCTTCAGCATTGGAATATGCACATCTGTCAGCAGATGTTCGAAGTAAATGCGTTTGACACCCTGGCTGGCGAGTAGCTGCATGTTGTCGATCAGAAAGGCTTTGCTCGATTCGGCGCTGTGGCTTTCGCCGACCACTAGGCCGTCACTGGCACGTAGCAATTTCTCGATAATGCTCTGCTGTGATTCGTTCAAGCTCAAGCGGGGGAGTACCGGCTGCAGGGGCGAATAGGGCAGGTGGTTAAAGAAGATCGCTGAATCCTGGTTTAATTGGTTTCTTTTCTCAAAGAATAGTTGGCGAGCGTTGGTGATCGATTGTGCATCCATGCCGAAGGGCTCGAAGTCTTCCGAAAATGAGCTGGTGTCGGTAAGCATCTGCACGAGGATCTCGCGCACCGGCGCCGGCATCTGGTAGGTGCTGAACAAACTCGACTGCTCAGTGCCGCCGAACAGTTTGTAAACCCGTTGCCAGGCATTGCGAAATGCCCCACCTCCGGCCAGGCCGGCACGCCGCCATTGTCGGTCGGTGCTCTGGATAGCGTAGAGACCTGTGGATTGGAGTGTCTCCGGGGCTTCTGGGTTGTTCACGAAGAGTTCAAAAAAGCCCCAGGAATTTGGGGTTTTGTAGGTCAGGAAGGTCTCCCCCTGAATCTTGACGGTCTGCAAACCGCTGGGTGCTGTTGCAGCGACCAAGGGGCGGGTCTCAGTTTGGATCGACGCGGGGGGCTCAGTGATAACCCTGGCACTGATCTGACCCTCCTCTGCACGCGTGGCCGGGCCAAGCACAGGGCGCAACGCCTCAAGACTGCTCACGCCTTTACTGATGCCATGGATAACCACCGGGAGGGCGTTCAAGGCGCCGAACACAATGCGCTCAACGGCGTGGGGTTTGTCTTTAATCACGTCATCGGCGCCGATAGCCATTCCAGTCAAGCCCGATGTCACGAAGCAAAACTCCGCCAGCAGCGCCGTGCCCATGGTCAGTGCCACCGGGATCGCCAGCAGACAAGCCTTTTCCAGCGCGTCAAGGGTGTCGGTCTTGAGTGTGTCCAAGGGCGAGACAATGGTTTTTGCCGCCAGCTTTGCAATGCGAGTGCGGATCTGCCGCGCGATATAGGCAAATGGATTGCTTCTGAGCGCCGGATACATCGGATTATTGATGTATTGCTCGGGGTCCCAGTAGCCGTTGTGCAACAAACTATTGAAAAAACCGGGAGGGCTGGAAGATTCCGGGTACATCGCCATGCCGATCAATGCTTCCTCGACACCGCTGTAGAGCAGGCCGGAGTCAATCGAGTCGGGTTCAAAGTGGTTGGTCAGGGCTTTGCGCTGGGTCGGGTCCCTGGCCAGCCTCACCAGCACATTGCGCATGTCCGCCGGGGTGTTGAAACCATGGATGGGCGAGGAGTTTCCCGGTATGTACAGCAGGGTGATCTGGCTCTGGTTGTCGGTAATCGTGAGGATGTCGGTGGCTTCGGATTGATGAATACGCAACATGCGCACGGACAGGTTTGCATCGGACGGATAGGGCGCCTGGAAGTCTTCGAGGGTCAGGTTGCTGGCGTCCCTGTCGATGCCGATACCTGCCGCTCGGGCGGCCAATTGCCGTTCTGCTTGGGTAAGTGTGAATTCTTCGTACTGATGGAGGTAAGCCTTGGTGAATGCGATGCGCATCAGGGTGGTGTAATTGTCCCGATGTTCGCCCCAGAACAATGTCACGGCCTTGTCGTAAGTTTGTTCGAAGTTGCTTGAGTCAATGACCTTCCTGAGAACGGCAGGCGCCATCTCCAATTGGGTGGTCGGGTCGTAGACCTGAGGCTCGCTTTGCCGGTAGAGCGCCTCATACCGTCTGGGCGGGATCCAGCCGGACGTAATGAACTCTTCGTTGAACATCTGCGGAATGCGGTTATCCATCAGGCGCGGTAATTCATCAACGATATTGAAATACGGCGCGGTGGTGGAAAAGCCCGTAGTGTTGATCATGCCGCCAGGGGCGGGGGGCGCATTGCAGATCATGGCCTCGGTCAGGCTCATGGATTGGACGATCTGTGCGCTGTAGGCCGTGTTGGGGTTGTCGATGTTGTATTCAAGGGTGGTCAGGAGCGTGGTGTCCGGGTCCAATGGCTCCTGGCTGAACGGTTGCAGATGCTCGTAAAGCAATTGGGCGGCGATGGCGCTCGGCACCGGAAAGTCGGCCAGGACCTTACGGACAAAATGATTGATATGCTGGAGTTGTTCGGCGTTGGACGTCATGGGCTTGCCTGGTTTTGCAGTGGAAGCGGCTATTTACCGGTAGCCAGGCAATGCACGGGCGGTAGTTGTTTATGCTCGATAGACCGCGTTGTCACCCAGGCCTTCTTTGAGAAAGTCCACCAGTTTCCTGACCTTCGGCGACAAATGCCGCTGCTGCGGATACAGCGCCCACACCGCGGTATTTGGCGGTTGGTGGGCCTCCAGCAAAGACACCAACGTCCCGTGTTGCAAATGTTCCAGTACGTAGTAATCAGGCAACTGGCATAACCCCACGCCTTGCAAAGCCGCGTCGAGTACCGCTTGCCCGCTGTTGCAGCGCCAATTGCCCTGCACACGCTGGGAAAATTCCCGCCCGTCCTGGGCCAGTTGCCAGATATCCGAACTGCCAATCAGGCAATTATGTCGACTCAGTTCCGACAGGCTATGTGGCCGACCATAGCGTTCAAGGTAGGAAGGCGAGGCGCATAGGTACATGCGCCGCGGCGCCAGGCGGCTGGCAACCATGCGCGAGTCTTGCAGTCGCCCCAGGCGGATAGCCAGGTCGAGGCCTTCATGGACCAGGTCCAGCGCACGATTGGTCAGCTCGATATCCACGCGCAATTGCGGATAGAGCGCCATGAACCGCGTGACCAAGGGCACGATAAAGCGTTCGCCGTACGCCACGGCACAGGTCATGCGCAACATGCCCTTGGGCTCACTGGTGAGGTCGCCGACCGCGCGCAACGCTTCTTCGCGACCGTCCTGCAAGCGTTGGCAGTGTTGCAGGAAGGTCTGGCCGGCTTCGGTCAACGTCACCCTGCGTGTGCTGCGGTACAGCAGTCGGGTTTGCAGGCGTTCTTCCAGGCGCGCTACTTGCCGGCTGATGTGGGAGGACGATACCCCCAGCCGCTCCGCTGCTGCCGTGAACTGGCTGCATTCGGCCACCGCAACGAACTCATCGATGCCTTCCCAGCGGTTCTCCAGCATTATCATTGTCCCCGTACAGCAATAATGTTTTGCTTTTGCCTGGATTATTAATCAGTGGGTGATGTTTTACACTCCCTCTCTCAGTTTTTAACCCGATGGAGAAACCCGGATGATCAAGTCCCGTGCCGCCGTAGCCTTCGAAGCCAAAAAGCCCCTTGAGATTGTTGAAGTGGATGTCGCCATGCCCAAGGCCGGCGAAGTGCTGCTGCGGGTGGTGGCGTCCGGCGTGTGCCATACCGATGCCTATACGTTGTCGGGCGCAGACCCTGAAGGTATTTTCCCGTCGATCCTCGGCCATGAAGGCGGTGCAGTGGTGGAAGCCATCGGCGAAGGCGTGACCTCCGTCGCAGTCGGCGATCATGTGATCCCGCTGTACACCCCGGAATGCGGCAAGTGCAAATTCTGCCTGTCGGGCAAGACCAACCTGTGCCAGGCCATCCGTTCTACCCAAGGCAAAGGCCTGATGCCGGATGGCACCACGCGTTTCTCCTACAAAGGCCAGCCGATTTTCCACTACATGGGCACCTCGACCTTCTCTGAGTACACCGTGCTGCCGGAAATCTCCGTGGCCAAGATTTCTAAAGAAGCACCACTGGAAAAAGTCTGCCTGCTCGGTTGCGGCGTCACCACCGGCATCGGCGCGGTGCTCAACACCGCCAAGGTCAAGCCGGGCGATACCGTGGCTATCTTCGGTCTCGGCGGTATCGGCCTGTCGGCTGTGATTGGTGCGGTCAAGGCCAAGGCCGGGCGCATCATCGCCATCGATATCAACCCGGCCAAGTTCGAAATTGCCAAGCAGCTGGGCGCTACCGATTGCATCAACCCGAAAGACTACGACCGCCCGATCCAGGACGTGATTGTCGACCTGACTGACGGTGGCGTGGATTTTTCCTTCGAGTGCATTGGCAATGTGCAGCTGATGCGTGCGGCCCTCGAGTGCTGCCACAAGGGCTGGGGTGAATCGGTGATCATCGGTGTGGCCGGTGCTGGCCAGGAGATCGCCACGCGTCCGTTCCAGCTGGTCACCGGGCGCGTCTGGCGCGGTTCGGCGTTCGGTGGCGTGCGGGGGCGTACTGAATTGCCAAGCTATGTGGAAATGGCCCAGACCGGAGAAATTCCGCTGGATACCTTTATTACCCACACCATGGGCCTGGAAGACATCAACAAAGCGTTTGACCTGATGCACGAAGGCAAGAGCATTCGTACCGTCATCCACTTCTGAGGTCGGCCATGAATCTGGAAAACCTTTCATGCCAGAAGAGCTTCGGCGGCTGGCATAAACGCTACAAGCATCATTCCGATGTACTCGGTTGCGACATGACCTTCGCCGTCTACCTGCCGCCGCAAGCGGAGCAGGGCGGCAAGCTGCCGGTGTTGTACTGGCTGTCCGGCTTGACCTGCACAGATGAAAATTTCATGCAGAAGGCCGGCGCCCAGCGCATGGCTGCCGAGCTGGGCCTGATCATCGTCGCACCGGACACCAGCCCTCGTGGCCCGGGTGTACCGGACGATCCGGACAACGCCTGGGACTTCGGCCTCGGTGCCGGCTTCTATCTGAATGCCACCCAGGAACCCTGGGCCAAGCACTATCGGATGCATGATTATGTGGTGCAGGAATTGCCGGCACTGGTGGAGGCGCATTTCCCTGCGTCGGAAAAACGCGGCATCAGCGGTCATTCCATGGGTGGGCACGGTGCGCTGGTGTGTGCGCTGCGTAACCCAGGGCGATACCAATCGGTATCGGCTTTTTCGCCGATCACTAATCCGATGGACTGTCCGTGGGGCCAGAAAGCCTTTTCCCGTTACCTTGGCGAAGAGCGTTCGAAGTGGCGTGAATGGGACGCCTGTGTGTTGATCAGCGAAGCCTCGGAAAAGCTGGCACTGCTGGTGGACCAGGGCGATCGTGACGACTTCCTCGAGGTTCAGCTCAAGCCGCAGGCACTGATGCAAGCGGCCAAGGCGGCCAACCATCCGCTGGAATTGCGCCTGCAACCCGGCTACGACCACAGCTACTTCTTTATCGCCAGCTTCATCGAAGACCATTTGCGACATCATGGTCGCGCTTTGCTCGGTTAATGTGAGGCAAAAGTAGGTAGAATCACGCCCTGAATTAAATCGGGGCGTTTTTTTATGCGTATTGGCCACGGCTACGATGTGCACCGTTTCGCTGAAGGCGATTTCATCACCTTGGGCGGCGTGCGCATTGCTCACCATCATGGGTTGCTGGCCCATTCCGACGGCGACGTTGTCTTGCATGCCTTGAGCGATGCCTTGCTCGGCGCGGCGGCGTTGGGCGATATCGGCAAGCACTTTCCGGACACCGACCCCAGCTTCAAGGGCGCGGACAGCCGAGTATTGCTGCGCCATGTGGTCGGCTTGATCCACGCCAAGGGCTGGAAGGTCGGCAATGTGGATAACACCATCGTGGCCCAGGCACCGAAAATGGCCCCGCATATCGAGGCGATGCGCGCACTGATTGCCGCGGACCTGCAAATTGAATTGGATCAAGTCAACGTGAAAGCCACCACTACCGAAAAGCTCGGGTTTGCCGGTCGCGAAGAGGGCATCGCGGTGCACTCCGTCGCCTTGTTGCTGCGCGCATGAACGACCTGCAACTGCTGGGCCCACGGGCCTACGGCGAGGCCTTGGGCAGCGCGGTACTGAAGGCGACGGCTGAAGACTTCCAGGTGGATGAGGTGCTGGACATCCCGCTGACCGGCGAGGGCGAGCACCTGTGGCTGTGGGTGGAAAAACGCGGCTTGAATACCGAAGAGGCCGCACGGCGCATCGCCAAGGCTGCCGGCGTGCCGTTGCGCACCGTCAGCTATGCCGGTCTCAAGGATCGTCAGGCCCTGACCCGCCAGTGGTTCAGCGTACAGTTGCCCGGCAGGGCCGACCCGGACCTGAGCGGCGCGGAAAACGACACCCTCAAGATCCTCAAAACCACCCGACATAAGCGCAAGTTGCAGCGTGGCGCGCATTCGGCCAATGGCTTTACCTTGCGCCTGACCCAACTGGCCGGCGACACCGCCGCCATCGACGCACGTTTGCAGTTGATTGCCCAGCACGGCATACCCAATTATTTCGGTGCCCAGCGTTTCGGCCACAACGGCGGCAATGTGGTGGATGCCCGCGAATGGGCAGCGCGCAAGGCCCTGCCGGAGCAACGCAATGTGCGCTCGCGGCTGCTGTCCACTGCCCGTAGCTACTTGTTCAACAAAGTCTTGGCGGCGCGTGTCGCCGACGGCTCCTGGCAGCGCGCCCAGGTGGGTGACCTGCTGGCGTTTACCGACAGTCGCAGTTTTTTTCCGGCCGGGGAGGCTGAATGCAGCGACCCGCGCCTGGCGATCCTGGACCTGCATCCAACTGGTCCGCAATGGGGCGAAGGTGATTCGCCAGCGACAGGTCTTACACATGAACTGGAACAATCTGTCGCCGCCAGCGAAGCCGACCTGCGTGATTGGCTGGTGAATGCGGGCATGAGCCAGGAACGTCGCATTCTGCGACTGCCCATTGGCGGGTTGACGTGGCATTATCCCGGGCCTGACATTCTGCAATTGGAATTCGTCCTGCCGGCCGGATGCTTCGCCACTGTCTTGGTGCGCGAGCTTGTTGATCTGGTGCCGGTGGGGCAGACGGACAGCCCATGCGTATTCTGATATCAAACGATGACGGTGCCACCGCACCCGGTCTTGCCGCGCTCTATGCTGCGCTGCAAGATTATGCCGAGTGCGTGGTGGTTGCCCCCGACCAGGACAAGAGCGGCGCCAGCAGTTCGCTGACGCTCCACCGTCCGCTGCACCCGCAGGTCCTGGCCAATGGCTTTATCAGCGTGAACGGTACTCCCACCGACTGCGTGCACCTGGCGATCAACAGCTTGCTGGAGCATCAGCCGGACCTGGTGGTCTCGGGCATCAACCTGGGCGCCAACCTGGGCGATGACGTGCTGTATTCCGGCACCGTGGCGGCGGCCCTTGAGGGGCGCTTTCTCGGGCGCACCGCGTTCGCTTTTTCCTTTGCCTCGCGGCAGTTGGATAACCTGCCGACGGCGGCCTATTTCGCACGCAAGCTGGTGGAGGCCCATGGTTCCCTGGACCTGCCGCCGCGTACCGTGCTCAACGTCAATATCCCCAACTTGCCCCTCGACCATATCCGCGGTATCCAGTTGACGCGCCTGGGCCATCGCGCCCGTGCGAAGGCGCCCTTGAAGGTGGTCGATCCGCGGGGTAAGGAAGGCTATTGGATCGCCGCGGCCGGGGATGCCGAGGATGGGGGTGAGGGGACGGACTTTCATGCGGTGATGCAAGGTTATGTATCCATTACCCCGTTGCAGTTTGATCGCACCTTTAGTGATGCCTTCAGTGGTCTCGATGGCTGGCTGGAGGGACTGCGTTGATGGCTCGTGAACAAGACGACCTGCTGCGCCGTGGCATCGGCATGACTTCCCAGCGCACCCGGGAGCGATTGATCCAGCGTCTTTATGAAGAAGGCCTGTCCAACGCCCAGGTGCTGGAAGTCATCCGGCGTACGCCGCGGCATCTGTTTGTCGATGAGGCCTTGGCGCACCGCGCCTATGAAGATACGGCGTTGCCCATCGGCCACAACCAGACCATTTCCCAGCCCTACATGGTTGCGCGCATGAGCGAGCTGCTGCTGGCGGCGGGGCCGCTGGATAAGGTGTTGGAGATCGGTACCGGCTCCGGCTACCAGACGGCCGTGCTGTCGCAACTGGTGGAGCGGGTGTTTTCGGTGGAGCGCATCAAGGTGCTGCAGGACCGGGCCAAGGAACGTCTGGTCGAGCTGAACCTGCGCAACGTGGTGTTCCGGTGGGGCGACGGTTGGGAAGGCTGGCCGGCATTGGCGCCGTACAACGGTATCATCGTCACTGCAGTGGCTACAGATGTGCCGCAAGCCTTGCTGGATCAATTGGCACCCGGCGGGCGGCTGGTCATCCCAGTGGGCTCCGGCGAAGTGCAACAGTTGATGCTTATCATCCGTGAAGAAGAAGGTTTTTCCCGGCATGTGCTGGGTGCGGTGCGCTTCGTGCCGTTGCTCAATGGTCCGCTGGCCTGATCATTTATTCGCAAACAGTGAATTCTGTTGGCGGGTATGTGTCTTACGGCGGGGTCTATTGAATCAACATGCTTGGCGATCGGTATTAAACATGATGAATTTTTCGTTTCAGTCATGTGCCAGTAGAAGGCCAATGCCCAGTTATACTTGCGTCATATTTCAAGCCTGATACAGGCGTTAATGTTCAGCCACCACAAAGGGAGCGGCGGGTGAGTCTCACAGGTCCTGCGCAGCGAATGAGTAAAACAAGCTTTCAGCGACTGGTGCTTGGCCTTGTCTTGAGTTCCTTATTGGCGGCTTGTTCGAGCACGCCATCCGGCGGTGCGCGTGTCGTTGACCGCACCAACGCCGCACCGCAAAGACCGACGGTGACCACCGGCCAATACGTGGTGCGCAAAGGTGACACCCTGTTTTCGATTGCCTTCCGCTACGGCTGGGACTACAAGGCACTGGCCGCCCGTAACAACATTCCTGTGCCCTATACCATACACCCAGGGCAAACCATCCGTTTCGATGGTCGCAGCGGGTCGGCACCCACGGCAGTTGTGACAAAGTCCGGTTCCTCGCCATCGTCTTCGAGCAAAACCACCGTCATAACCCGGCCGGCCGGCAGCGCTGCGCCTACGGTTGCGAGCAAGTCGCCCCCCGCGCCGTTGCCCCCTGCAGGGCCTGCGCCGACGGGTTGGGGGTGGCCTTCAAACGGCGTGTTGATTGGAAAATTCTCTTCAAACGGTAGTTTGAATAAAGGCATTGATATCGCCGGGGATTTGGGACAGCCTGTTTTAGCTGCGTCTGATGGGACAGTTGTATACGCCGGGAGTGGTTTGCGGGGCTACGGCGAGCTGGTCATCATCAAACACAGTGATACCTACGTCAGTGCCTACGGTCATAACCGCAGGCTGTTGGTTCGGGAGGGGCAGCAGGTCAAGGTCGGACAGACAATTGCCGAAATGGGTTCAACGGGTACAGACCGGGTGAAACTGCACTTTGAGATTCGCCGCCAAGGGAAACCTGTAGATCCGCTGCAATTCCTGCCCCGTCGTTGATAGGTTGCACAGCCTGTTCCTAGCGTAGAAGGAACAGGCTCCAGCGTTGCCAAGGATAAAGGCGTCGCTTGAGCTTGAGGTCGAACTCACCAAAGGACTATAACAATGGCTCTCAGTAAAGAAGCGCCGGAGTTTGACATCGACGATGAGGTTCTCCTTGAAATGGAGAATTTCACCGATAAGGAATCGATGTCGAATGATGAAGGGTCTGCACCGCCTTCAGTTCGCACCAAATCCAGGAACTCCACTGCGTTAAAGCAACACAAGTACATTGATTACACGCGGGCGCTTGATGCTACCCAGCTGTACCTCAATGAAATCGGTTTTTCCCCTCTGCTGACCCCCGAAGAAGAAGTCCATTTTGCGCGCCTGTCGCAAAAGGGCGATCCGGCCGGGCGTAAACGCATGATTGAAAGCAACCTGCGTCTGGTGGTGAAAATCGCCCGCCGCTATGTCAATCGTGGGCTGTCGCTGCTGGACCTGATCGAGGAAGGCAACCTGGGCTTGATCCGGGCGGTGGAGAAGTTCGACCCTGAGCGGGGCTTCCGCTTTTCAACCTATGCCACCTGGTGGATTCGCCAGACCATCGAACGGGCGATCATGAATCAGACCCGCACGATCCGGTTGCCGATCCACGTGGTCAAGGAGCTCAACGTCTACCTGCGGGCAGCCCGTGAGCTGACGCAAAAACTCGATCATGAACCTTCACCCGAAGAGATCGCCAATCTGCTGGAAAAACCGGTAGGGGAGGTCAAGCGCATGCTGGGCCTCAATGAGCGCGTGTCTTCGGTTGATGTCTCGCTGGGGCCGGATTCGGATAAAACCCTGCTGGACACCCTGACAGATGATCGTCCGACAGATCCTTGCGAGCTGTTGCAGGACGATGATCTTTCCCAAAGTATTGATCAGTGGCTGTCGGAGCTCACGGACAAGCAGCGTGAGGTGGTGATTCGCCGCTTCGGCCTGCGCGGCCATGAGAGCAGCACCCTGGAGGATGTGGGCCTGGAGATTGGCCTGACCCGTGAGCGGGTGCGGCAGATCCAGGTGGAGGGCCTCAAGCGCTTGCGTGAGATCCTCGAGAAGAATGGCTTGTCGAGTGAGTCGTTGTTCCAATAACGATCCTGCTTGAACGCTTGAACGCTTGAACGCTTGAATGTGGGAGGGGGCTTGCCCCCGATTGCAGTGGAACAGTCGCCAGATGCATCGACTGGGCTGCCGCAATCGGGAGCAAGCCCCCTCCCACATTTTTTTGTGCCTGGCAGTGGATGGGTGCTAACGCCAAATCCCAGGCATAAAAAAACCCCGCTTTTGAGGGCGGGGTTTTTTCGACTAAGTCAGTACAAGTTAGATAACTTGAACTTCTTCAGCTTGCATGCCTTTCTGACCGCGGGTAGCGATGAAAGAAACCTGTTGGCCTTCTTTCAGGCTTTTGAAGCCGTCGGATTGGATAGCTTTGAAGTGAACGAACAGGTCGTCACCGGATTGTGGAGTGATGAAGCCGAAGCCTTTTTCATCGTTGAACCACTTAACGGTACCAGTTTGGCGATTAGACATGGTGTATCTCCTTGGACAAAGTTAACTGCGACTCAGGAAAAGCCCTGGCCGAGACTGAGTGCAAAGAGCAGGAAAAATTCTTGGAGATGGTTGGATCGAAATTCAACATATCGTGTAGAGATTCTCAGTGACACAAGCAGCACAGTGGCGCCACCTTAACCCTTTTTCCGGAACGTGCCAATGGTATTTCCGAAGGTTTCTCTATTTTCGTGACTGGCGGTGGTATTTACCGTCACCCTTGGCAGCGATCCGGGTCCCGGCCCCGCTGGCTGCGGCATATAGACGGCAGTACATTCAGCAAGAAAACCCCTGCGGCCTTTGAACCCCAACGCCGGCCCCGGTAAGATGGCCCACAGTTTTTTCTACCTCGCTATTCAGGACACCGCCATGAGCATCAAATCGGACAAGTGGATTCGCCGCATGGCGCAGGAATACGGCATGATCGAGCCGTTCGTCGAGCGCCAGATTCGTGGCGAAGGCGACGAGCGGGTTATTTCGTACGGGGTTTCCAGCTATGGCTACGACGTGCGGTGCGCCGATGAATTCAAGGTGTTCACCAACATCAATTCGGCCATCGTCGACCCGAAGAACTTCGATGAAAAGAGCTTCGTCGACGTCAAGAGCGACGTGTGCATCATCCCGCCAAACTCCTTCGCCCTGGCGCGCACCGTGGAGTTCTTCCGTATTCCCCGTGACGTGTTGACCATTTGCCTGGGTAAAAGCACCTACGCGCGCTGCGGCATTATCGTCAACGTGACGCCGCTTGAGCCGGAATGGGAAGGCCATGTGACCTTGGAGTTCTCCAACACCACGACGTTGCCGGCGAAAATCTACGCCAACGAAGGTGTGGCGCAGATGCTGTTCCTGCAGTCCGATGAAGCTTGCGAAGTGTCCTACAAAGACCGCGCCGGCAAGTATCAGGGCCAGCGTGGCGTTACGCTTCCGCGCGCTTGATCGAAAGCTCCTACCGGTAAAGGGAATTAGTCTGCGCAAAGTGACTCTATCTAGGTGTACTGCCTCGGCGCGTGCAAAACGCGCCGGGCCACGCTTGAGGAGTACCTTATGAAGATCGATCCGCGAATCAGCGCAGAACTTGCCCGGCTTGAACCCAACCAGATTGGCGTTCTGGCCTGGTCCCTGATGGCCAATCCCGCCCATGCAGGCGGCATTCCGGGCCAGCCCGAACCCGATTATCCACAGCCTACCGAACCCGGTGAGCCGACCCTGCCAGACGAGCCACCACCGGCACCTGTCGCCTGATACCCGGATGGCCGGTCAGCACTTCACTGAATCGGCCAGACCGCCTGATCGCCGATCACAAAGATTTGGCGGTCATCGTCCTGCTCCACGGCATAACCGCCCGTAAATGCGCCAAACGCTGGCAGCAGGCTGACCCGTCGGCCGATCTGGAAGCACGGTAGGCGCAGACGCTGGCGCCCTTTGCCGCGCAGGTGGTACACGGGGTGCACATGCCCCGCCAGTACATAATGAGTGGGATGGTCGGTCGGTTCATGTTGCAGGGCGAAAGGGCCCATCAGCAGCGGCTCAGGCACCACCTCAATCCTCAAGTCCATAGGCGGGTCGCCCGCACGTTTATCGTGATTGCCGCGAATCAGGGTCATGATTAGGGTCGGATTGCGTTCACGCCAGGCTCGGATCGCGCTGAGGGTGCCGCTGGCGTGGGAGCCAGGTCCGTGGAGGAAGTCACCGAGAAAGATCAACTGTGTGCAAGGCAGGGCCGCTAACAGTTTGTCCAGACGTTCCAGATTGGCCGTGGTGGTGCCCTGGGGCACAGGTTGCCCGAGGCTGCGGTAGGCCGATGCCTTGCCAAAATGCGCATCGGCAACCAGCAGGCACTGACGGTCGGGCCAGTACACGGCCTTGTCCGCCAATAACCACAGCTCTTGGCCTTCCAATGTCAGTGCACGATGCATCAACCTGTTCCTTTGTCTGCGACTTTTTCCAGGTCCTTGACCATCCGTGCAATGCGCTCCGAGAGTTTTTCCGAACTCATGCTCTCGCGCATGCGTTCCACCAGCAGCGGGAAGGCCAGGGGCGTAGGCCGCTGGATCAGGTGCAGATCCAGCTTCAGCGCCGATAAATGGCTTAAGGTCTGCTCCAGCCGACGAATATCCAACTCATCGCGCAGCACTTCTTCCCCGGCCTGGGCCAGCAGCAGGTTCTGCGGGTCATATTGCTTGAACACTTCAAAGAACAGACCGCTGGACGCTTGCACCTGCCGCGTACTCTTCGGTGCGCCAGGATGACCGGCAAATACCAGCCCGGCGATCCGCGCAATCTCGCGAAAGCGGCGCAATGCCAGCTCGCCGGCATTGAGGCTGGCGGCCACGTCGTTGAGCAAGTGCTCGGGGCTCAGCAACGCTGCATTCAGCAACTTTGGCCAGTGCACCTCGGTAGCGCTCAATAGCTCCAGGCCATAATCATTCACGGCAATCGAAAAGGTCAGCGGCTGCTGTTGGCTGACGCGCCACGCCAGCAAGCTCGCCAGCCCCAAGTGCACCTGGCGCCCGGCGAAGGGATAGAGAAATAGATGCCAGCCCTCCCGCGATTGCAGCCTTTCAGCCAGCAAATTCTCGCGTGTGGGCAGGCCGGACCAGCGCAGCTGGGTTTGCAGCAACGGTTGTACCGCCTGCATCTCCGGGCCTTCGAAGTGCCCCTGCGCCGCGGCGTCAAAACGCTCGATCACCGCCTGGGCCAGCTCGTTTGAAAGCGGCATGCGCCCGCCATTCCAGCGGGGCACGGCGGCTTTTTTGGCGTTACTGCGGCGCACATAGGCGGTCATGTTTTCCACCCGTACCAACTCCAGCAAGCGCCCGGCGAACAAGAAGCCATCCCCAGGCTTGAGCCGGGCAATAAAGCCCTCTTCGACACTGCCCAGGTGCTTGCCACCGCCGCCTTTGCTCCAGAATTTCAGCTGGATACTGGCATCGCTGACGATGGTCCCCACGCTCATGCGATGGCGACGCGCCAGGCGTGCGTCGGGGACACGCCAAATACCCTGTTCGTCGGGCTCCACGCGCCGGTAATCCGGATAAGCCGTCAGCGACAGGCCGCCATGGCGTACAAAACCCAAGGCCCAGGTCCAGTCGGCCTCGCTGAGATCACGATAGGCCCAGGCGCCGCGCACTTCCGCCAGCAATGCATCCGGGGTAAATCCGCCGCCCAGGGCCATGCTGACCAGGTGTTGTACAAGCACATCCAGCGGCTTGTGCGGCGATTCCCGCGCTTCGATACGCCGTTGGGCAATCGCCTCCTGGGCCGCGGCGGCTTCCACCAGCTCCAGGCTGTGGGTCGGCACCAGCGTCACCCGTGATGGCCGCCCGGGCGCATGGCCGGAGCGCCCGGCGCGTTGCATCAGTCGCGCCACACCTTTGGCAGAGCCGATCTGCAATACCCGCTCCACTGGCAGGAAGTCTACCCCCAGGTCCAGGCTTGAGGTACACACCACCGCCTTGAGCTGGCCGTCTTTCAAGGCGCGCTCCACCCAGTCCCGGGTCTCCCGGGATAACGAGCCGTGGTGCAGGGCAATCAATCCCGCCCAGTCCGGGCGGGCGTCGAGTATCGCCTGATACCAGATCTCCGATTGCGCCCGGGTATTGGTAAACACCAGGCAACTGCTGCTGGCCTCCACCTCGGCGACCACCTGCGGCAACATCTTCAAGCCAATGTGCCCGGCCCAGGGAAAACGCTCGGTGACGGGCGGCAGTAAGGTGTCGACCCTCAATTCCTTGGCAGTTTGCCCCTGTAGATTGACCCCGCCACCCTGTGGCACCAGCACTTCCAACGCGTGGGCCTGATTACCCAAGGTCGCCGAAATGCCCCACACCATCAGCTCAGGATGCCAGTGCCGCAAGCGTGCCAGGGCCAGTTGCAACTGCACGCCGCGCTTATTGCCGATCAATTCGTGCCATTCGTCCACGATCACCATGCGCAGGTGCGCCAGGCTCGTTTCACTGTCGGCCCGTGCGAGCATCAGCGTCAGGCTTTCCGGGGTGGTGACCAGTGCCGTGGGTTGGCGGCGGGTCTGGCGCGCGCGTTCGCTGCTGCTGGTGTCGCCGGTACGCAGGCCCACGCTCCAGGGAATTTGCAGGGCGTCCAGCGGTGCCTGCAGGGCGCGTGCGGAGTCGGCGGCCAAGGCACGCATCGGCGTGATCCACAGCACCGTCAGCGGCTCAGCGGGTGGCTTGCGCTTTCCCGTTGCGGGCGGGCGGGTGATGGCGAAACGGTTGAGGGCGGCAAACCACAAGGCATAGGTTTTACCTGCGCCGGTGCTGGCATGCAGCAGCCCCGACTGGCCAGCCTTGACCGCTGCCCATACGTGTTTCTGAAAGGCGAACGGTTTCCAACCTTTGGCGGCAAACCATTGTTTGGCGAAATCGGGGTTTTTTGCCATGCGGCAGCGGACGCTCTGGAGGCTCTATTGCAGAGACCCTCCAGGCGTCACAAAGGTTTACTTCAAATTGCCACTTAGAAACTGCTGCAGGCGCTCGCTTTTCGGATTGCCCAGCACATCCTCGGGGGTGCCTTGCTCTTCCACCAGGCCCTTGTGCAGGAACAGCACTTGGCTTGAGACCTTGCGCGCAAAGCTCATCTCGTGGGTCACCATAATCATGGTGCGGCCTTCCTCGGCCAGGCCCTGGATCACCTTCAACACTTCACCCACCAGTTCCGGGTCGAGGGCCGAGGTGGGCTCATCGAACAGCATCACCTCCGGCTCCATGGCCAGTGCGCGAGCGATGGCTACCCGCTGTTGCTGACCACCGGACAGGAACGCCGGGTACTGATCGGCTACACGTGCCGGCAACCCGACCTTGTCCAGGTAGCGACGGGCACGGTCTTCGGCGTCTTTCTTGCTGCACCCCAGCACGCGGCGCGGGGCCATGGTGATGTTTTCCAGCACGCTCATATGGCTCCACAGGTTGAAGTGCTGGAATACCATCGCCAACCGTGTGCGCAGGCGTTGCAGCTCGGCATCGTCGGCCACGCGCATACCGTGGCGGTCGCTGACCATGCGGATCGTTTGGCCGTCCAGGGTCATGGCGCCATCGTTGGGGGTTTCCAGGAAGTTGATACAGCGCAGGAAGGTACTCTTGCCCGAGCCACTGGCGCCGATCAGGCTGATCACATCACCGGTCCTGGCCTTGAGCGACACGCCTTTGAGCACTTCATTGTCGCCATAGCTTTTATGCAGGCCTTCAACGGTCAGTTTGTACATGGGGCGTGCATCCTCAAGGCGAAAGTAGATAGCCGCTGCGGTAGGCCTGCGTGCCGGCGACATGGCCGATCACCATTCCGGCAGTGGCCATGCGGCGTAGTGAGCGGGCGTAAAGCAGGCCCGCGTGCTGACAGTGCACGGGCGTCACACGGTCGGTAATGGGGTCGATGATGTCGGCGACCAGCTGCCCGGCCTCCAGGTAGTCACCCGGCAAGGCACTGAACACCAGCAAGCCGCCCACCGGGGAGATGACTGGTTCCACACCTGCCAATGGAGTCGCCGGGTAGGCCAGGGCGGGCAATGGCGCTACGTCGCCGCTGATGGCGCCGAAATGGATCAGGTAATCGATGATGGCCTGGCAGTCCGACGCAGCGAGGCCATGAGTGACATCGCCTTGGCCGCGCAACTCGACGGTCACTGACAAGCTGCCCATGGGGATCGGGAAGCGCTCGCCGAAGCGTTGCTGCAACTGCCACCACACCAGGGTGAAACACTCATCAAAGGATTGCCCGCCAGAGTCGGTGGCCAGCAAGCTGGCCTGCGAGCCGAGGTAGCGCGCCAAGGGTTCCACTCGCGGCCAGCCCTGGGGCGTGGTGTACAGGTGCGCTACGGCTTCGAAGTCGCAATGCAGGTCCAGCACCAAGTCGGCATCACAGGCCAGGCGTTGCAGCACCAGGCGTTGGGATTGCAGCTGGGTCTGGGGCGTCTGCGCGGCCAGGGCGTTGGACAAGGCTGTGCGGATCAATTGGATATTGTGTTGGGGATCATCGCCCAGGCGCTCTTCGATTTGGTCGCCGACCGCTTCGCTGAGGTCGACAAACAAACGATTGAAGTTCTGCCCGCTTTCCAGTTCGTAGCGGCCCAAGGGGATGTCCATCAACACTTGTTCGAGGCCCACGGGATTGGCGACAGGCACCAGCACGATTTCGCTGCGCAAGCGTCCGGCTGCCGCCAGCTCTGCCAGGCGCGCCTTGAGGTGCCAGGCCACCAGCATGCCCGGTAGTTCATCGGCATGCAGGGAGGACTGGATGTAGACCTTGCCCGCGGCCTGTTCCGGGCCGAAGTGAAAACTGTGCAATTGCCGCGCCGTGCCCGGCACCGGCGCGATCAGGTCATGTTGCTGATGTCGCATGCAGGTTCCTTAGTGGCTCGGCCCGAGGAAGGCCAGCCAGCGGCGCTCCGCCAGGCGAAACAGGCCGACCAGGGCAAAGGTCACCGCGAGGTAGATCAGCGCGGCGATGCCGAACGATTGAAAGGTCATGAAGGTGGCGGAGTTGGCGTCCCGTGCCACCTTGAGAATGTCCGGGATGGTCGCGGTAAACGCCACCGTGGTCGAGTGCAGCATCAGGATCACTTCATTGCTGTAATAGGGCAACGAGCGGCGCAGTGCCGAAGGCATGATCACGTAGGCGTACAGCTTCCAGCCGCTGAGGCCGTAGGCCTTGGCCGCCTCGACTTCGCCGTGGGCCATGCTGCGGATCGCCCCGGCGAAAATCTCCGTGGTGTAGGCGCAGGTGTTGAGGGCGAAGGCCAGAAGGGTGCAATTCATTGCATCGCGAAAGAACGCATCCAGCACCGGCTGAGCACGCACTGCCGCGATGCTGTAGATGCCGGTGTAGCAGATCAACAACTGGATATAGAGCGGCGTGCCGCGAAACAGGTAGGTGTAGAACTGCACCGGCCAACGCACCAGGCGCTTGCGCGAGACGCGGGCGATGGACAGCGGGATCGACACCAGGAAACCGATGACGAGGGCGGCGCTGAGCAACCACATCGTCATGGCCAGGCCGGTGATGTGCTGGCCGTCGCTGTAAAGGAAGGGGCGCCAGTATTCCTGCAACAGTTCGATCATCGCACTGCCTCCCGGGCGCCTGCGGAGTAGCGACGTTCAAGCCGGCGCAAGACAAAATTGGAGGCGCTGGTAATCAACAAGTAGATCAGGGCGGCGAGTACCAGGAAATAGAACAGTTGATAGGTGCTCTTGCCCGCGTCCTGGGCTGCTTTCACCAAGTCTGCCAGACCGATGATCGACACCAGCGCGGTGGCCTTGAGCATCACCATCCAGTTATTGCCGATGCCCGGCAGGGCAAAGCGCATCATCTGCGGGAAGGTCACGTAGCGAAACCGCTGACCGCGCTTGAGCCCGTAGGCAGTGGCGGCTTCCAGCTGGCCGCGGGGCACCGCGAGGATCGCGCCGCGGAACGTTTCGGTAAAATAGGCGCCGTAGATAAATCCCAGGGTAATCACCCCGGCGCTGAACGGATCAATCTCGATGTATTCCCATTCCATGAAGTCGGTAAAGCCGCTGAGCCAGGTTTGCAGGCTGTAGAAAATCAATAGCATCAGCACCAGGTCCGGCACCCCACGAATCAACGTAGTGTAGAGCTGGGCGGGAATGCGCAGGAAGGGCAGGCTGGATAGTTTGGCGCTGGCGCCGAGCAGGCCCAGCAAGACGCTCACGGCCAGGGACAGCACCGATAACTTGATGGTCATCCAGGTGCCTTGCAGCAACAGCGGGCCGAAACCCTTCAAGCTGAACGCGCCCAGCCCGAGGGTTTGCAACAGATCTTCGAACATAAATCAGGACCTATGGCGATAGAAAAGCGCCCCTACCGAGGAGGGGCGCCCCAGGCATTATTTGCCGCTGTACAGGTTCAGATCGCCAAAGTGTTTTTTCTGGATGGTGGCGTAGGTGCCATCATCGTGTAACGCTTTGATACCTTTATCCAAAAGGGCCTTCAGCTCAGTGTTACCTTTTTTGATACCGATGGCAGTTTTCGACGGCAGCAGCGGGTCGTCAATGGCTGCGCTGACTTCGTAGCCGGCACCTGCTGGCGACTTGAGGAAACCCAATTCAGCTTGCAGCATGTCCTGCACGGAAGCATCAAGGCGCCCGGAGGTCAGGTCGGCGTAAACCTGGTCCTGGTTGGCGTAGGCCTTGGTGGTCACACCGGCTTTATCCAGCACGGCCTTGGCGTAGGCTTCCTGGATGGTGCCTTGCTCATAGCCTACGGATTTGCCCTTGAGGGATTCAGGTGTCGAATACCCAGCGCCTTTCTTGAACACCAGCGAGGTGGGGCCGGAGAACAGTTCATTGGAGAAGTCGATCGCCTTCTCGCGCACTGGCGTCACGGTCATGGAGGAAATCACGCCGTCGAACTTGTTAGCTTTCAGACCCGGAATCATGCCGTCGAAGTCGCTTTCGACCCACTTGCACTTGACCTTCAACTCCGCACAGATCGCATTGCCCAGGTCGATATCGAAGCCCACCAGGCTGCCGTCGGCGGCTTTGGATTCGAACGGTGCGTAGGAGGGGTCGACACCAAAACGCAATTCCTTGTATTCCTTGGCGCTAGCAACACCAGCAGCCATGCACAGAGCCAGTGCAGAAAGGGTCAGCAATGCTTTTTTCATTAGGTAATCCCTGGAAACCAAGATAAGCGCTTTTGGCGCGTTTAGGACTGTTACTGAGCGGTGTCAGACGGATCACAAGTAGCAATTTCTGCACCATAGTTCCGGATGGGCTTTTTAAAAGGTGGGATAAGGCAAATCGGAGTGTAGGAGATGCCCGAAAATGAGCATCAGAAAATGGGTGCACTGTTTCAGGTCGTGTGGGGATCCCAATGTGGGGCTTGCTCCCGATAGCAGTGTGTCAGTCAATACATGCTTGGCTGACAGCCTGCATCGGGAGCAAGCCCCCCCCCACAGGGAATTTATGTCAAGTCAGTAGGTCTTGCAGAGTGGCGAGGTTGTCAGCCTCTTCCACCGTCTTATCCTGCCGCCAGCGCAACATCCGCGGAAACCGCACCGCGATCCCGCTCTTATGCCGCTTGGACAGGGCGATACCCTCAAAGCCCAGTTCAAACACCATGCTTGGCGTCACGCTGCTGACCGGGCCGAATTTTTCCACCGTGGTTTTGCGCACGATGGCGTCCACCCTGCGCATTTCCTCGTCGGTCAACCCGGAGTACGCCTTGGCGAACGGCACCAGGGTGCGCTCGCTGCCCGGCGGGCCATCCCAGACCGCGAAGGTGTAATCGCTGTACAGGCTGGCGCGCCGGCCATGGCCGCGCTGGGCGTAGATCAATACGGCGTCGACGCTGAAGGGGTCGACTTTCCACTTCCACCACAGGCCCATGTCCTTGGTGCGGCCCACGCCATAGAGGCCTTGGCGATCCTTGAGCATCATGCCTTCGACACCAAGGCTGCGGGAGGCTTCGCGCTGCTCGGCCAACGCTGCCCAGGTTGGCCCCTCGAGCAGCGGTGAGGGCAGCAATACGGGTTGGTTGCACTCAGCGATCACGCGTTCCAGCTGTGTACGACGCTCTGCCTGGATATGGTTGCGCCAGTCATCGCCCTGAAATTCCAGCAGGTCGTAGGCCAGTACCGCGACCGGCGCGTCCTCCAGGACTTTTTTGCTCAGGGTCTTGCGGCCAATCCTCTGTTGCAGCAACGCAAAGGGTTGCACCGAGTCTTTCCACACCACGATTTCGCCATCGATCACCGTGCCGTCGGGCAGGCCACTCACCAGGCTGTGCAGCTCGGGGAAACGCTCAGTCACCAGCTCCTCACCGCGGGACCAGATCCAAAGGCGGCCCTCACGCTTGACCAGTTGCGCGCGAATGCCGTCAAACTTCCATTCCACCTGCCAGTCGGCGGGCGAACCCAGCAGCGTGTCGAATTGCGCCACCGGTTGGGCCAACCCGTGGGCAAGAAAAAACGGATACGGCTGCCCACCTCGTTGCGCATGCTCATCGGACGATTCGGCAGCGATCAGCTTGAGATAGCCCGCAGCCGTCGGGCGATTCGACAAGTCGGTATAGCCCACCAACCGCTGGGCCACGCGCTTGCTATCTAGGTTGGCCATGGCGGCGAGGGCGCGGGTGACCAGCAGTTTGGACACACCCACGCGAAAGCTGCCGGTGATCAGTTTGATACACACCATCAGGCTCGGCTGGTCCAATTGCGCCCAGAGCGCCGGCAGCCGTTCGGCCAGGTCCATGGGCGAAAGCCCGCGCAGGGGCAGCAGTTTGTCTTCCAGCCACACCGCCAGGCCGTCCTCGGAGCTGTAGGTGGATTCGGGTAGGAGAAGGGAAATCGTCTCGGCCAAGTCACCCACCGACTGATAGCTCTCTTCGAACAGCCAGGGTTCGATGCCGGCCGCTTCGGTGGCCATGTCCCGTAGCAGGCGCGTGGGCACCAGTTGCCGCGGCCGCCCACCGGAGAGGAAGTACACCGCCCATGCAGCATCTGCTGGCGGCGCTTGCAGGAAGTAGGCTTGCAGCGCAGCGAGCTTGGCATTGCTGGAGGTGGTGGCGTCAAGGTTGGCGTACAACTCGGCGAAGGCTTTCATGCCGTAGCCTCTTCTTCGTCATCACCGTACTCGGTGCTGAAACCCTGGGCATCCAAGCCCTTTTCACGCAGGTGGCGCACCAGTACGCCGACCGAGCCATGGGTCACCATCACCCGTTCGGCACCGGTTTGTTCGATGGCCCACAACAGCCCGGGCCAATCGGCGTGGTCCGACAGCACAAAGCCACGGTCCACGCCACGCCGCCGACGGGTACCACGCAGACGCATCCAGCCACTGGCGAAGGCGTCGCTGTAGTCGCCGAAACGGCGCATCCAGGTGCTTCCGCCGGCGGAGGGCGGGGCGATGATCAGTGCTTGGCGCAACAACGGGTCGGTCTTCTTGAAATCGCCGGCATACAGCGTCTCGGGAATGTAGACACCGGCTTCGCGATAGACTCGGTTTAACGGTTCGACTGCGCCGTGGCTGAGGATCGGGCCGATGCTGGCGTCGAGACCATGGAGAATGCGCTGGGCCTTGCCGAAGGAATAACAGAACAACACGCTCGCCTTGCCGTTGGCGATATTGGCCCGCCACCAGTCGTTGATCCCCGCGAAAATCTGCGCCTGGGGCTGCCAGCGGTAGATCGGCAGGCCAAACGTAGATTCGGTGATAAAGGTATGGCAACGCACCGGTTCGAAGGGCGCGCAGGTGCCATCGGGTTCGACTTTGTAGTCGCCGGACGCCACCCAGACTTCGCCCTGGTATTCCAGGCGGACCTGGGCCGAACCGAGCACATGCCCGGCCGGATGAAAGCTCAAGGTCACGCCGTGATGCTCCAAACGTTCGCCGTAGGCCAGGGTTTGCAGGTTGATGTCCTGGCCCAGGCGCCAGCGCAGGATGCCTTCGCCGGGCGCGGCGGCCAGATAATGCTGGTTGCCGGTGCGCGCATGGTCGCCGTGGGCGTGGGTGATCACGGCGCGCTCCACCGGGCGCCAGGGGTCGATATAGAAATCACCGGCAGGGCAATAGAGGCCTTCGGGGCGGGCGATGACAAGGTCCATGGAGTTGCCGTGGGCGATGGGCTTGTTAGTTATGAGGCGGGGCTGGGTGTAGAAGTTCTATCTGAATGCATGGGATCCAAATGTGGGAGGGGGGTTGCTCCCGATAGCGGTGTGACAGTCAACACATTCATTGACTGAACTACTGCTATCGGGAGCAAGCCCCCTCCCACATTTGGATTCGGTTTCTGCTGGGGAAAACCGGGTTACTTGCCCGGCGTCAGGGTCAGCCTTGTCTTGCCATACACCTTTTCAAAGTTCTGCGGCTGCATCGGGAAGCTCAGGTATTGAGCCTTGAGCGACGGGTCAATGCCGTTGGCATAGTTCGGGCTGGCCGGGTTGCCGGATTGGCCGATGCCACCCTGGCCCAGCATCGGTTCTGCCAGGCCGAAGTCGATGATCATGCGCAGCGCCTGCACTTGGGTGGTGTTGAAATCCTGGCCCCAGCTGTACGGTGCCGGGTTCAGGGTGTTGTGGTCGCCACCGCTGGCAAGGGGGCCGCGAATAACCTTGCCGCTAGTGTTTTTCCAGCTGGTGCTGTGCAGCTTGCCCCACTGCCAGGCCTTGTGATCGGCGCCCAGTTGGCTGTCGCCGGTGCCGATGGCGGCGGCGAGGGTGCGGGCCAGGATCGCGGGTTTGTCTTCTTTTTGCGGCGTGCGGGTGTCGTCCCAGAATGGGCTGTCTTCACGCCCCAGCAAATGATCGGCGATGGACGAGTAGGACAGGCTGGCATTGCTGACGAAGGCGGTCCAGCTGGGGCTGTTCTGCGGGCCGAGCTTGTCGAGGAAGATCTGTTTGGCACTTTCCTGCAGGAACAGTTCGTAGATCGCTGCGTCAGCCGAAGCAGGCGCAAGACGGCCATCGAAGGCCAGCAGGCGGTCCAGTGCTTCGCGAGCCTTGGCGCGATCCGCCGCCGGGAGGGCGTCGATGGCCTGCTTGAGCGGCTGGGCCATGCCTGGCGCCTGGAACATGCCCTTGAGCTTGGCGGCGAAAGTCGTGGTCTGGTCGTATTGCATGGCGATCAGGCTGCGGCTGTCATGCTTGCCGGCATTGGCCAGTTGCGCCAGGCGCTCGCTACGTTCCGGTGCGTCCCAGGAGTTGGACAACTGCATGCCGTAGCCACGTGGCGCAGTACGCTGGTTGGCGGTGCCGATCCAGCCTTGGGCCGGGTCCTGGTCGTAGGGATGCAGCATCGCATCGGCGTAGCCGTCCCAGTCAAAGCGCGTATCCCAGCCCGGCGACGGCAACAGGCCTTCGCCTTCGCGGCGGTTGGGGAAGCGGCCGGTGACCTGCCAGCCGATATTGCTGGCGTCGGCGAAGATCATGTTCAACGCGATGGCGCGGATCTCACGGGTGGCATCCGACGCCTTGCCGGCGTTCTGCGCACGGGACAGGTCGAAGAACGCATCCAGGCTCTTGTCGTCCTTGAAATCGGCGGTTTGCAAGGCCAGGCCAAGCCCGCTGGTGAGCGCCTGGCTGCTGTTGAGCAGTACGCCGTGGCGTGTTTCGTACACCACTTCGCGAATCGAGCGCTGACCCTTGATGAAGAAGGTTTCGTTGCGCACCCCAGCCGGTAGCCATTTGCCGTTGTTCTCGTAGTACAACGCGCTGCCCTGGCGCTTGACCTTCTCCAGGAACAGGTCCTGGGTGTCGCCCTTGACCGCGCTCATGCTCCACGCAACCTTGCCGTTGAAGCCGGACAGCAGGGTCGGCAGGCCGGCGATCGAAGCCCCGACGGCCTGGTATTTCGGCGCACGAATCTGCACGTAGCTCCACGGTGACGGTGCTTGCGGCTGGGCGGCGATATCATTGGCCAACAGGCTCTTGCCGCTGCGGCTGCGTTGCGGGCCGATGGCCCAGTTGCTTGACGTGGTGACCGCCAGCGCGTTGAGGCTGTTCAATTGCTGGCTGACTGTGTCCAGCGCCGCGAGGCCGGTGATCTGACCCAGGTTCACGCCCTTGAGCTTGTCGGCTTCGGCCTGCGGGATCGCTTCGTCCGGCGCACTTGGAGTGAGCCAGGCGAGTTTGTCGATGCCGACTTTCTGCGCCAGCACCAGGGACGAAATTTCTTCCTGCAAGTTGCCCGACTGACTGAAACTCAGCAGACAGAACAGCAGCGCCGAATCTTCCGGCTTCCAGTACTCCGGTTTGTAGCCGCTCTGGGCCAGGTCCGCCGGCAGTTTGTCGCGATAGCGGAACAGGTAGGCATTGACGCCCCGGGCATACACCTCAAAGAAGCGCTTGAGGCGCGGCGACGAGGCGTTGTACAGCTCGCCGGCGCTTTTCTTGAGGTTGACCGCGCGCATGAAACGGTCGACATCCAACACTTGCGGCCCGGACATTTCCGCCAGGCGACCCTGGGCCAGCAGGCGCAGGGTGACCATCTGGGTGATGCGATCGCTGGCGTGGACGTAACCGAGGCTGAACAGTGCGTCATGGAAGGTGTTGCTTTCGATCAGCGGCATGCCCTGCGCATTGCGGCGCACCGACACATTTTGTGCCAGGCCTTTGATCGGCTGTACGCCTGCAACGGGGGGAAGGGTGTCCTGGGTGCTCTGGAGCTGGCAACCGGCCAGGCCCAAGGCACTGGCCACTGCCGCGGCAACGCCGAACCGGGGAATAAAGTGAAAGAGGGCTGGCGAAGCCATGGCAAAGCTCCTGCGGGGGTAGCGTCAGTAAAGGCGCTACGTTAGTGAGCGCGGCGATACGACGCAAGCAGGAGTTGTGTAATTGCGTGAGCGCTCAAGCTATGTGCAAATCAATGTGGGAGGGGGCTTGCTCCCACATTTTGGTCTTCAGTGTGGCTTATGCACCATGGCACTTTTTGAATTTCTTCGCACTGCCGCACGGGCAAGGATCGTTACGACCCACATCCTTCAAGGCATTGCGCACGGGCTCCTGGTGAGCGTGGCCGCAGTTCGGGCCGTGGACATGGCCGTGGTCGTGGTCATGGTGTTCATGATCGTGATTGCAGTCGGGACCATGGACATGGGGTTGCTGAGTCATCGATGTTGCTCCGGAATAAAATCGCCGGGGATTATCTCGCCATTGTGCGCGACCTGCACGTCATTACCGATGAATAATCCGGTTTTCAGTTCGCCTTCCAGGCGATAAGGCACGGGCTGGTCAGGGTTTTTCAGCATCTGTACCACGTCACGTACCTGCGGCCAGAGGTTGGTGCGTACCGAAATCCGGAAGAACTTATGACTGCGCGGCGGTACGGTCAGCCATTCGTTGGACTCGCCCTCGGTCAGCAGCAGGTTGCCCAGGCTGATCTTATAGACCAGGCCACGCACCGTCAGGTCGGCGTCGTCGCGGTTGTCCACGCGAAAGTACAGCTTGAACTTCTGCTCCAGCAGCTTGGCCCGCACCACTTCGACCTTGACCAGGGATACGTGGGGCGCAGGCGAATCGTCTTCGAACCAGGACGCGCAGCCGGTGAGGCCCAGGGTCAACGCCAGCATCAAGCTGTATATCCGAAGCATGGCGTTATCCCTTTCGAGTGATTAGAGGTAGCTGGAGCAACACTTCTTGAATTTCTGCCCACTGCCACACAAACATACATCATTACGTCCGATCGTCACGTCCACCGTCGGGTCGATGAAGTACCAGCGTCCATCATTCTGTACGAAAGATGATTGCTCACGGTGGCTGTGTTCGCCGCTGCTGTCATGCCAGCGTGCGGTAAAGGTGACGAAGGCGTGTTCCGGCTGGCCGCCGAACACTTCTGAGCTTTCCACCTCAAGGCCCAGCCAGGTGCTCTGGGCACTCCAGGCGGCGATGGCGTCGCGGTCCAGCCCGGCCTGTTGCGCGGGCAGGGTAGTGGCTACCAGGTAATCGACCAGGCCCAGCACATAGGCGCTGTAGCGCGAGCGCATCAACGCGCTCGCGCAGGGTGCCGGGTGGCCGGCGTGATAGTGGCCGCAGCAGGCATCCAGCAGATTGCCGCTGCCGCACGGGCAAATGGATGTACTCATCGGGTTACCACCAATACTTTCCGAAGTTTTCCGGGTTGGCCCAGAAGCGGGCGTTGAGCCAGTCCGGCACCTGTTTATAGTCAAGCAGATCATAGGTAAACAGCGTCAGGACCTGCTCATCGCGCTGGAAGCGCTCGCCGGCTTGCAAGGCCAGGGAGAAAAAATCGGTTTCCTTCCAGGCGCAGGCGCCCAGGTCGACCAGCACGGCAATGCGGCTGGCATTGAGGTTGCGAATGCCGCCGAGCAAGGTCAGACCCTGCGCTTTTGACAGGTGCTCCAGGCAGTCGACTACCAACGCCAGGTCAAAACGCTGCGCCGCCAGTTCCGGCGGTAACGGCCCTGGCGCTGCCCGGAAAACCTGGGTGTCAGGGTGGGCCTGCTCAAAGGCATCCAGCGCCGGGAATTGGCTGGCACCCACTAGCAGCAAGCGCTTTGGCCCTTGAAGATCAAGCAAGGCAGCCAAGGCTTGCTGGGGCGTACGGGAAGAAATTCCAGCGGTCATTGCAAATCCTCACATCAAGACCGTAGAGACTAGCGCGGCTGAGCGCGTGGGCCTAGCGCGGCGGTCGATACCTATCTGCCAGTAACCGTCTCATCGGAAGTTTTTTGATCCTTCACTGGCAAATCGCCTGTAGAAGTCGTTACTGTGCATCCAAAGAAAAATTTGAAAACACTCAGGAGCCCCATGATGCGTAAGGTTTTTTTGCTGGCCCTGTTGGTCAGCCCCGTTGCCCTGGCCCAGAGCGTCAGTGTCGAAACCAACTCGTTGATGCGCCTGCCCAGCAGTACCAGCGTGCTGCAACTGGAGCGCCTGGAGGTAGCGGACTACGGCACTTTGCTGATTCCGTCCACTATCAGCCAGGTCACGGTGGAGGAGCTGCACCTGGGGCGCGACGCACGCATCGCCATTGTCCCCGGCAATACTGCGCTGCAAATGCAAGTGCGCCAGGCGCAACTGGAGCACGGTAGCCAGATCACTTCACGCGGGGCCCCTGGCACCCATGAAAAACCAGCCAAGGCTGGCCGTGACCTGATCTTGCGGATCAACGACCTTAGCGCTGAAGAATTGTCTGTGGACGCCCGCGGCGGTGCCGGTGCCCAGGGGTATGCGGGGCTCGATGGTGCCAACGGCGAGGACCCGGGGTGTACGTGGGGTTCGGCTGGGCGCGGGGCCAACGGTGACAACGGCGGCGACGGCCTGCCGGGTGCTTCGGGGGCGAGTGTAAGGCTGGAGTTGCCGCAAGACTTTCCTGGCGACAAAATCAAGGTCTGGGTTGATGGTGGCGCCGGCGGTTTGGCCGGTATAGCGGGCAAACCCGGGAAGGGTGGGCAGTCGAAGGGGTGCCTGGTGTACCGTGCTGATGGCGGCGACAAGGGCCGGGCCGGGTTGGAAGGGCAGCCGGGGCCGGCTGGGCCTGCAGGGTCTGTGACCATTCAGCGGCTCTGAGTCGCCTGGTCTGACGCTATCGGGGGCAAGTCCAATCGTCGCACCGCCCTCCCTCATTTTGGAATGCATTCCAAAATGTGGGAGGGGGCTTGCCCCCGATGGCGGCCTCACAGCCGACCAGCATGTTGGACTTTGATCGAGTACATATCCGTTATTTAGGTTACGGCCACTATTGGTTCCGCTTTTACAGCGGGTCACTTTTGAAAAGAGCCCAAAAGTAACCAAAAGGCTCTTGCCCCACCACTCGGCACCTCGCTTAGGCTCGGTGTGCCCGTAATCCGACAGGGATTTGGGGGGCCGCCGCCACGCGCCATCCATGGCGCGGGGCGGCTAAACCGGCATCCCTGCCGGTTTACCCCCCAAATCCCTGTCGAATTCCGGCCAGCGTGGTTTGACGGGGCGCCTAAGATCAAAAGCAGATCAAGATCAAGATCAAGATCAAGATCAAGATCAAGAGCGGTTCGCTGCGCATCGTGGTTACCGTTGACTGCTATAAAGTGGTGTAGGTGCCTAAGCCAGATAGCGATATAAGCGCGCCTCAGAACATCGGCCGAGCCGAAGCGATCGCCACCACTACCAACCCCACGATGAGATTAATCCCCACCAACCTGCGAATCTGCCCCAGCGCAGCCGCGCCCGCTGGCCAATCCTCGGCCGCCACCGCCTTGCGAAGCTCCGGGAACTTCAACGCCTGGATGCGGATAAACAGCGCCGTCATTATTAGATACAAACCCATCATCACCTGCACATAGCGCGGTGCAGTCTCAAAACCGTTGAAGCGCAGGTGCAAAAGGCCTATGCCGCTGATCGGCAAAACCAGCACCGTCACCCACACCCATACAAAAAAACGTTGAAACACATTCGCCCACAGCTTGAGCCGGGCAGGGCCCTCAAGGGCCGCCATGGCGGCGGGGCGCAGGATCATCCAGGCGAAAAACATACCGCCGACCCAGATCAGGGCAGCCAGTACATGCAGGGTGTAAGCGAAGCTAAACGCGGTCATTGTGGTACTCCGTTCTGCGCGGGATTAATTAGCGGGGTATGATAGCGGCCGATCCGAACCACTGAAAATTTATCCAGCGTTTTTTGCGCCCGACTATCCATGATCAGCACTGAACTCAAAACCACGATCCAGGGCGCCTATTCGCGTTTTCTCGAAGCCAAGAGCTTGAAACCGCGCTACGGCCAACGCCTGATGATCGCCGAAGTGGCGAAAGTCCTCGGGGATATCGACACCGACGACGAAGGCCGCCGCGAAGGCGAACCCGCGGTCGTGGCCGTCGAGGCCGGTACCGGTACCGGCAAGACCGTGGCCTACAGCCTTGCCGCGATCCCCACCGCCAAGGCCGCCGGCAAGCGCCTGGTGATCGCCACCGCCACCGTCGCCCTGCAAGAGCAGATTGTCTACAAAGACTTGCCTGACCTGATGCGTAACAGCGGCTTGAGCTTTACTTTTGCCCTGGCCAAGGGCCGTGGCCGCTACATGTGCCTGTCCAAGCTCGACGTCCTGCTGCAGGAAGGCCACGCGCAAACCGCCACCGCCTCATTGTTCGAAGAAGAAGGCTTCAAGATCGAGGTCGATGAGGCCAGCCAGAAGCTGTTTACCAGCATGATCGAGAAGCTGGCGGGGAATAAATGGGACGGCGACCGTGACAGCTGGCCCACCGCCCTGGAAGATGCCGACTGGGCGCGCCTGACCACCGACCACAGCCAGTGCACCAACCGCCATTGCCCCAACTTTGGCCAGTGCGCCTTCTACAAGGCACGCGAAGGCATGGGCAAGGTTGACGTCATCGTCACCAACCACGACATGGTGCTGGCCGACCTGGCCTTGGGCGGCGGCGCCGTGTTGCCCGATCCGCGCGACACCCTCTACGTATTCGATGAAGGTCACCACCTGCCGGACAAGGCCATCGGCCACTTCGCCCATTACACACGCCTGCGTTCCACCGCCGACTGGCTGGAAACCACCGCCAAGAACCTTACCAAGTTGCTGGCCCAGCATCCGCTGCCCGGTGACCTGGGCAAGCTGATCGAGCAGGTGCCGGAACTGGCGCGCGAGATCAAGACCCAGCAGCAGTTCATGTTCAGCGCCTGCGAACAGGTCGCAGACTTCAAGCCCGGTGAAGACGTCGAGGGCCGTGAGCGCCCGCGCCACCGCTTTGTCGGTGGGATGATTCCCGAGCACATGCGCGAAATGGGCATCGAGTTGAAGAAGGGCTTTTCACGCCTGACCGACCTGTTCACCCGCCTGACCGACTTGCTCAAGGAAGGCATGGATGGCGAGGTTAATATCGGCATCGCCAGCAACCAGGCCGAAGAATGGTACCCGCTGTTCGGCAGCCTGCTGTCCCGCTCCCAGGGCAACTGGGAGCTGTGGACCGCTTTCACCGTCGAAGACCCGGAAGACAACCCGCCGATGGCCCGTTGGCTGACGCTGTCGGAAAGCGGTGCGCTGTTTGATATCGAGGTCAACGCCAGCCCGATCCTCGCCGCCGAAATGCTGCGCCGCAACCTGTGGAACGTGGCCTACGGCTGCCTGGTGACCTCGGCCACGCTGACCGCCCTGGGCACCTTCGACCGTTTCCGCATGCGCGCCGGCCTGCCGAAAAAGGCCGTAACCGCCGTGGTGCCCAGCCCCTTTCATCACGCCGACGCCGGTGTGCTGCGGGTTCCGGACCTCAAGGCCGATCCTCGGGATGCGGCGGCGCACACCGCGGCGATCATTCGCGACCTGCCATCGTTGGTCGAAGGCTCCCGCGGCACCCTGGTGCTGTTCTCGTCGCGCAAACAGATGCAGGACGTGTTCGATGGCCTTGATCGCGACTGGCGCAAGCAGGTGTTTATCCAGGGCAACCTGTCCAAGCAGGAAACCCTGAACAAGCACAAGGCGCGGGTCGATGGCGGTGATTCCAGCGTGCTGTTTGGCCTGGCGAGTTTTGCCGAAGGCGTGGACTTGCCCGGGGCCTACTGCGAACACGTGGTAATCGCCAAGATCCCGTTCTCGGTGCCTGATGACCCGGTCGAGGCCGCGTTGGCCGAATGGATCGAAGCCCGGGGCGGCAACCCGTTCATGGAAATCTCGGTGCCGGATGCTTCACTGAAGCTGGTGCAGGCCTGCGGGCGCTTGCTGCGTACCGAGGAAGACCGGGGCACCATCACCTTGCTCGACCGCCGCCTGGTCACCCAGCGCTATGGCAAGGCTATCCTCAATGCCTTGCCGCCGTTCAGGCGCGAAATTTCTTAAGCCACCGTGGGCGAATTCGCCCACTTCGTGGTCTATCTCATCACTATCATCAGGCCATTCATCGGCCGTCTGGGAGAACCTTGTTCGTATGATTCGCACGCTGCCCGCCCTGTTTGCCTTGCTGTTCGCTGCGCCACTGATGGCCGCACCAGCGGGGCAACAAACGCTGTTCAACTTTGTCCGGCCTGCCGATGTGGTCAAGGTGGCGACCCAGGACGCCAGCCTGCCGCAATACAACGCCGAACAAACGCCCGAAGGCGAGGTGCTGCGCCGCATCACCTTCAACCCGGCGGCCGAGCCGAGCCTGGTGCTCAGCCCGCAAACCGGCGTGTGGGACTGGTCGCAATCCAGCGCCATGAGCCTGCGTATCCAAAGCGCCATGAACTGGGCGCTGACTCTCTACATCAAGGTGCAGAGCGCCGACGGCAAGACCCTGGTCAGCCGCGTCGACCTGCCGGCCGGCCCGGCCCAGACCCTGCTGGTGCCGCTGCAAGTCAACTCGCCACTGAGCCAGGGCATGAAGGCCGGCCCGCCTATGCCTATCACCGTGGAGGGCCAGCGGGTGTTGCTGGCCGGTAGTGCCGGGGAAATCGACCGCAGCCAAGTGGTCTCGGTGACCCTGTCGATGATCAAGCCCAACGCCGCCCAAAGCATCCTGCTGGAGCGCTTCGGCGTGCAGGACAGCGAGCCGGTGTTGAAAGCCGCCTACAGCGAATTGGTCGACGCCTATGGGCAGTCCACACGCGCGCGCTGGCCGGAAAAGGTCAGCAGCGATGACCAGCTCAAGGCTTTGGCCGCCAAGGAGCAGCAGCAGCTCAAGACCTGGCTGGCCGAGCGAGACAAATCCTCCCTGGACCCATATGGCGGCTGGAACAAAGGCCCGGCATTCGACGCCAGCGGCTTTTTTCGCACCGAGAAGCGCGATGGCCGCTGGTACCTGGTGACCCCCGACGGCCATCCGTTCTATTCCCTGGGCGTCAATACCGTGGCGCCGGACAACAGCCAGACCTACGTGGCGGGGCGTGAATGGATGTTCGCGGCGCTGCCCAAGGCCGGCGAACCTTTCGACAAGTATTACGGCAGCGGCGACAACCGCACCGGCAACGGTGCCGGCGAAGGACGTGGCTTTGGCTCGGGCCGCTGGTACGATTTCTATGGCGCCAACCTGCAACGCACTTATGGCGGTGAAGGTCTGGACCAGAAGCGCTGGGTTACCCACACCCTCGACCGCCTGCAAGCCTGGGGTTTCAACACCGTGGGCAACTGGAGCGATGCGGACCTGGCCACGGCCGACCGCGTGCCGTACACCTTGCCGCTGTCGATTGTGGGTGACTACGCCAGCATCAGCACCGGCACCGACTGGTGGGGCGGCATGCCCGACCCGTTCGACCCACGCTTTGCCATGGCCACCGAACGCGCCGTGGCTATCGCCGCGCGCGATCACCGCGATGACCCGTGGTTGATCGGCTTCTTTGCCGACAACGAACTGGCCTGGGCAGGTCCCGGTGACGATCCGAAGTCCCGCTACGCCCTGGCCTATGGCACCTTGCGCATGACCACCGATGTGCCGGCCAAACGCGCCTTCCTCAAGCAACTGCGCGACAAATACCGCAACGAAGAAGGCCTGTCCAAAGCTTGGGGCATTCATTTGGCGGGCTGGGAGCTGATGGAAGACCCTGGCTTCGAGCCACCGATGCCCAACCCGGAACACCCGGAAATCGAAGCCGACTTCAAGTATTTCCAGAAGACGTTTGCCGATGCCTACTTCAAGACCATCTCTGACTCGCTGAAGTGGCACGCGCCCAACCAACTCTTGCTGGGCGGCCGTTTTGCAGTGAGCACCCCGGAAGCGGTGGCGTCGTGCGCACAGTATTGCGACGTGTTGAGCTTCAACATGTACACCCTCAAACCCCAGGACGGTTATGACTTCGCCGCCCTGCGCGCATTGGACAAACCGGTACTGATCACCGAATTCAACTTTGGCTCCGCCGACCGTGGCCCGTTTTGGGGCGGCGTGACGCAACTGGCCCGCGAAGAAGACCGCGGCGCGGCGTACAGCGCCTTTCTCAAGCAGGCCATGGCCGAGCCGTCGATTGTCGGCGTGCATTGGTTCCAGTACCTCGACCAGCCGGTGACCGGGCGCCTGCTGGATGGTGAAAACGGCCACTTCGGCCTTGTCGGTATCACCGATGTGCCGTTCCAGGGTTTCGTCGACAGCGTACGTAAAAGTAATCTTGCGGCAGTCGACCAATTGGGCAAGGAGGCCGAGAAAGCCAAGGCGGCCGGTGCCGTGCGAGAGCACGAAGGTGGCCGATCAGCCCAAGCGGGCAAAGGCGCGGGGCAGGGCGCCGGTCAGGCCGGTGGGCACTCTGGAAATGGTCATTGATTCATCGTTGACGGGTTCACAAAACCGACAATGACTGGAACAATGTCGACCATTTCCTACAGTATTTTCAAGGCGGCTTAGGTGCAGATTCAGGGTCATTACGAGCTCCAGTTCGAAGCGGTACGCGAAGCCTTCGCCGCACTGTTCGATGACCCCCAGGAACGTGGTGCCGGGTTGTGCATCCAGATCGGCGGGCAAACCGTCGTCGACCTGTGGGCCGGTACTGCCGACAAGGACGGGGCCGAAGCCTGGCATAGCGACACTATCGTCAACCTGTTCTCCTGCACCAAGACCTTCACGGCCGTTACCGCCCTGCAACTGGTGGCCGAAGGCAAGCTCAAGCTCGATGCGCCTGTGGCCGATTACTGGCCGGCATTTGCCGCGGCGGGCAAAGAAGCGATTACCCTGCGCCAGTTGCTCTGTCACCAGGCCGGGCTGCCGGCCATCCGCGAAATGCTGCCTACCGAGGCCCTCTACGACTGGCAATTGATGGTCGATACCCTGGCGGCCGAGGCTCCCTGGTGGACACCGGGCGAGGGGCATGGCTATGAGGCGATTACCTATGGTTGGCTGGTCGGCGAATTGCTGCGCCGTGCCGATGGGCGCGGGCCGGGGGAGTCCATCGTGGCGCGGGTCGCACGGCCCTTGGGGCTGGATTTTCATGTGGGCCTTGCGGACGAAGAGTTTTATCGTGTTGCCCATGTAGCCCGCAGTAAAGGCAATATGGGCGATGAAGCGGCACAGCGGTTACTTCAAGTAATGATGCGCGAACCCGCAGCAATGACCACACGTGCATTTGCCAATCCACCGTCTATTCTGACCAGCACTAACAAGCCCGAATGGCGACGCATGCAGCAGCCCGCGGCTAATGGTCACGGTAATGCACGTAGCCTGGCCGGGTTTTATAGTGGGTTGTTGGACGGTAGTTTGCTGGAAAGCGACATGCTCGAACAATTGACTCGTGAACACAGTATCGGGCTGGACAAAACCTTATTGACCCAAACCCGCTTCGGCCTGGGCTGCATGTTGGATCAACCGCAGTTGCCCAATGCCACGTTCGGCCTGGGGCCACGCGCATTCGGGCATCCCGGGGCAGGCGGCTCAGTCGGGTTTGCCGACCCTGAACATGATGTCGCATTCGGTTTTGTGACTAATACCCTGGGGCCTTACGTACTTATGGACCCGCGTGCGCAGAAGTTGGTCGGAATATTGGCCGGTTGTCTATAAACCTCTTGCTGTTTCACAATTTTTTGTTACAAAGGCAAGTATAAGAAAGATGCTGAACGACACGTTGTAACTTAAATGTTCTTTAAGCGTCGGTTTAACGGGTCACGAGACCCCCTGGTTTTTTCTCATTTTGTGGATATCTCATGTTATCGAACAAGTCCTTGGCACTGGCGCTGTGCCTCACTATTACGGGTTGCGCACAAACTCCACAAAATGATGCCGAAGGTGGGCATTGGTGGTCATTCGGATCGGACAAGGCTGCGACCAAGGACGCAGTGACCCAAACCGACGCCAAGCCCGATGCCAAGCCTGCTGCAGGCGCCAAGCCTGTTGAGCCCGTCGCCGCTGCTGCTGCACCGGCTCCGGCCGCCAAGGCTGACACCGGTTACAGCTGGTGGCCGTTCTCCACCAAGAGTGCTGAAGAAAAGGCCGCTGATGCCAAGGCTGACCTGAAAGCCGACCTCAAGGCCGCCACCCCGACGTCGGACGCGGCACCTGTGGTCGCCAAGACCGACACCGAGCCCCACTGGTGGTGGCCGTTCGAAAGCAAGCCAAAGCCCTTGGCCAAGGTCGACGTGACCAACGTGCAGATGCCTGACCCGAAAATCACCCAGGCCTGGCTGGACGACTACGAGCCACGCCTGCGCGAGGCCATCAAGGGCAGCAACCTGCAACTGGAGCGTCGCGACAACGTGCTGGTGGTGATTGCCCCGGTCGACGGTTCCTACAACCCGAAGCGCCCGGCGATGTTGCTGCCCGTGACCCTGGGCCCGTTCACCCGTGTGGCCAAGGCCGTCGAAGCTGATCCAAAGACTGCCGTACTGGTCCTGGGCCACGTCGACGCCACCGGCAGCGCGCCGGCGAGCCAGGCGTTGAGCAAGGAACGTGCGCAGTCGATTGCGTCGATTTTCAGCCTCAGTGGTTTGAAGCAGGACCGCCTGATGCTGCGTGGCATGGGTGACCTTATGCCACGCGCCGCCAACGACAGCAATCAAGGCCGTGCGCTGAATCGCCGCATGGAAATCATGTTCATTCAGCGTACAACGATGTTGGCACTGCTGAGCAAGTACAACTCGGGCAAGACCCCGCCTGTTGCTGAAATGGTGGCCGTGCAGGACGTTCCAGCCCCGGCACCGGCGGCAAAAGCGCCAGCCAAAAAGGCCCCGGCCAAGAAAGCTGCCGCCAAGCCCGCGGCTAAAAAGGCTGCGGCCAAACCGGCAGCGAAGAAACCCGCTGCCGCCAAAGCCAAGGCTGCGGCACCCGCTTCGAACGACCAGGCGAAAAACTGAGCCGTTGAACCACAAGGATAAAGCCGCATGACCCAGGCACTGGCTGATATGCGCCGTGACTATACACGGGACGGTTTGAGCGAGGCCCAGGCCCCGGATGAACCGTTTGCATTGTTCCACCAATGGTTTGCCGACGCGGTGAAAACCGAGCAGCCGCCGGTGGAGGCCAATGCCATGACCCTGGCGACGGTCGACCAGGACGGTCGCCCGCATTGTCGCATCCTGTTGCTCAAGGGCCTGGATGCACAGGGCTTTACCTTCTTCACCAACTATCAAAGCGCCAAGGGTGAACAGCTCGCGGCGCGGCCGTTCGCGGCCATGACCTTCTTCTGGCCGACCCTGGAACGCCAGGTGCGCATTGAAGGGCGCGTGGTCAAGGTCACCCCAGAAGAGTCGGACGCTTATTACCAAGTGCGTCCTTTGGGCAGCCGCCTTGGGGCTTGGGCTTCCCCGCAGAGCAAGGTCATCCGTGACCGCGAAGAACTGCAGGAACTGCTCAAGGCCACTGAACAGCGTTTCAGCGATACCCAGCCCGACTGCCCTGAGCATTGGGGTGGGTACCGTTTGTTGCCCGAGCGCATCGAGTTCTGGCAAGGCCGCGCCAGCCGCCTGCATGACCGCCTCAACTATCGCCTGCAAGAGGCTCAATGGTCCCGCGAGCGCCTGGCGCCCTGAGCGTCGCCTTTCGTCATCCCGCCTGAATCAAAGCTATTGCGCTGGAGTCCCTGATCAAGAGACCTCGGCGCGTTCGGCTGCGCGGCTACACTGGTCAAACAGGTTATGGCATCGTTCGGCGCCATACCCTTGGTTACCGTTCGTCGAGTTTTCTGGTGCTGGCAGTCTGTACTCAGGCTGAATGAAAACAATTTTTTGCCTGGCTTGCCGTGACAGGCGCCAAGCCAGAGCGTTTAATGAATACCTGTCCTTTGGAGTTGATGCTATGCGTAAGTCCGTTTTACTAGTTGCCTGCTTTACCACCCTGTCGTTGCTCTTGGGTGGCTGCGCCTCGAGTCTGACCGGCGACTCGTACTCTCGCGATGAGGCGCGTCGTGTACAGACCGTGCGCATGGGCACCATCGAATCCCTGCGTCCGGTGAAAATCGAAGGTACCAAGACCCCAATCGGCGGCGCTGCAGGCGCAGTCATCGGCGGCGTTGGCGGCAGCGCCATCGGTGGCGGCCGTGGCAGCATCGTCACCGCGGTGATCGGCGCGGTCGCTGGTGGCCTGTTGGGCTCCGCCACCGAAGAAGGCCTGACCCGTACCCAGGGCGTGGAAATCACCGTTCGCGAAGACGACGGCAGCATGCGTGCCTACGTACAAGCCGTGCAGGAAAATGAAATCTTCCGCATCGGCGACCGCGTACGCATCATGACCGTTGACGGTACCAGCCGCGTTACCCGCTAAGCGCTAGCGAGCAGGCAAAGAAAAACCCCAGCCGGGTGACCGGTTGGGGTTTTTTTATGCTGTTTTCCCAGAGGGTCAGGCTTTCTTGCGACTCGCCATTGCCGTCACCGCGTACCCGATAAAGGCCGCCAGGATCGACCCGGTCAGAATGCCCATGCGGTCTTCACCGGCAAACTCACTGGCGCCCGGCACAAACGCCAGTGAGCCGACAAACAGGCTCATGGTAAAGCCGATGCCGCACAGGATCGCCACGCCAAGCACCTGGCCCCAGTTGGCGCCGCTGGGCAGTGAGGCGATACCGGTCTTGATCGCCAGCCAGGTCAGGCCGAACACACCGACGGTCTTGCCGATCAACAGGCCGGCCGCGATGCCCATGGGCACGTGGTGGGTGAAGCTTTCCAGGCTGACGCCGGTTAAGGAAACCCCGGCATTGGCGAATGCGAAGAGCGGCAGGATGGCGTAGGCCACCCACGGGTGCAGGGCGTGTTCCAGGGTCAGCAGCGGTGAGGTTTCGGCATTTTTGGTACGCAGTGGAATGCAGAACGCCAGGGTCACGCCGGCCAGCGTGGCATGCACACCGCTCTTGAGTACGCACACCCACAGGATCAAGCCAACGATGAGGTACGGCCCAAGCTTGATCACGCCCAGACGGTTCATCGCAATCAAGGCAATCAAGCAAGCCCCCGCGCCCGCCAGGGACGCGCCGGACAAGTCGGCGGAGTAAAACAACGCAATGACGATGATGGCACCGAGGTCGTCAATGATTGCCAGGGTCATCAGGAACAGCTTCAGCGACACCGGTACGCGCTTGCCCAGCAGGGCCAGCACGCCCAGGGCGAACGCAATATCCGTGGCCATGGGGATCGCCCAGCCGGCGAGGGCGGCGGGGTTGTCCTTGTTCAGCGCCCAGTAGATCAGTGCCGGCACCACCATGCCGCCGATGGCTGCTGCGCCGGGCAGTACCACTTGGGAGGGCTTGGACAGATGGCCATCGAGGAGTTCGCGCTTGACCTCCAGGCCGATCAACAGGAAGAACAGGGCCATCAGGCCGTCGTTGATCCACAGCAGCGCCGGCTTGGCGATGCTCAGCGCTCCCACCTGTGTGACCACCGGGGTCTCGAGGAAGGCGTTGTACAGATGCGACAACGGCGAGTTGTTAATGATCAGCGCCAAGGCGGCAGCGGCGATCAACAACAGGCCACTGGCAGCTTCCAGCTGGAAAAAACGGGTGAAAGTGCTACGCAGAGGCAAGGGATGCTCTCCATTCCAGGTTCAATAGGTGGGTACCCTAACCCGTACTGTTAGTTGTTAAAACAAAAGTTATATTCTTATTTGTTATAAGAAACTGGCCGGGTTGTCGACGCGCCAAAGACTAGCAATTGTGTGTCCAATTGAGTCGTTACTGTATCTGTGTGGAGTGTAGGAAACATCCTAAGATCGAGACTGAAAACCTTTAGAGAACCCATCATGAGCGACCACCGTACCTGGGCCCGCGAAGCCATTCGCATCATTGAAGCGGACTTCCAGCGGAGCGCCGACACCCACCTGATTCCGTTGCCGCTGCCGGGGTTGCCAGGCATCGAGTTGTACTTCAAGGACGAGTCCAGCCACCCCACCGGCAGCCTGAAACATCGCCTGGCCCGTTCACTGTTCCTGTACGCACTGTGCAATGGCTGGCTCAAGCCGGGCGCCCCGGTGGTTGAAGCATCGAGTGGTTCCACGGCGATTTCCGAGGCCTACTTCGCCCGCCTGCTGGGCTTGCCGTTTATTGCGGTCATGCCTGCTTCCACGTCCCAGGAGAAAATCGCCCAGATCGCCTTTTATGGTGGCAAGAGTCATCTGGCCCAGGATCCGACGCAGATCTACGCGGAATCCGAGCGCCTGGCCAAGGAGGGTGGTGGTCATTTCATGGACCAGTTCACCTATGCCGAACGTGCTACCGACTGGCGGGCGAACAACAACATCGCCGAGTCGATCTTCCAGCAGATGCGCTTTGAACAGCACCCGGAGCCCAGCTGGTTGATTTCCAGCCCCGGCACCGGCGGTACCACCGCCACGCTGGGCCGTTATGTGCGTTATCGCCAGCATTGCACCCGCGTGCTGTGTGCCGATGCCGAACGTTCGGTGTTCTTCGACTTCTACCAGAGCGGCGACGCCAACCTGCGCCTGGAGTGTGGCTCACGGATCGAAGGGATTGGTCGCCCGCGGGTCGAGGCATCGTTTCTGCCGGCGGTGATTGATGCGATGGTCAAGGTGCCAGACGCCTTGTCATTGGCGGCCATGCATTACCTGGCTGGGCGTTTGGGACGACGGGTCGGCGGTTCCAGCGGGACCAACCTGATCGGCGCCTTGATAGCCGCGCAACAGATGAAAGCGGCGGGAGAGTCGGGGTCGATCGTGGCGATCTTGTGTGATGGCGGCGAGCGCTATGCCACGACCTATTATGATCAGGAGTGGTTGGTGGGGCAGGGCTATGAGTTGGATGGGTTGGTTACGGCAGTGGCTGCGAGCGTAGAGCAGGGCGAGTCTCTACCGACCAGCATCCTGCGCGCCAATATCTGACCGGGCGCAAATCAAAATGTGGGAGGGGGCTTGCCCCCGATAGCCATAGGTATCTACACAACTGTGTAGCAGCCGACGGTAACCACGATGCGTAGCGAGCCGCTCTTGATCTTGATCTGGCTTTTGATCTTAGGCGCCCCGTTAAACCACGCTGGCCGGAATTCGACAGGGATTTGGGGGTAAACCGGCAGGGATGCCGGTTTAGCCGCCCCGCGCCATGGATGGCGCGTGGCGGCGGCCCCCCAAATCCCTGTCGGATTGCGGGCACACCGAGCCTAAGCGAGGTGCCGAGTGGTGGGGCAAGAGCCTTTTGGTTACTTTTGGGCTCTTTCAAAAGTGACCCGCTGTAAAAGCGGAACCAATAGTGGCCGTAACCTAAATAACGGATATGTACTCGATCAAAGTCCAACATGCTGGTCGGCTGTGAGGCCGCCATCGGGGGCAAGCCCCCTCCCACATTTGACCGAGGTGTGTCACGTAGATATCTGTGGATTATGAGGCCGTCAGGGGGGAGCAAGCCCCCTCCCACCATCGTATTGCGGTGTGCTCAGGCCTTGATGCCGAGCATATCCCGCGCCAACGCCTCGGCAATCCGAATCCCGTCAACACCCGCCGACAGGATCCCGCCGGCATAACCCGCACCTTCCCCGGCCGGAAACAGGCCTTTTACGTTCAGGCTCTGCATCGACTCATCGCGGGTAATGCGCAACGGTGATGACGTGCGGGTCTCGATCCCCGTCAACACTGCATCGTGCAGCGAATAACCTTTGATCTGCTTCTCGAACGCCGGCAAGGCTTCGCGGATGGCCTCGATGGCGAAGTCCGGCAAGGCCAGGGCCAGGTCGCCCAGGGATACGCCGGGCTTGTAGGAAGGTTCCACACTGCCTAAGGCGGTGGACGGTTTGCCGGCGATAAAGTCGCCCACCAACTGCGCCGGTGCCTCGTAGTTGCTGCCGCCGAGGATGTAGGCGTGGGACTCCAGGCGTTCCTGCAACTCGATACCGGCCAACGGGCCACCCGGGTAATCCACTTCGGGCGTGATGCCGACCACAATGCCGGAGTTGGCGTTGCGCTCGTTGCGCGAGTACTGGCTCATGCCGTTGGTCACGACGCGATTGGGTTCCGAGGTCGCGGCCACCACAGTGCCGCCCGGGCACATGCAGAAGCTATAGACCGAACGGCCGTTCTTGGCGTGGTGCACCAGCTTGTAGTCGGCCGCGCCCAGTTTCGGGTGGCCGGCGTACTTGCCCAGGCGTGCGGCGTCGATCAGCGACTGCGGGTGTTCGATACGGAAACCCACCGAGAACGGCTTGGCCTCCATGTAAACGCCGCGGCCATGGAGCATGCGGAAGGTGTCGCGGGCGCTGTGGCCCAGGGCAAGAATCACATGCCTTGAGAGAATCTGCTCGCCGCCGTCGACGACCACACCGTTCAACTGCCCCTCTTCGATCAATACGTCGGTGACGCGTTGCTCGAAGCGCACTTCACCGCCGAGGGCGATGATCTGCTCGCGCATGTTTTCCACCACGCCGGTCAGGCGGAAGGTGCCGATATGGGGCTTGCTGACGTAGAGGATCTCTTCCGGCGCGCCGGCCTTGACGAACTCGTGCAGCACCTTGCGGCCGTGGAATTTCGGGTCCTTGATCTGGCTGTAGAGCTTGCCGTCGGAGAAGGTGCCGGCGCCGCCTTCACCGAATTGCACGTTGGACTCGGGGTTGAGCACGCTTTTACGCCACAGGCCCCAGGTGTCCTTGGTACGTTGACGCACTTCCTTGCCGCGCTCGAGGATGATCGGCTTGAAGCCCATCTGTGCCAGCAGCAGCCCGGCGAAGATCCCGCAGGGCCCAAACCCCACCACGATCGGCCGCTCGACCAGGTCTGCCGGCGCCTGGCCCACCACCTTGTAGCTGACGTCGGGGGCCGGGTTGACGTTGCGGTCGTCGGCAAACTTGAGCAGCAGGGCGGCTTCGCCCTTCACGTTCAAGTCGATGGTGTAGATGAAGCACAGCTCCGACGATTTTTTACGTGCATCGTAGCTGCGTTTGAACAGGGTGAAATCGAGCAGGTCATCACTGGCGATGCCCAGGCGCTGCACGATGGCTGGCCGCAGGTCTTCTTCGGGATGGTCGATGGGCAGCTTGAGTTCGGTGATTCGTAACATGACAGGATCCGGTAGGCGGCGGGCGAGAAGGCCGGCTGTTTTGCAAACCGGCGATTATAAGCCCCAATGGCGACTTTCCGTCAGGTTAAAACAGCGCAGGGTCGAATCAGTCGTCCCGCGAGCCGCCAAAGGCTGCGCAACCACGCTGCACCTGGCCGTTAACCCGCAACTCGGCGCTCATGTGTTGCAAGCTGCCGCTCACACTGTCGACGCAGCGCTGGGGCGCCACCCACAGTTCGATGTGCTGGTTATTGGCTTCGGTCATCAGGTTGAAGCGGCCGTCGCCCAGCTGTTCTTCGACGTACGGCACTGCCAACGGCGGTTGGCCCTCGCGTTCCAGCACCATGCCCTTGGCCGTGACGTTCATCGCCCAGGCCGGTTTATGGCCGTTGGCGCGCAGGATCATGCGCTTGAAGTCCGGGTCGGTACAGGCAGAGGTCGAGCGTTCGACGCGGTACAGCTGTTGCAGCTCCACTTCGCCCTGGGTACCGGTGGCAACCCCGGAAAACTTGCCGCGCAGGTCGGCAAACAGTGCGCCTTGCTGGCCGGCCAGGGAGGCCGCTTCCTGCAGGATGCTGGTGCCGCCGGTATCCTTGACCACGTAGTTACGTTGGTCGCCGCACGGCTGGAACAACAGCTTGCCGTCCGCCGCGGTCAATTCACCCTGCATCCGGGTCAGCCCGACGGTAGACGGCTTGGCCGGCTCGCTTTCGAACAGCTGGCAAGCGGCGAACAGGGGAAGCAAGGCAAACAGGGCGAGGGTACGGGCGGCGCGCATATTGGGTCTCCAAACAAGTGCCGCCACGTTACGCAGGCTGGCGCCGCATCACAAGCCCGCTCGCCGGCTTCAGGTGTTTCTGACAGACATCAAATTCAGCCTACGATAAAGGTCTGACCGGTTTGTAGGCCCTCGACGCTTTTTGCGTAAGCCAGCGCCACATCGGCAGCTGGAGCTGGTTTGTAGCCACGGAAATACGGTGCATAGCTGCCCATGGCTTCCAGTAGAACGGTCGGGCTCACAGCATTGATACGCAGGCCGCGTGGCAATTCAATGGCGGCCGCTTTGACGAATGCGTCCAGTGCACCGTTGACCAACGCTGCCGAGGCGCCGGTGCGGATCGGATCACGGTTCAGGATGCCGCTGGTGAAGGTGAACGAAGCGCCGTCGTTGGCATACTCCCGACCGATCAGCAGCAGGTTGACCTGGCCCATCAGTTTGTCACGCAGGCCCAGTTCAAAGTCGCTTTCGCTCATCTCGCCCAAGGCTACGAAGTTGACGTTGCCCGCTGCACAGACCAGCGCATCGAACTTGCCGGTTTGTTCAAACAGCCTATGGATCGAGGCGCTGTCGCTGATGTCCACCTGGAAGTCGCCGCTGGTGCGACCGATGCTGATCACTTCGTGACGCTCGCTCAGTTCCGCCTTCACCGCCGAACCGACTGTGCCGCTGGCACCAATCAATAGGATTTTCATCGTGCTGTTCCTCCAGAGATAGTGAAGGTTCAGTCTAGTGTGGCTTTTTCAGTGGATAAACGCGCTAATAGGCAACCTTTGGTTTTCAAATGGAAACAATCCATGAGCGAAATGGATGACCTGGCGGCCTTCGCGGTGCTGATCGAAGCTGGCAGCTTTACCCTGGCTGCCGAGCAACTGGGTTGCAGCAAGGGGCAGCTGTCCAAGCGCATCAGCCAGTTGGAAGCGCAGTTTGCCGTGGTGCTGTTGCACCGTACGACGCGCAAACTGAGCCTCACCGCCGCCGGCGCGGCGTTGCTGCCCCAGGCACAAGCGCTGGTGGTGCAGGTGGAGCGCGCGCGCCAGGCATTGGCGCGGCTCAAAGATGATTTGACCGGTCCTGTGCGCATGACCGTTCCGGTTTCGTTAGGTGAGACCTTCTTCGATGGCTTATTGCTGGAGTTCTCCAAACAATATCCGCAGGTACAGATCGAGCTGGAGCTTAACAACAGCTACCGCGACTTGGCCCGGGATGGTTTTGACTTGGGCGTACGCTCGGGTGCCATCGAACATGAACGCCTGGTGGCCAAGCCTCTGCTGGCGTGGCGCGAGATGACCTGCGCCAGCCCGGCCTATCTGGAACAGCATGGCGAACCACTGACCCCGGCGGACCTGGCGACACACATCTGTTTGCTCAACAGTCACTACAGCGGACGCGAGGAATGGTTGTATCACCAGCAACACGAATTGCTGCGGGTACGGGTAAGCGGCACGTTTGCCTCCAACCACTACAACCTGCTGAAAAAAGCCGCGCTGGTGGGCGCCGGTATCGCGCGGCTGCCGTCCTACGTATTACCGAAGGAACTGGCCGAAGGCCGGTTATGCTGGCTCCTGCGCGACTACCAGACGCGCAGCATGCCGATGTACCTGGTGCACCCCTACCAGGGTGGCCTGCCGCGGCGTACCCAGGTATTGGCCGATTACCTGGTGGACTGGTTCAGGCGCAGCGGCGAGGCGTTGGATCGGCTTTAACGCAAGCGACGGGCAATCCAGTGGTCGATGGACAGGCTGCCCGGCCCCTTGGCGAGCAACAGCAACAGCAGCGCAATCCAGGTGCCGTGGGTCGGATAGGCATCAGGGTAGACGAACAACTGGATGGTCAAGGTCATGCCGATCAGGGCCAGGGCCGTGAAGCGCGTAGCCAATCCCAGCAGGATCAGCACCGGGAAAAAATGCTCGGCAAAGGTCGCCATATGCGCGGCCACTTCCGGCGCCAGCAACGGCACGTGGTACTCGCTGCGAAATAACCACAACGCCGACGCAGCAAGCTTGGGCTCGCCCCATTGGAATGTGCCGCTGACCAGATCGATGGCAAAGCCTTCGACTTTGGTTTGCCCGGATTTCCAGAACACTGCTGCAATGGAGAAGCGCGCAATAAACGCGATCAGGCTGTAGGGGATGTTTTCGAACAGGGCGATGGCCCGTTTTACCAGGCAGGGGGCGGGCGCGTTCATGGCGATACCTTTCTTTCCAGATGCAAATGAGTGATGGCGTCGTGGCTGATCAGCAGCTTGAGACATTGGTGCAGGTCGAATTCGGCCGAGGCTTCAAGCGCATTGGCAACGGCCGCCTCCAGCCCGGCACCTTGCTTGAGGCGGTTGATAAAGATGACCGAGCCACTGTCGATGGCAAATACCTTGACCGCCAACCCTTGGCGCAAGACCAGAGCGCCCTGGGCATGCCAGGGGTTCAACGTGGCGATAGCGTCCTCGGTCTGGTGCGCGGCCCATACCGCGACGATTGCGTAGGGGGAGTTCAGCGTGGCGAGCGATGGGTGCAGTTGCACACGCAGGTGTCCCAGTTGCTCTGCGCCTTGCAGTTGTTGAAGAACGCTGGGCTGGTCCAGCGCCTGGCGATCCGCCGCGTGATAGGCGCGAACCCGCAGGCGTTCCAATCGCGCTATATCTGCCAGGTAAGGCACGCTCGAAGCCGGCTCAAACCCTTGGATAAAGTCAGCCAAAGAGTTGCCGTATTCGCTGATCAACGGGGTAGTGGGCGGATAAGCCTGGACGTACAGGCCGGCCATGGCACGGAAAAACTCATCGCCTACCAATCGCCGCACTACCGGATAAGCGGCCGCCAGCCCATCGTTCAACGAGCTGTGAACGTTATTGCGATACACCGCGAAGCGGCTTGCCGGGTCGGCACCATTGCTGCTGAACACACCCTCGGGACAGACTGCGTCGGGCGCCAGCAAAGCCTGGGCAAATTCGTGTTGAATACTCATCTGGCCACCTGCGACAAATACCATTGGGCTTGCCGGGCCTCGGCCTGCAGCACGCTGAATGCCGGCACCTGATTATCCCGTTCGATCAAGGTGGCTACCGGGCCGGTCCGTGTCAGTACCTGTTCGTACAATTGCCACACAGCGTTATCGATAGGCGCGCCGTGGTCATCGATCAGCAGGCGGTCGCCCAGGCTGTCTGTGTCTTCGGCAAAGCCGGCCAGATGAATCTCCCCCACAGCGTGCAAGGGCAGGGCGTCGATGTAGGCCGATGGATCGCGCTGGTGGTTGATGCAGGATACGTAGACGTTGTTGACGTCGAGCAGCAGGCCGCAACCGGTACGGCGGATGACCTCGCTGATGAAGTCGGTTTCATCCAGGGTAGAGCGCTGGAACTGCAAGTAGGTCGAGGGATTCTCCAGCAGCATCGGCCGCTTGAGTGTGCTTTGTACCTGATCGACGTGGTCGCATACCCGGCTCAGGGTGCTGGCGTCGTAGGCCAGGGGCAGCAAGTCGTTGAGAAACACCGGGCCGTGGCTGGACCAGGCCAGGTGTTCGGAAAAAGACTGGGGTTGATAGCGTTCGATCAGCGTGACCAGGCGTGCCAGGTGCTCAAGGTCCAGTGGACCTTCGCCGCCGATGGACAGGCCCACGCCGTGCAGTGACAGTGGGTACTGTGCGCGGATCAAGCCCAGGTAGTGATGAAAGGGGCCGCCGGCCACCATGTAGTTTTCGGCGTGCACTTCGAAAAAACCGATGTCGGGGCGGGTCTCAAGCACCTGGGTAAAGTGCTCGGCCTTCAGCCCCAGCCCGGCCCGCAAGGGCAGGCCAGGCGCCTGATCCAGTGAGACCGTGTAGTCGGGTGTTGGCGTCATCATCAGTACTCAGGCTTGCGGGGGATCAGGACTTGGCGGTGAAGGGGGCTTCCTGGCCGAAGCCGGTCGGCGATGTGGTGCTTGGGGTCTTGGTGCAGGTGCCGGCGGGCACCAGTTTCCAGGCGTTGGCCTGGTCTTTAGTTTTGGAGGTGCCAGCGCAGGAAGTGCCAGCACCCGCGGCGCAGTCGTTCTTGCCGGCTTCAGCCACGCCGAAGCATTTCTGCATCTCGTCGGCCGCGTGGGCGGTGGTACTCAGGGCGGACAGGCTCAGGGCCGAGCCCAGGGCCAGGATGAGGGAGGCGGCGGACAGTTTGGTGGTCATGGGTATAACTCCAGCAGTGGGTTGAATGAGCGGGCTTGATTGCCTGCTTGCACCACTAGAGAGAGGAGGGGGTGAGTTCGTTACAAAGAGTTCGAAATTAATTCGAGAATCTTTCGGTTCACACAAAAAATGTGGGAGGGGGCTTGCCCCCGATAGCGGTGGTTCAGTCACCAGATGCAGTGACTGTCAGCCTGCCATCGGGGGCAAGCCCCCTCCCACATTTAGATCCGGTTTACTCAGTTACCGGGTCTTAGCCGCCGAGGTACGCCTCCCGCACCTTCGGGTCCGTCAGCAGTTGCTCGCCAGTCCCCTGCATCACCACCCGACCGTTTTCCAGCACATAGGCACGGTCAGCAATTTTCAGCGCCTGGTTGGCGTTCTGCTCCACCAGGAACACCGTTACACCATCCTTGCGCAGCTGTTCGATGATGTCGAAGATCTGCTGGATGATGATCGGTGCCAGTCCCAGGGACGGTTCGTCCAACAGAAGCAGCTTGGGCTTGCTCATCAGCGCCCGGCCGATGGCGAGCATTTGCTGCTCGCCGCCGGACATGGTGCCGCCGCGCTGGCTGAAGCGTTCCTTGAGGCGCGGGAACAGGTGCAGCACCTTGTCCATTTGCTCCTGGTAGTCGCCCTTGTCGGTGAAGAACCCACCCATGGCCAGGTTCTCTTCCACGGTCAGGCGCGAGAACACCCGACGACCCTCCGGTACCACGGCAATGCTCTTGCGCATGATCTCGGCGGAGTGCTTGCCCACCAGTTCCTCACCCATGTAACGGATGCTGCCGCCGTGGGCCTGGGGCGAACCGCACAGGGTCATCAGCAGGGTCGATTTGCCGGCGCCGTTGGCGCCGATCAGGGTGACGATCTCACCCTGGCGCACTTCGACATTGACGTCGTGCAGGGCCTGGATCTTGCCGTAGAACGTGGAAACGTTTTCGAACTGCAGCATTTTACGCTTCCCCCAGATAGGCTTTGATCACTTCAGGATTGTCGCGGATCTGCTCCGGCGTGCCGTCGGCCAGCGGCGTGCCCTGGTTGATCACCACAATATGGTCGGAAATGCTCATGACCAGTTTCATGTCGTGTTCAATCAACAGCACCGTGGCGTCGTTCTCCTCACGCAGCACGCTGATCAGCGCCTTGAGGTCTTCGGTTTCCTTGGGGTTCAGGCCGGCGGCGGGTTCGTCGAGCATGAGGATCCGCGGGCGGGTCATCATGCAACGAGCGATTTCCAGGCGACGCTGCTGACCATAGGCCAGGGTGCCGGCCGGGCGGTTGGCAAATTCCGTCAGGTTGACCTTGTCCAGCCAGTACGCCGCGTACTCCATGGCCTCGCGCTCGCTCTTGCGGAACGCCGGGGTCTTGAACAGGCCTGCGAAGAAGTTGGTGTTCAAATGGCGGTGCTGGGCGATCAACAGGTTCTCGACTGCGGTCATGTCCTTGAACAACCGCACGTTCTGGAAGGTACGCACCACGCCCTTGCGAGCGATCTCGTGACCCGCCAGGCCCTGGATCGGTTGGCCGTCCAGCAGGATGCTGCCGCCGCTCGGCTTGTAGAAGCCGGTAAGGCAGTTGAACACTGTGGTCTTGCCGGCGCCGTTGGGGCCGATCAGTGCTACAACCTGTTTCTCTTTCACGGTCAGGGCTACGCCGTTGACCGCCAGCAAGCCGCCGAAGCGCATGCTCAAGTTTTCGACTTTCAGGATCTCGCGGCTCATTTGCGCAGCTCCATGTGTGGACGTTGCATGGGCAGCAGGCCTTGAGGGCGCCAGATCATCATCAGCACCATCAAGGCGCCGAACATCAACATGCGGTATTCGCTGAACTCACGCATCATTTCCGGCAGCAGGATCATCACGATCGCCGCCAGGATCACGCCCAATTGCGAGCCCATGCCACCGAGCACCACGATGGCGAGAATGATCGCCGACTCGATGAAGGTGAACGACTCGGGGGTCACCAGGCCTTGGCGGGCGGCGAAGAAACTACCGGCAAAACCAGCGAACGCGGCACCCAGGGTGAACGCGGAGAGCTTGATGATGGTCGGGTTCAGGCCCAGGGCACGGCAGGCGATTTCATCTTCGCGCAACGCTTCCCAGGCGCGGCCGATGGGCATGCGCAGCAAGCGGTTGATCACGAACAGTGCCGCCAGCGCCAGCAACAGCGCCACCAGGTACAGGAACACCACTTTGCTTACTGGGTTGTAGGCAATCCCGAAGTATTCGTGGAAGGTCTGCATGCCTTCGGCTGCGGTACGGTCGAACGACAGCCCGAAGAACGTCGGCTTGGGGATGCTGCTGATGCCGTTGGGGCCACCGGTGATGTCGGTGAGGTTACGCAGGAACAGACGGATGATTTCACCAAAGCCCAGGGTCACGATCGCCAGGTAGTCACCGCGCAGGCGCAGCACCGGGAAGCCCAGCAGGAAGCCGAACGTCGCCGCCGCCATACCGGCCAATGGCAGGCAGATCCAGAAGCTCCAGCCCAGGTAGTGTGAGAGCAGCGCGTAGGTATAGGCACCCACGGCGTAGAAACCCACATAACCAAGGTCAAGCAGGCCGGCCAGGCCCACCACGATGTTCAGGCCCAGGCCCAGCAACACGTAGATCAGGATCAGGGTGGCAATGTCGACCGCACCGCGGGAGCCGAAGAACGGCCAGATCAGCGCGGCGATAATCAGGCCGATGATGATGTAGCGCTGGGTACGCGGCAGGGTCAGGAATTGGCTGACCTTGGGCGACACCAACGGGCCACGATTGCCCTTGAACAAGGCACCGACCTGCTGGGTGAACAGCACGCGCAGGAACATCAGCACCGAGCACAGGGCGATGACTGCCAGGGTCACGGGACCGGTGCCATGCACTTCCAGGTTGATGCCGACAATGCTCAGCTTGAGGCCGAGTACCGGAAAGGCCACGGCCCATACCAGCAAGGCGCTGAAAAACGCCGATTTAAGATATCTGCTCATACTTTCTCAACCTCCGGACGGCCCAGGATGCCGGTCGGACGGAACAACAGCACCAGAACCAACAGGCCGAACGCCACGACGTCCTTGTACTGGTCACCGAAGATATCGGCGCCAAAGGCTTCGGCCACACCCAGCACCAGCCCGCCGAGCATCGCGCCCGGAATGCTGCCGATGCCGCCCAATACCGCTGCGGTAAAGGCCTTCAGGCCCACCAGGAAACCGGCGTTGGGGTTGATCACGCCGTATTGCATGCTCAGCAACACGGCCGCCACGGCCGCCAGTGCGGCACCAATGACGAAGGTCAAGGCGATGATGTTGTTGGTGTTGATGCCCAGCAGGTTGGCCATCTTGATGTCTTCGGCGCAGGCCCGGCAGGCGCGCCCCAGACGGGAGCGGGAGATGAACAGGGTCAGGCCCAGCATGGCCACCAGGGTGACGACGAAGACCAGGATCTGCATGTACGAAATCAGCACTTCTTGTGCGCCACCCGGGCCGAAGGAGATGCTCCCCGGGATCAGGTTGGGAATGGACTTGTCCTTGGAGTCCTGGGACAGCAATACGGTGTTCTGCAGGAAAATCGACATGCCGATGGCGGAAATCAGCGGGATCAAACGGTTGCTGCCCCGCAAGGGACGGTAGGCAACCCGCTCGATACTGTAGCCATAGGCACTGGTCACGATGATCGACGCCAGGAACGCAGCGGTCATCAACAGCGGCAGGGAGTGGATCCCCATCATGGCCAGCCCGGCGAGGGCGATGAAGGCCACGTAGGAACCAATCATGTACACCTCGCCATGGGCGAAGTTGATCATTCCAATGATGCCGTAAACCATTGTGTAGCCAATGGCTATCAAGGCATAGGTGCTGCCAATGGTCAGGCCATTAACCAGCTGTTGGAAAAAATGATAGATCTCAGGCATTACAGCGCTCCTAAAAACCCGATACGCATTTCACTGGTGGAGTCATTTCCGGCTGGGTGCCCTGTTCTGTGAGCAGGTTGCACAAAGCGTTTGCCAGCGAACCGCTGGTGACGGTTTTAAGATTTTCAGGTGAGCCAGCGCCCGGATCGCGGGTGACATGGCCCATAAACCTCGTAAAACAAAGCCCACTGCTTGCACAGTGGGCTTGTTGACCAGTAACGCCTGGCTTACTGAGGGGAAACTTCGGTTTTTGGTTTACCGAAGTGCCATTCGTAGACCACGAATTTGAAGTCTTTCAGGTCGCCCTTGGCGTCAAAGCTCAGATCGCCGGTAGGGGTCTTGAAGGTGCCCGCGTGGATGGCCTCGGCCACCTTGGCGGTGTCTTCGCTCTTGGCCGCCTTGATGCCGCCAGCGATGACTTCAATGGCCGAGTAGGCCGGGAACACGAACGGACCGGTTGGGTCCTGCTTGTTCTTGGCGAACTCTTCGACGATGGCTTTGTTGGCAGGGTCGGTGTCGAAGGACTTCGGCAGGGTCACCAGCAGGCCTTCGGAAGCGCCCTGGGCGATTTGCGAGATGGAGTCGTTGCCGACGCCTTCCGGGCCCATGAACTTGGCGTTCAGGCCTTTTTCCTTGGCTTGGCGCAGGATCAGGCCCAGCTCAGGGTGGTAGCCGCCGTAGTAGACGAAGTCGACGTTGGCTTGCTTGAGTTTCTGGATGATCGAGGAGAAGTCCTTGTCACCGGCGTTCAGGCCTTCGAAGACGGCAACCTTGGTGCCTTTCTCTTCGAGGGTTTTCTTCACGGCACTGGCGATGCCTTCACCGTATTGCTGTTTGTCGTGCAGCACGGCAACGATCTTCGGCTTCACGTGGTCGGCGATGTAGTTGCCGGCCGCTGGGCCTTGCGCGCTGTCGAGGCCGATGGTGCGGAAGATCAGCTTGTAGCCACGGGAGGTGATTTCCGGGCTGGTGGCGGCTGGGGTAATCATGATGACGCCTTCGTCTTCATAAATGTCCGACGCTGGCTGAGTGGAGCTGGAGCAGAGGTGACCGACTACGAACTTGACGCCGTCGTTGACCACTTTGTTGGCGACGGCCACGGCTTGTTTCGGATCGCAGGCGTCGTCGTATTCCTTGGCTTCAAGCATTTTGCCATCGACGCCGCCCTTGGCGTTGATGTCGGCGATTGCCTGCTTGGCACCCATGAATTGCATGTCACCGTATTGCGTCACCGGACCAGTCTTGGGACCGGCGATGCCGATCTTGATGGTGTCGGCTGCGAACGAATGGCCGGCAACCCCAGCCAGGACCATAGCGGCAAACAGTTTGGAAATCTGCTTAGTAGCCTTATTCATAGTGCTCCACTCTTACTGTTGTATTTTTTATAGTTCTAGCGGCCTTGTGAGCTGCAGAACCGGATCAGATATCGCGGATATCCCCCCGGCATTGCCCTGGCAACTGTACCGGTACAGTGTAGAGCGCCGGTTGATCGCTTGAAAAGCTGGCAGCTGGGGGCATACCACTGCTATGTCGCTTAAATGAAAGAAAAAGACAGAATTGCGGCGGGTTCTTATCAACCTTCAAGGCATTCCTTGGCTTTCCTGGCACTTTCAATCGCTACCTCATTTGCTACTGGGTTTTTCTACCTGGGTTACGAGGCTATGATTGCGCCGATTTTTTATTCAGGTGAACTCCCATGACGCAAGAACCTAGCACCCTCTATGCCAAGCTGCTCGGTGAAACCGCCGAAATTTCCTGGAAGGAGCTCGAGCCGTTCTTTGCCAAGGGTGCCCTATTGTGGGTCGACGCCGGCCTGGATCTGATCGAAGCGGCCGAGGGAATGGCCGAGGACAACCGTGAGAAAGTCGCCGCCTGGCTGGCTGCGGGGAGCCTTGGCGAAGTGTCTGCAATGCGGGCGTTGGACTTGGTGGAGCGAGACCCGAGCCTGTGGGCGGTGGTGGTATCGCCTTGGATCCTGATCCAGGAAAGGGCAGCTTAAGAATTACCTGCACGAAAAAGGTGCGTCTTTTTATCCTCTGCAAGTGTGTAGCGGAGTAACCGCCCGGCCGGTGATGGCACCTTGCCGTAGAGAAAGGTCACAGCCGAGGGTGACGTAAACGTCACGGGAACAGTTGATACCGAGAGGAAATCGAGGATGAATTGTTTCCGGGTGTGCCAGGGCGCTGGAGTTCAGCGACTGGACTGTCCATTCGAACGCTCGATCTCAGCGAATTGGCCTGACGATTGAAGGCGGGCCGATGCGCGCCGGCGCAGGGTCGTTCGGCGGTGAGGTGTCCGTGGCGCCTTCCACGCTGAATGGGTAAAGCGGGTTGCGCAGCGCAATGCCTTGAATCACGCCGATGATCTCGTTGAAGGGCACCGCCGGGCTGAGCAGGTAGCCCTGGATATAGTCGCAGCCATGTCTGAGTAGCAGCTCGAATTGCTCCTGGGTTTCCACGCCTTCAGTGACCACCTGCAAGTGCAGGGTGTGGGCCATGCCGATAATCGCCTGGACAATTTCGCTGTCGGCTCTGGATCTCGGGATGTCCTGGATAAACGAGCGGTCGATTTTCAAGGTGTTGAGCGGCAAGCGCTTGAGGTAGGCCAGGGATGAATAGCCAGTGCCGAAATCATCGATCGCCAGGGAGACGCCCAACGCACGGATTTGCCGCAACAGCGCCAGGGTGCTGCTGATATTGCCCATCAGTGCGTTTTCTGTGACTTCCAGTTCCAGGCGGTTGGCGGCCACAGTGGCGAAGCGCAGGGCGGCTTCGATTTCATCGGCCAACTCGTCCCGGGCCAGGTTCAGCGCCGAGCAGTTCACCGTCATGGTCAGTTCTGTGTAGCCTCGGTCAGACAGCAGGCTCAGATCATGACAGGCTTGGCGCAGTACCCAGTGGTCGAGCTCCGCGATCAGCCCGTTATTCTCGGCGATGCCGATAAAGCGGTCCGGTGCCAGCAGCCCGTGCTGCGGATGCTGCCAGCGCACCAGGGCTTCCAGGCGCGTGACCTTGGCAAGCTTCATGTCGAAGATCGGTTGATAGAACAGCACCAACCCACTGCGTGCGCGCAGGGCAGCGCGCAGCTCTTCTTCCAGCTGCAGTTCGAGGAACGCGCGGGTTTTCAGGTTGGAGCTGAAGAAGTGCAGGCTGTTGCGCCCGGCATCCTTGGATTGATAAAGCGCCAGGTCGGCGGTTTTCAACAGTTCTTCGCAGGTCTGGCCGTCGTCGGGGAACAGGCTGATGCCGATGCTGGTGGTCATCACCATGCGTCGGCCGGCCAGTTCGATGGGTTCTTTCATTTTCTGCATGATGCGCAGGGCCAAGTGCCGTGCTTCGTCGCGATGATGGATGTTGATCAGGATGCAGAACTCATCGCCACCAAACCGTGCGACCACATCCTCATGGCTGCGTACCGAGCTTTTGATATACCCGGCCAATACGGTGAGCAACTGGTCGCCAGCATCGTGCCCAAGGCTGTCATTAATGCGCTTGAAGTGATCTATATCGAGGAAGATCACCGCCATCATCCCTTTGTTTCGCGTTTTTTCTACGACTTTTTCCGCGAAAATCTGATTGAACCCGCGGCGGTTGAGCAGATTGGTCAATGCATCGAAGTGGGCCACCTGTTGCAGCGAGGCGCGAGCCTGGTCCAGTTCGCTGAGCAGCGCGTTGACCCGGCGCAGGTCATGCTCCTTGTGTTGCAGTTTTTTATCCGCCAGGGCTGCGCTGATACTGCTGCCGATCACCAGCAAAGTAATCACCGCCACCGACAGGCCCAGTTGAATCGGGTTGTTATCTACCGGCAGCGACAGGTCCGCATCATTGAGTACCAGCATTTGCATGGCGGCCATGCCTGTGAAATGCATGCTCAGGATTCCGGCGCCCAGCACCAGGCTGGCGGCGTATTTGAGCAATTGATGAAAGACCCCGGCACCGTTACGCAGGTAACTGGACAGCAGCAACGCCGCCAGGCTGGCACCGATGGCAATCGCCACCGACGCCATGAACAGTCGCGATTCAACGTACACCTGGGCCTGGGAGCGCATGGCCGCCATGCCCACGTAGTGCATCAGTGCGATGCCCAGGCCCATCCACACTGAGGCCAGCAGGTATTGGTGGGGCCGCACGTGGGCATGACTGAGGGTTTGCATGGCCAATAGCGCAGCGATCAGGGCGATCAGCAGGGAAGCGAAGGTCGTGAGAAGTTCGTAGTGAATGGCGACAGGGGCCTGGAAGGCCAGCATGCTGATGAAGTGGGTCGACCAGATCCCGCCCGCCAGGCAACCCGCTCCCAGCCAGCACCAATGACGGCGGGCGGTGGGGTTTTCGACATGGCCGACGCGTTCGGCCATGTCTAGCGTACCGAAACCCGCTGCGCAGGCGACCAGGTAGGCGAGCAGCACCAGAAAGGGGTTATGACTGCAATTGAGTAATAAATGCCCGCTGTCTGGAAGGTCGGTAAAAAAATGCTGACCCAGCCATTCCATAGCTTATCCCATCTTGGAGCCACGTCACTGCCAGAGGCGATGACCTATGACGTCGAGTATAGAAAGCCTCGTGGCATTTGCGATGAATAATGGCACTTTGATTTCAATGATTTTGGCATGCGACACATAACGTTTGGTGCTAAGCACTGATGGGCAATTCCAGTTCGAAGTGTTGCTCCTCAAGGGGGGCCAGGCCGAACGCGGCGCGCGCCGCATCGCAGTCGACATTTTGCACCCCCTGGCTCCAGGAAGAATCGAACTCGCGGCATACGCTGGAACGCTGTTCATAGATCGAGCAACTGGTTGCCTGCCCAACCTCACCTTCAAGGCTGCAACACCGCGCGGGCTTCTGGTCGGTACCGATCATCGCCACTCGGCTGGGGTTGATCTGCACCACCAGGTCATCGGGCACCGTACCCCCGGATGAGGCGCACTCGCCCCAAAAGAAAGACACACGAAAGTGTGAACAGCAGGCACCGCAATTCAGACACGGACTGGCTTCGGACATGGGCGTCATCGATAAGAAGGTAAGAGGAGGGTGCAACGGAAGGCTCGCCATTCTATCCGTGCCAAGGCCATTGGGAAGGGGGGCAAGCACTTATATTTTTGTGGGTGAAATCCCGCGTTATCGGGTGAAATCATGCCCTATCAGCTTTACGAATCATTACAGACAACCGCTGCCAGCCTGATTATGTTGCAGGTACCGGGCAGGATGCGTCGGGCATCGCAGCTCTCATAACAATAAAAGAGACGGACCCATGCAGAACTCGACCCAAGCGGCGAATGCCTGGCGCATTCTGTTCCTGCTGTTCCTCGCCAACCTGTTCAATTTCTTTGATCGCACCATCCCCGCGATCATCATCGAGCCCATTCGCATGGAATGGCACCTGAGCGACTTCCAGCTCGGGATCATCGGCACCGCCTTTACCATTGTCTACGCCATCGCCGGGCTGCCGCTCGGGCGCCTGGCCGATACTGGCTCACGCAGCAAATTGATGGGCTGGGGCCTGTTCGCCTGGAGCGGGCTGACGGCAGTCAACGGCTTGGTCGGCAGTTTCTGGAGCTTCCTGCTGGTGCGCATGGGCATTGGTATTGGCGAGGCCAGCTATGCGCCGGCTGCCAACTCGCTGATTGGCGACCTGTTTCCCGCCCACCGCCGTGCGCGAGCCATGGGCATTTTTATGCTCGGTCTGCCGTTGGGCCTGTTGCTGGCGTTCTTTACCATCGGCTGGATGGTCAAGGCTTTCGACAGCTGGCGTGCGCCGTTCTTTATCGCGGCGGTGCCGGGGCTGATCCTGGCGGTGTTCATGTTCTATATAAAAGAACCCAAGCGCGGCGCGGCGGAAACCGTGCAAGTCTCCCAGGAGCGCGTCGACCGCCCGATCCGTCGCGTGCTGGCAGTGCCGACCTTTCTCTGGCTGGTGCTCGCCGGGCTGTGCTTTAACTTTGCTACGTATGCGTGCAACTCGTTCCTGGTGCCGATGCTGCAACGGTATTTTCTGATGCCATTGCAGGATGCGGCTGTCGCGACGGGTGTGATTGTCGGTTTGACCGGCCTGGTGGGCTTGACCCTGGGCGGCTGGATTGCCGACAAGATTCATCAGCGGATCGCCAATGGCCGTCTGCTGTTTGCCGCGTGCAGCTTGATTATCTCCACGGTGACTACCGCCTGGGCCCTGCATGCCGGGCGTATCGAGATTGGCGTGTTTGTCTCGCTGTTCAGTGTGGGCTGGTTGTTTGCCTACAACTTCTACACCTGCGTTTATACGGCGATCCAGGATGTGGTCGAACCGCGCCTGCGCGCTACGGCAATGGCGCTGTTCTTTGCCGGTTTGTATTTGCTCGGCGGCGGGATGGGACCGATTGTGGTGGGCGGGCTGTCTGATCACTTTGCCCATTCGGCAATGTACGCGGCGGGAGCGGAGCAGATGACTGAGGCTTATAAAGCCGTGGGGTTGCATGACGCCATGTACCTGATTCCGGTGGCGCTGTTCTTGACCATGCTGTTTTTGTTCCAGGCGTCACGTAGTTTTGTGCGCGATGCCAAGCGCATGAAGGATGGGCTGAGTGGGGTTCAAGTGCCGGCTTCTGCGGTAACGGCATGAGACCGAGGTGACCCTATCGGGGGCAAGCCCCCTCCCACATTTGACCGAGTTGTCTGAACTCTACTCGGTCAGTGTGGGAGGGGGCTTGCCCCCGATGAGGCCCTCAAGACCAATAAAAAAGGCCCGCACTAAGCGGGCCTCCTAATTGGCAGCGAATGATCAGCCCGCCACCAACACCCGAATCGCTTCCAATCGCAGCGCCGCCTTATCGAGCATGGCCAAGCCTTGCTCGCGTTGATTGCGCAAGGCAACCAGCTCGCTGTCACGCACGGTGGGGTTGACCGCTTGCAATGCGGTCAGGCGCGCCAGTTCTTCGTCGGTGTCTGCGGCCAGACGACGCTTGGCCTCGGCCACACGCTCGGCGTGGCGCGGGGCGATCTTCTCTTCACCGGCGTTGATGCGCGGCGTGAGCTGATCGCGCTGGGCCTGTACGAACTTGTTGGCGCTGGCCCGTGGCACGCTTTCCAACTGGTCGTTCAAGGTCACGAACGACACGCGCCCCGACAGGTCATTGCCATTGGCATCCAGCAGGCAGCGCAGGGCGGCCGGTGGCAGGTAGCGACCCAGTTGCAGCGAGCGCGGCGCCACCACTTCGCTGACGTAGAGCAGTTCCAGCAACACAGTGCCCGGCTTGAGCGCCTTGTTCTTGATCAATGCTACGGCGGTGTTGCCCATGGAGCCGGACAGCACCAGGTCCATGCCGCCTTGCACCATCGGGTGTTCCCAGGTGATGAACTGCATGTCTTCGCGCGACAGTGCCTGGTTGCGGTCGTAGGTGATGGTCACACCCTCGTCGTCACCCAGGGGGAAGCTGGCGTCGAGCATTTTTTCGCTCGGCTTGAGGATCAGTGCGTTTTCCGAATGGTCTTCGCTGTCGATGCCGAAGGCGTCGAACAGGGTTTCCATGTAGATCGGCAGGGCGAACTGGTCGTCTTGCTCGAGGATGTCTTCGACCAGCGCATCGCCTTCACCGGCGCCGCCGGAGTTGAGTTCCAGCAAGCGGTCACGACCGGTGTGCAGCTCCTGCTCCAGGCGTTCGCGCTCGGCACGGGCTTCGTCGATCAGCGCTTGCCACTCGCCGTCGTCGGCAGCTTCCAGCAATGGCAGCAGGCGTGGGCCGAATTGATGCTGCAAGGCGTTGCCGGTCGGGCAGGTGTTGAGGAAGGCGTTCAGTGCTTCGTGATACCACTGGAACAGGCGCTGTTGCGGGCTGGTTTCCAGGTACGGTACGTGCAGCTCGATCACATGTTTCTGGCCGATCCGGTCCAGACGGCCGATGCGCTGTTCCAACAGGTCAGGGTGGGACGGCAGGTCGAAGAGCACCAGGTGATGGGAGAACTGGAAGTTGCGGCCTTCACTGCCGATTTCTGAACAGATCAGCACCTGGGCACCGAACTCTTCATCGGCGAAGTAGGCGGCGGCGCGGTCACGCTCCAGGATGTTCATGCCCTCATGGAATACCGTGGCCGGGATGCCGGAGCGCACGCGCAGGGCGTCTTCCAGGTCCATGGCGGTTTCGGCGTGGGCGCAGATCACCAGGACCTTGGTGCGCTTGAGCATTTTCAGTTGGTCGATCAGCCACTCGACCCGTGGGTCGAAGCGCCACCAGCGGTTTTCTTCCTCGATGTCCGGTTGCGCCTGAAAGCTGACTTCCGGGTACAGCTCGGCGTGCTCGCCCAAAGGCAATTCGAGGTATTCATCCGGGTTCGGCAGCGGGTAGGCGTGCAGCTTGCGCTCGGGGAAGCCTTGCACGGCGGCACGGGTATTGCGGAACAGCACGCGGCCGGTGCCGTGGCGGTCGAGCAGTTCACGCACCAGGCGGGCGCTGGCTTCGCTGTCGCCATCGTTGACGGCGGTGAGCAGGGCTTCGCCTTCGTTACCGAGGAAACCCTGGATAGTCTTGTGCGCGGCTGGTGACAGGCGGCCCTTGTCCAGCAATTCCTGCACGGCCTCGGCCACCGGGCGATAGTTCTCGCTCTCGGCGCGGAAAGCTTGCAGGTCGTGGAAACGGTTTGGATCGAGCAGGCGCAGCCGCGCAAAGTGGCTGTCCTGGCCGAGTTGTTCCGGGGTGGCGGTCAGCAGCAGGACACCGGGAATGACCTCGGCAAGCTGCTCGACCAGGCTGTATTCGGCACTGGCCTTGTCTTCATGCCACACCAGGTGGTGGGCTTCGTCGACTACCAGCAAGTCCCAGCCGGCCGCGAACAGCGCGTCCTGGGCCTTCTCGTCATCCACCAGCCACTCCAGCGCAACGAGTGCAAGCTGGGTGTCTTCGAACGGGTTGGTGGCATCGCTTTCGATAAAGCGCTCTTCATCGAACAGCGCGACCTGCAGGTTGAAGCGGCGGCGCATTTCCACCAGCCACTGGTGCTGCAGGTTTTCCGGGACCAGGATCAGCACGCGGTTGGCACGGCCCGAGAGCAGTTGGCGATGGATCACCAGGCCCGCTTCGATGGTCTTGCCCAGGCCCACTTCGTCAGCCAGCAAGACCCGAGGCGCGATACGGTCAGCGACTTCACGGGCGATGTGCAGTTGGTGCGCAATGGGTTGCGCGCGTACGCCACCCAGGCCCCACAATGACGATTGCAGTTGGCGGCTGGTGTGTTCCAGGGTGTGATAGCGCAGCGAGAACCAGGCCAGCGGGTCGATCTGCCCGGCGAACAGACGGTCGCTGGCCAGGCGGAACTGGATGAAGTTGGACAGTTGGGTTTCCGGCAGGGTGACCTGCTCGTTCTGCCCGTTGAGGCCGTGGTAGACCAGCAGGCCATCGACGTCGTCGACTTCCTGTACGGTCATTTTCCAGCCTTCGAAATGGGTGATGGTGTCACCCGGCGAAAACCTCACGCGAGTGAGGGGCGCATTCCGTAGCGCATACTGGCGGGTGTCGCCAGTGGCCGGATAGAGCACGGTCAACAAGCGCCCGTCCTGTGCCAGAACGGTGCCTAACCCCAGCTCTGCTTCGCTGTCACTAATCCAGCGTTGCCCCGGTTGATACTGCTGCGCCATGCTGCCTGACTCCCGCCGTGAAAAAGCCGACTATCTTAACGGAACAAGCCCCTGCGCCCAAGGACTCTGACAAAAACTACGCTGTTTGTGAGGTGCGCCGGGAGTTGAATCGACGGGTGGCGGGCACTTGCGAGTGTCGACTGGGTCACAGCTTGGCACGCCGGTGCTCAAGTCGCCTTGCCACCCGCCGACAGCCTGTTGATCAGGAGAATAACTATCATGCTTCCACCCATGCTGCCCGTCAGTGTTGTGCCGGTCACGTCGCAACTCGATCCGGCACGCCAGAAGCCGGATATTCCGCCGGTGGTACCCGTTCAACCGGGCTCCAATGAGAGCACCATCGACCTGAAGAAGGGCGATGCCGAGCAATCGACCTTTTTGCTGCGCGAAGAGCAACGCCGCCAGCAGGAACAGCAGAAACGCCGGCGCGAAGCCGACGATGAGGCGCAGCAGCACTTGCCCATTCCCGGCGACCTGCTCAACGCTGACAACACCGTTCCCGTGGCGCCGCTGATCGAAGACGCGCCGCGCCAGGGCTTGTGGGTGGATATCGAGGTTTAGTCGCTCAGTTCACCCAGGGCCGTCATCAGCTGCTCGATGTCGTCATCGGTGTTGAGCGGGCTGACGGATATCCGTGCAATGCTTGCCAGTCCGCGTGCTTGCATATCCAGCGGCGTATAAGCGATGCCATTGGCGCCGATGTTGATGCGCTTCAATCCCAGGCGTCGCTTGAGTTCAAAGCTATCCCAGCCAGCCAGGTTGAAAGCGATCAAACCTGAATGCGTGGTGCCCAAGTCGTGCAGGGTAATCTGCGGTAGCTGACGCAGTGCTTCGCGGATACGTGTGCTGGTCTGCGAGACCCTCTCCCACACCCGCTCGATCCCCCATCGATTGATCTCTTGCAACGCATTGCCCAAGCCTGCCAGCAAGGCGAAGGACACTTCGCTGGTTTCGAAACGCCGGGCGTCGTTGCGCAAGTCGAAGCCCTCGGCAGTCCAGGGGGCTGAAAACACGTCGCGCTGGACGGGGTTCAGGTGCTGGAGGAAATCAGGCCGTATATAGAGCAGTGCGGTACCGCGAGGCCCGCGCAGGTGTTTGCGACCGGCGGACTTGAGCACGTCGCACTGCAACGCTTGCACATCCACGGGCACCTGGCCGACGGCTTGGCCCGCGTCGATAAAGTAGGGGATGGCATGCCGCCGGGCTACCGCGCCGATGGCCTGGGCCGGGTTGACCAGGCCACTGTTGGCCGGTAGCCAGGTAAGATCGATCAGCTTCACATGGGCGTCGAGCATCGCCTCCAGTGCCACCGGGCAGACCGCGCCGGCAGCGTCACAGGGGATCACCTCCACCTGCGCGCCCGCTTGCACGGCCAGCGCCATGCTCGCCAGGTTGCCGCCCCATTCATGGCGACCCACCAGGATGCGGTCGCCCGGCTGCCAAGGCCCCAACGCCTGGAACGCCATATTCCAGGCCGTGGAGCCACTGCTGGTGAAGGCAATCGACGACGCCGGCGTATTGAGTAACTGTCCGGCGGCGCGGCGGGCTTTGTCCACCAGCACGGCGCCCCGTTCGCCGGCCTCCATCGGGCCGTCACGAGCTTCGTGGCGCAACTGCTCGATGATGGCATCTAGCGTCGCCTGGCTGGGCAAGGACGCCCCGGCGTGGTTGAAATGCACGATGCCCGACTGACACCCAGGCGTGGTGTCGCGCAATTGCTGGATGTCCAGCGCGCTCACGGTTGCAGCTCGAAAATGGCATCCACCTCGACGGCGACGCCGGCAGGCAAACTGCAGACGCCTATGGCGGTGCGTACATGTCGGCCCTTATCGCCCAGAGCATTGACCAGCAGGTTCGAGGCGCCATTGGCGACCACGCTCTGGCGCTGGAACTCGGCAGTGCTGGCGATGAATACGCCCAGGCGCAAGGTACGCGTTACACGCGACAGGTCGTCCCCCAGCGCATCGCTCAATTGCCCCAGCAGGCCCAGCGCCGCCAGTTCCGCCGCCTGTGTGCCTTCTTCATCGCTGAGGGAGTCGCCCAGGCGCCCGATGTAGGCCGGTTTACCATCGACCAGGGGAATTTGCCCGGAGATAAACAGTTGGTGTTGGCTGATGACATGGTTGATGTAGTTGGCCGCCGGTTGGCTGGGCGTTGGCAGTATCAGGCCGAGCGCGTGTACGCGTTGGCGGATCGAATCGGTCATGGTGAATCCTCCGGGTTCAGGAGGTTTGAGCATGTCGGTCGACGCGACGGCCGACAAACGGATAGATCTCAACCGACGTATCGAAAAAACTCACGCGTTGGCGCAGGTTTGCTTGAGCCACTGGCTGAAGCACTCGGCCGCTTGGCTGAGCGGGCCTTGGGGTGCGATCAGCCAATAGCCGATTTCGCTGTGATAGGGCGGCCAATCAAATGCCTGGACCAGGCTGCCGTTTTGGAGTCTGCGCTCGATCAGGCGGTGGCGGCCCATGGCGATACCCTGGCCGGCCACGGTAGCTTCGACCACAATGTTGTAGTCATGCAGCATGACGCGGGGGTAGGGGCCGAGGTCGACCTGGTAATGGGCAGACCAGTCCGTCCATTCGAAAGGGCGGTGTGAAGTCGCCATCAACAAGGCGCCATGGGGCGCCTGCATGGCCTTGAAACCCGGGCTGCACACCGGGGACAGGATTTCGGCCATCAGGCGTGTGGCTTGCACGTCGGGCCAGTCGCCCTTGCCGTAACGGATGGCGAGGTCAACCTCGGCTGTGGCGACGTTGGCCAGTTGGATCGCGGGCAGCAATTCCACCTGAATGTGCGGGTAGCGCTGGAAAAAGTCGGCCAGGCGCGGTGCCAGCCATAGCGTGGCGAACGATGCCAGCACGCCGATGCGCAGTAAGCCGGCGCTGGGGGCGGCCCGTTGGCTGCGAGTCGCCGCGCCAATGGCTTCCAGGGCCGGGCGGATTTGATCGTAGTAGTGTTGCCCGTCCAACGTCAGATCAATCGCACGGGTACGCCGGATAAACAGCGGCTTACCCAAATGCTGTTCGAGCTTATGCACCTGATGGCTCAGCGCGCTTTGGGTCACCGACAACTCGACCGCCGCCTTGATAAAGCTCAAGTGCCGCGCCACGGCTTCAAAGGCGCGCAGGGCCAGCAGCGGTGGAAGGTCGTTGTGCAAGGCCACCTGGGTGCGTCTCCTGGGTCGAGTGGAAGGTGCCGATTTTGGTCGATGCCCTGCATTTTGTCGCCCGCTGATTTGCCGTCGGGCGGGGCAGGCCGCATTATTGGGGTATTCCCGCCACGACGTAAGCCAAGCCATGAGTGATGACGATAAGCTGATTGACCTGAATGCAGAACGCGCCAAGCGTGTACACGACCTCAATGACAAACGCTTGAATGAAGTGCGCCAAGCGTTTGAACAAGCCATGCCCTTGGGAAAAACCAAGAAGAAGTCGAAAAACAAACCGAAAAAGCGTTGAAACAGCCTGCATCCATTGATGCAGGTCAGTTATTACCCTTCTTTACGCCCCGTTACGGGCGACATTGATCCTGATCAATTTCCCACTGCGCCTTCTCCATTAACTTAGCCCTATCGCAACAGGGCAAGTGCAGGAGGCCGGTCATGTTTATCGATAATGTGGTTTTTGCCGGAGTGCTGACTGTAAGCCTCATGGTGCTGTTTTTTGTAGGGTTTGGATTTTTTATCTGGAAAGACGCGAACAAGCGTAAAAAACCTTAGGTTTTTCCGGATTACATGGGCACGCAAGGCATTTTGGGCGACTTCGGTCGCCCTTTTTTTTGCTCTGCTTTTCTCTAACCGCGAATATAAAAAAAGGTGCGACCCTCGCGGATCGCACCTTTTTTATGGCCGGCTGGCTATCAGTTGCCCAATGCCTTGGACGCCAGCCAGAACAACCCGGCCGAGAGGCCAACGGTCGCCGGCAGGGTCAATATCCAGGCCATCAGGATGGTCTTGACGGTGCCGCCTTGCAGGCCGCTCTTGTTGGCGACCATGGTGCCCGCGACGCCTGAAGACAGCACGTGGGTGGTGGACACCGGCAGGGCGAAGATATTGGCGAAGCCGATCATGGTGGCGGTGGTGATCTGGGCCGACATGCCCTGGGCATAGGTCATGCCCTGCTTGCCGATCTTCTCGCCGATGGTCAGTACCACGCGCTTCCAACCCACCATGGTGCCCAGGCCCAGGGCCAGTGCGACCGCGAGGATCACCCAGAATGGGGCGTACTCGGTAGTAGCGGTCAGGTCTTTGCGCAGCTTGTCGAGGTCGGACTTCTCACGGGAATCCAGGCCTGGCAGCTTGCCGACTTTCTTCGCGGTGTCGTCCAGGCAGAGCAGGTAGCGACGTACTTCAATGCGGTGGTCGGCAGTCAGCGAGTGGTAGTCCGAAACGCCTTTCAAGGTGCCCAGCAGCGCGTTGATCGTCGGTTCGGTCTGCTGCGGGTTGCAGCGGAACTTGCCCGGCAGGTCATCCTTCACGCTTTTGCCCAGGGCCAGGAACTCGCCCAGGGTCTCGTGGTTACGCTGGTAGAACTGGTTCAGGTGCAGGGTCGCGTCGCGGGTACGCTCGATCTGGTAGGTAGTGCTGCCCAGGTCAAGGACGAACTGCGCCGGCACGATACCGATCAGCACCAGCATGATCAGGCCGATACCTTTCTGGCCGTCGTTGGAGCCGTGTACGAAGCTGACAGCCATGGCCGAAATCACCAGGACCAGGCGGTTCCAGAACGGCGGGTGTTTCTTGTCGTCGAGCTTGCGGCGCTGGTCCGGAGTCTTGTGCATCTTCGACAGCGGGCGCCACCACTTCAGGCCGATCAGCACCAGGGCTGCGACCAGGAAGCCGGCCATCGGCGAGAACACCAGGGACGCGCCGATATCCACGGCTTTTTGCCAGTTCACGCCGTCAGCCAGGGGGATGTCGTTGATCAGGGCATTGGCCAGGCCGACACCGAGGATCGAGCCGATCAGGGTGTGGGAGCTGGAGGCGGGGATACCGAAGTACCAAGTGCCCAGGTTCCAGGTGATCGCCGCAGCCAATAAAGAGAAGACCATCGCCAAGCCGTGGCCGGTATTCACATTGATCAGCAACTCCACCGGCAGCAAATGCACGATGGCGTAGGCGACTCCGACACCCCCGAGCAATACGCCGAGGAAATTGAACACCCCGGAGAAGAATACGGCCAGGTGTGGCGGCATGGCTTTGGTATAGATGACTGTGGCCACCGCGTTAGCGGTGTCATGAAAGCCATTGATGAACTCGAAGGCGAGGACAAAGGCCAGGGCGAGCAACAGGCTCACTAGAACCCAAGCATCCAGTCCGCTGAATAAATCGATCATGAAGGTTTTCTGACCCGGTCGTAAGGGGGCGCGATTATGCCAGAAAACATCGGTAATCGATGCATTAGCTGCTCATCGGTAACAATCTTCATTGAAAAAACCGCGCCAGGATGGACGCATCCCAGGGTTTTCGGGGCTTTGGCAAGTCTTTGATTTATAAAGCTCAGGCCGGAAAAGACCGGCGTTGGTCATGAAAATGTCATGCCTGAAACATTTGTATGAAATTTCGTTGGCGGCTGTAGGTTACTGACCGACGGACATTGCCCCATGGAGCCCTCTGCCAGTGGTGGACCGGCAGAGACAGCAGACCCTGGAAGCTCGAACGCAAGTGCTTATGGCTCTTCAGTCTTGAGTTCCTGTTCTATCTTTTGGATTTCCTGGGCAAAGGCTTGGTCGAGCAGGCTGGCTCGCTTGCGCCATGGCTTGCGTTCTGGCTCAGGTTGCGCGGCGTAGGTGGTGACTTCCCCGCCGTAGACGTCCTTGTAACGTTGCTCCTGGCGCTCAAGTTCCGCGCGCAGTTCATCTTTCGTCACAGTGTTACCTAATTGAGTTAAGTTTATTGATCGCACAGTGTCATGCCTGAAAGTCGTCCTCGGATGGTTTCAGGTTGAACAGTCGAACTGTTCAACTTGGAATGCAGACCTGAGGGCAGTTCTTTTAAGCGGGTATTGTGACCGTCGCTGCATACATGCCGCAGCGCCTGGCGAGCTCCAATTCCGATAGTGATACCGGGCTGACCTCTGCACAGGTTGCATTATAGCGGCGTATTTGAATAACACTATCACTACGAAGTTAAAAAGCGTCAACGCTGTGTGAGGGTTTTATTACATGCGGGTGCCAGTATGTGTGAACCCCGTCATGCTGATTTCTACGTTCATTCTAAATGGCAGGGTAAACGCCCACATTTTTCGGGTTTATCAGGCAAATCTGAGACGTTGGCCACAGGGTTCGCGCCAGTGCTGACCAAATTGCGATAATCGCATGATCGTCCGATAATCGCCCAATGTTGCCGGCGCTGTCTTGTGCATCTCGACCGGCAAGGCTTGTAATGGCGGCCAACCCTCCCGTGGTGAAAACAAGAGAAAGGACCCCTGAAATGAACGATCAATTGCGCAACTCCTTTGCATCAGTGGCGCCGCCGATCGTGGCATCACCAGCCAAGCGCATCCAGGCTTTCACGGGTGATCCAGATTTCATGACCTCCCTGGCCCGTGGCCTGGCCGTGGTGCAGGCGTTCCAGGAGCGCAAGCGGCACCTGACCATCGCCCAGATCAGCCATCGCACCGAAATCCCTCGGGCCGCCGTGCGTCGCTGCCTGCATACCTTGATCAAGCTTGGCTACGCCACCACGGATGGGCGCACTTACTCGTTACTGCCCAAGGTCCTGACCCTCGGTCATGCCTATCTGTCGTCCACACCGTTGGCCGTGTCGGCCCAACCCTATCTGGACCGCATGAGCGAGCAGCTGCATGAAGCCTGCAACATGGCCACTCTCGAAGGCGACGACATCCTCTATATCGCCCGCTCGGCCACTACCCAGCGGCTGATTTCGGTTGATTTGTCGGTGGGTGGGCGCTTGCCGGCGTATTGCACGTCCATGGGCCGCATCCTGTTGGCTGCCCTCGACGATGCTTCGTTGCAGGAGTATCTCCAGCATGCCGACCTGCAAACCAAGACCAGCCGTACCTTGACCACGCCTGAGGCCCTGTTCGAATGCCTGCAGCAGGTGCGTCAGCAAGGCTGGTGCGTGGTCGATCAGGAACTGGAGCAAGGCCTGCGTTCTATTGCGGTACCTGTGTATGACGCATCTGGCCAGGTACTGGCCGCGCTCAATGTCAGCACCCATGCCGGGCGGGTCAGCCGCAGTGAGTTGGAACAGCGCTTTTTGCCGAGCATGCTCAGCGCCAGCCGCGAGTTGAGTGCGCAGTTGTTTGCCTAAGCTGTTCGGTGACCGCACAAATCCCGGTTAGCTCGATTGACGGTGTTTCCCCTGGCTTATTAATGTGCGGCAGCGCTCTGAGGAGCTGCCCAATATTAATGATGACCTGAGGTCGTCAGCCCGCCATCGGTGTGGAATAAAAATAATGAATCAGCCTTCTGTCGGTACCACCCTGGACGTGCAGTCCTTCATCAATACCCAGCCACTGTCACGCTATCAGTGGCGCGTGGTCATTCTATGTTTCCTGATTGTCTTTCTTGACGGCCTCGATACGGCGGCCATGGGCTTTATCGCACCGGCACTGTCCCAGGACTGGGGCATCGATCGCGCCAGCCTCGGCCCGGTGATGAGCGCCGCGTTGATCGGCATGGTGTTCGGCGCACTGGGTTCCGGCCCGCTCGCCGACCGCTTTGGTCGTAAAGTCGTGTTGGTGGGCGCGGTGGTGGTGTTTGGAGCGTTCAGCTTGGCGTCGGCCTACAGCAGTAATGTCGATCAGTTGCTGGTGCTGCGCTTTCTCACCGGGCTGGGTCTGGGCGCCGGCATGCCGAATGCCACTACCTTGCTCTCCGAATATACCCCCGAGCGTCATAAGTCGTTGCTGGTGACCAGCATGTTCTGCGGCTTCAACCTGGGCATGGCTGGCGGTGGGTTTATTTCGGCCAAACTGATTCCTGCGTTCGGCTGGCACAGCCTGTTGCTGATTGGCGGCATCCTGCCATTGATCCTGGCGCTGGTGCTGTTGGTGTGGTTGCCGGAATCGGCGCGTTACCTGGTGGTACGCAATCGCGGCACCGACAAGGTGCGCAAAACCCTTGCACCCATCGAGCCCGGCATCGTGGCCCAAGCCAGCGCTTTCTGCGTGCCGGAGCAAAAAACCGTCAAGGCCCGCAATGTGTTCGCGGTGATCTTCTCGGGCACCTACAGCGCCGGCACCTTGCTGTTGTGGCTCACTTACTTCATGGGCCTGGTGATTGTGTACCTGCTGACCAGTTGGCTGCCCACGTTGATGCGCGACAGCGGCGCCAGCATGGAACAGGCCGCGTTTATCGGCGCGATGTTCCAGTTTGGCGGGGTGTTGAGTGCAGTGGGCGTGGGCTGGGCGATGGACCGGTTCAACCCGCACAAAGTGATCGGTACCTTCTATCTGTTGGCCGGAGTGTTTGCCTACGCGGTCGGGCAGAGCCTGGGCAATATCACGCTACTGGCGACCCTCGTACTGATCGCCGGGGTGTGCGTCAACGGTGCGCAATCGGCGATGCCGTCCCTGGCCGCACGGTTCTACCCAACCCAGGGGCGTGCCACCGGTGTGTCGTGGATGCTTGGCATTGGCCGCTTCGGCGCAATTCTGGGCGCATGGATGGGCGCCACCTTGCTGGGCCTGGGTTGGAATTTCGAGCAGGTGCTTACGGCACTGGTGATCCCGGCGGCGTTGGCCACGGCTGCGGTGGTGATCAAGGGCATGGTCAGCCATGCCGACGCCACCTAAGCCTGGCGGGGATCAAATGTGGGGGGCTTGCCCCTCCCACATTTGAAGGTTAGCTAGGTAACAATCTGTTCGTTTATCGAACACTGAGTCGATTATCGGATTGTTTGGCCCCTATCCCCGGCTTAACCTTCAAGCACTTCGGCGCCCCCTCAGCGCCTTTTTTGATCAACAGCGGGAGCCCAACCCCATGGCTGAAATCCTCACCCTGCGTGATGCGGTCAAGCGCTTCGTGAACGACGGCGATACCGTCGCCCTCGAAGGCTTTACCCACCTGATCCCCACGGCCGCAGGTCATGAAATCATTCGTCAAGGCAAAAAAGACCTGACACTTGTACGTATGACCCCTGACCTGATCTACGACCAGTTGATCGGTGCCGGCTGTGCGCGCAAGTTGATTTTTTCCTGGGGTGGCAACCCGGGTGTGGGCTCCCTGCATCGCCTGCGCGACGCGGTCGAGAAGCAATGGCCGCAGCCTCTGGAGATTGAAGAACACAGCCACGCCGACCTGGCCAATGCCTACGTCGCCGGGGCATCGGGCCTACCGTTCGCGGTGCTGCGTGCCTACGCCGGTTCTGACTTGCCCAAGGTCAACCCACTGATCAAGACCGTCACCTGCCCGTTTACTGGTGAAGTGCTGGCGGCGGTACCGTCGGTACGTCCGGACATCACCGTGATCCACGCACAGAAAGCCGATCGCAAGGGCAACGTGCTGCTCTGGGGCATTCTCGGCGTGCAGAAGGAAGCGGCCCTGGCGGCCAAGCGCTGCATCGTCACCGTCGAAGAAATCGTCGATGACCTGAATGCACCGATGAACAGCTGCGTGTTGCCGACCTGGGCGCTGACGGCGGTATGCCTCGTACCCGGAGGTGCACATCCCTCCTACGCCCACGGCTACAACGAGCGCGATAACCGTTTCTACCAGGCGTGGGACCCGATTGCCCGCGACCGTGAAACCTTTACCGCCTGGATCGACGAATACATCCACGGCACCGCCGATTTCAATGAATTCCGGGCCAAGCTGGCCACCGCGCAGGAGGCCAAGTAATGGCTTACTCCACCAATGAAATGATGACCGTCGCCGCTGCACGCCGCTTGCAGAACGGCTCGGTGTGCTTCGTCGGCATCGGTCTGCCGTCCAAGGCCGCCAACCTGGCGCGCCTGACTTCATCGCCCGACGTGGTGCTGATCTACGAGTCCGGCCCGATTGGGGCCAAGCCCAGCGTGCTGCCGCTGTCCATCGGCGATGGCGAGTTGGCGGAGACCGCCGACACCGTGGTGCCCACCGGTGAGATCTTTCGCTATTGGCTGCAGGGCGGGCGCATTGATGTGGGCTTTCTCGGCGCGGCCCAGGTTGATCGGTTCGGCAATATCAACACCACCGTGGTCGGTGACTATCACCAGCCCAAGGTGCGTTTGCCCGGTGCCGGTGGCGCGCCGGAGATCGCAGGTTCGGCCAAGAGCGTGCTGATCATCCTTAAGCAGTCGTCCCGTTCGTTTGTCGACAAGCTGGACTTCATCACCTCTGTCGGACACGGCGAAGGCGGCGACTCACGCAAGCGTCTTGGCCTGCCCGGCGCAGGACCCGTAGGCATCATTACCGACCTGTGCATCATGGAGCCGGAGGAGGGCAGCCATGAATTCGTGGTTACCGCGCTGCATCCCGGCGTGACCCGTGAACAGGTAGTGGCCGCCACCGGCTGGGCGATTCGCTTTGCCGATCAGGTCAGCGTCACTGCTGAGCCCACCGAGACAGAACTGACCGCCCTGCGTGATCTCGAAGCACGCACCGCCGCGGCCCACGGTCAAGCGCCGGGAGAAGCCTGATGCGCGACGTATTTATCTGCGATGCCATTCGCACACCTATCGGCCGTTTTGGTGGCGGCTTGTCGACTGTACGCGCCGATGACCTGGCGGCGCTGCCGATCAAGGCGCTGATCGAGCGCAACCCCTCGGTGGACTGGAACGCAGTGGACGAGGTGTTCCTCGGCTGCGCCAACCAGGCCGGCGAAGACAACCGCAACGTGGCGCGCATGGCACTGTTACTGGCGGGGCTGCCGGAAAGCGTTCCGGGCGTGACCCTCAACCGTCTGTGCGCCTCGGGCATGGATGCCATCGGCACGGCCTTTCGCGCCATCGCCAGCGGCGAAATGGAGCTGGCGATTGCTGGTGGCGTCGAGTCGATGTCCCGTGCTCCATTCGTGATGGGCAAGGCTGATGCGGCGTTTTCGCGCAACATGAAGCTGGAGGACACCACCATCGGCTGGCGCTTTATCAACCCGCTGATGAAGGCCCAGTACGGTGTGGATGCCATGCCGCAGACCGCCGACAATGTCGCCGACGATTATCAGGTTTCCCGCGCCGACCAGGACGCTTTCGCCCTGCGCAGCCAGCAGCGCACCGTCGCCGCACAAGCCGCCGGCTTTTTCGCCGAGGAGATCGTGCCGGTGCGGGTCGCCCATAAAAAAGGTGAAACTGTGGTGGAGCACGATGAGCACCCACGGGACACCAGCCTGGAAGCCCTGGCCAAGCTCAAGCCAGTCAACGGTCCGGACAAGACCGTCACTGCCGGCAACGCTTCGGGCGTGAACGACGGCGCTGCGGCATTGATCCTCGCGTCTGCCGAAGCGGTAAAGAAACACGGTCTCACTGCCCGCGCCCGCGTACTGGGCATGGCCAGTGCCGGTGTCGCCCCGCGCGTGATGGGCATCGGCCCGGTGCCGGCGGTGCGCAAGCTGGTGGAACGCCTGGGGTTGGCGGTCACTGACTTTGACGTGATCGAACTCAACGAAGCCTTCGCCAGCCAAGGTCTGGCGGTGCTGCGCGAACTGGGGCTTGCCGACGATGCCCCCCAGGTCAACCCGAACGGTGGCGCGATCGCCCTCGGCCACCCCCTGGGCATGAGCGGTGCGCGACTGGTCCTGACGGCCCTGCACCAATTGGAAAAAACCGGCGGCAGCAAAGGCCTGGCGACCATGTGCGTGGGTGTCGGCCAAGGGCTGGCCCTGGCGATTGAACGCGTCCAATAAGAGAGGATTGCTCCATGAGTGACAAGCCCGGTTACCGGCGCCCGCACGCGGGTACCCAACCTGATTACCTGCACCCGGCCTACCAGTCGACGAACCTGCGTTCGCCGTCCCAGCCATTGGTGTTCCTGCCCCATTCCTTGTCGGAAATCACCGGCCCGACCATCGGCGCCGAGCGTATCAATGACAAGGACAACGACCTGACGGCCCAGCATGAAGGCGAGCCCCAAGGCGAGCGCATCATCATTCACGGCCGGGTACTCGATGAGAACGGTTTGCCGGTGCCGGGCATCCTTGTGGAGATCTGGCAGGCCAACGCCGCCGGTCGCTACAACCACAAGCGCGACCTGCACGACGCGCCGCTGGACCCGAACTTCACCGGTACCGGGCGTACTGTCACCGACGCCGATGGCTGGTACCAATTCCAGACCATCAAGCCCGGTGCCTACCCGTGGGGCAACCACCACAACGCCTGGCGCCCGGCGCATATCCACTTTTCGCTGTTCGGCCCCAGTGTGCTGACGCGGTTGGTAACGCAAATGTATTTCCCTGGCGACCCGCTGCTGGAATATGACCCGATCTACAACTGCGTGCCGGATACCCGCGCCAAGGAACGCCTGATCGCGCGTTTCGACCTGGAAAAAACCATTCCGTCCTACGCCCTCGGTTACCGCTGGGACATCGTCCTGCGCGGCCGCGACGCCACGCCGATGGAGAAATGAGATGACACTCTACGCAACCACGTCCCACACCGTCGGGCCGTATTACCACATCGGCCTGACCTGGCTGAATCGCGAAGACCTGACCGTCGCCGAGACCCTCGGCGAACGCGTGGCGATCAGCGGGCAAGTGCTGGACGGCAACGGCGATGTCGTCAACGACGCCATGCTGGAAGTCTGGCAGGCCAATGCCGCCGGCAAATACGACCACCCTGAGGATGAGCAGGACAAGGCGCTTGACCCCAACTTCGAAGGCTTCGGCCGGGTGCCGGTGGATGCCGAAGGGCGCTTTCGCTTTACCACCATCAAGCCAGGCAGCGTGCCGGGATTGAAAGGCACGACCCAGGCGCCGCATCTGGTGGTACTGGTGTTTGCCCGGGGGCTGGTGAAGCACTTGCTGACGCGGATTTATTTTGACGGCGAGGCGCTCAATGGCGATGACCCGCTGTTGGCATGTGTGCCAGCAGAGCGTCGCGGTACCTTGATTGCCAAGGCGGACGCGCAGGGTGTGCATCAGTGGAATGTGATTTTGCAGGGGACAGACAAGGAAACGGTGTTCTTCGATTACTGAGTTGGCTGTAGGGCCCCATCGGGGGCAAGCCCCCTCCCACATTTGACCGAGTTGTCTGAACTCTACTCGGTCAGTGTGGGAGGGGGCTTGCCCCCGATGAGGCCCTTACAGTCACTGCATACCCAAAAGTCTGCTTGCGGAACATGGTTGTTGCAAAGTATGTCTAGGCTATAACCGTTCCCACTGAGTGAAAAAACATGACAACAACAACCAGCCACTACACCGGAGAAGAACGCAGCAAACGGATTTTTGCGATTGTCGGTGCCTCATCCGGCAACCTTGTCGAATGGTTCGACTTCTACGTCTACGCCTTCTGCGCGATTTATTTCGCCCCGGCGTTTTTCCCCTCCGACGATCCCACGGTGCAGCTGCTCAACACCGCCGGTGTGTTCGCCGCCGGGTTCCTGATGCGGCCCATTGGCGGCTGGCTGTTTGGCCGGGTGGCCGACAAGCACGGGCGCAAGAACTCGATGATGATCTCGGTGCTGATGATGTGCGCCGGTTCCCTGGTCATCGCCTTCCTGCCCACCTATAACGACATCGGTGCCTGGGCCCCTGCGTTGCTGTTGGTGGCGCGGCTGTTCCAGGGTTTGTCGGTGGGGGGCGAATACGGCACCACGGCGACTTACATGAGTGAAGTCGCGCTCAAAGGCCAGCGCGGTTTCTTTGCCTCGTTCCAATACGTGACCCTGATCGGCGGCCAGTTGCTGGCGGTATTGGTGGTGGTGATCCTGCAACAAATCCTCACCGAAGAAGAACTGCGCGCCTGGGGCTGGCGCATTCCGTTCGTGATCGGCGCTATTGCTGCGGTGATCTCCCTGCTGTTGCGGCGCACCCTGAAGGAAACCACCAGCAAGGAAATGCGCGAAGACAAGGACGCCGGCAGTATCGTCGCGCTGTTTCGCGATCACGGCAAAGCCTTCATCACCGTGCTTGGCTACACCGCCGGTGGCTCGCTGATTTTCTATACGTTCACCACCTACATGCAGAAGTACCTGGTGAACACCGTGGGTATGCACGCCAAGACGTCCAGCTACATCATGACCGGTGCGCTGTTCCTGTATATGTGCATGCAGCCACTGTTCGGCATGCTGGCCGACAAGATCGGCCGGCGTAATTCCATGCTCTGGTTCGCCGGCCTTGGCACCCTGTTCACCGTGCCGATCCTGCTGACCCTGAAAACCGTGACCAGCCCGTTCCTGGCCTTTGTGTTGATTACCTTGGCGTTGGCGATTGTCAGCTTCTACACCTCCATCAGCGGCCTGGTCAAAGCCGAGATGTTCCCGCCCCAGGTACGTGCCTTGGGTGTGGGCCTGGCCTATGCCGTGGCGAACGCGGTGTTTGGTGGTTCCGCGGAAGTGGTCGCGCTGAGCTTGAAATCCATCGGCATGGAAAACACCTTTTATTGGTACGTCACTGCGATGATGGCGGTGGCCTTCCTGTTCAGCTTGCGCTTGCCGAAACAGGCGGCTTACCTGCATCACGATCTATAAGGGACGAGTTATGACGCTGCGCACGAGCAATCAACTGTTCGACGCTTACTTCACCGCCGGCAGCATGGCGGAAGTGTTCTGCGACCAGGGACGCCTGCAGGGCATGCTGGATTTCGAGGCCGCGCTGGCCCGGGCTGAGGCCCAGGTCGGGTTGATTCCGCAGGCCGCCGTGGCGCCGATTGCCCAGGCTTGCCTGGCTTCGCTCTACGACGTGGACGCCCTCGGCGTGGCGATTGCCACGGCAGGCAACTCGGCGATTCCGTTGGTCAAGGCACTGGGCAAGCTGATTGCCAGTGAAGATCCCGGCGCCGAGCGCTATGTGCATCTGGGCGCGACCAGCCAGGACGTGATGGACACTGGCCTGGTGCTGCAGTTGCGCCAGGCACTGGGGTTGATCGAGGCGGACCTGGCGCGCCTGGGCGATGTGCTGGCTGCCCAGGCCCAGCGTTACGCCGCCGTGCCATTGGCCGGGCGTACTTGGTTGCAACACGCGACACCGGTCACCCTGGGCATGAAAATCGCTGGTTGGCTGGGCGCCGTGACGCGCAGTCGCCAGCGCCTTGCAGAGTTGAAACCGCGCCTGTTGGTGCTGCAATTTGGCGGTGCGTCCGGCACCTTGGCTGCGCTCGGCGAAGACGCCATGCCTATCGCTGAAGCCTTGGCCGCTGAATTGCAGCTGGGCTTGCCCGAACAACCCTGGCATACCCAACGTGATCGCCTGGTGGAATTTGCCAGCGTGCTCGGCCTGATCGCCGGCAGCCTCGGCAAGCTGGGTCGCGATATCAGCCTGTTGATGCAAACGGAAGCGGCGGAGGTGTTTGAACCTGCGGCGCCGGGCAAGGGTGGGTCGTCGACCATGCCCCACAAGCGCAACCCGGTGGGCGCCGCGGTATTGATCAGCGCCGCCACCCGCGTACCGGGCCTGGTGGCAACGATGTACAGCGCCATGCCCCAGGAGCACGAACGCAGCCTGGGCCTGTGGCATGCCGAATGGGAAACCCTGCCCGAGATTTGCCGGTTGGTGTCCGGCGCCTTGCAACAGGCACTGCTGGTCTGCGAAGGGCTGGAGGTCGACCCCGAGCGCATGGCGCAGAACCTCGACCTGACCCAGGGCCTGCTGCTAGCCGAAGCTGTCAGCATCGTGCTTGCCCAGCGCCTGGGCCGCGACACCGCCCACCATCTGCTGGAGCAGTGCTGCAAACGCGCCGTGACCGAGCGGCGCCACTTGCGTGAAGTATTGGCGGATGAACCGCAAGTGACCGCCGAGCTATCCGCGGCTGAACTGGATCGCTTGCTCGACCCGGCCCATTACCTGGGCCAGGCGCACACTTGGGTCACCCGTGCAGTGACCGAACACTTTGCCTTGACTGCCTGAGGAGACTGCTGTGGCTTTTGTACAACTCGCCGAGGGCGAACTGCATTACCAATTGGAGGGGCCCGAGGGCGCACCGGTGCTGGTGCTGTCCAACTCCCTGGGCACCGACTTGCATATGTGGGACATCCAGATCCCGGCGTTCACCGAGCATTTTCGCGTGTTGCGCTACGACACCCGTGGCCATGGCAAATCACTGGTGACCGAAGGACCGTACAGCATCGAGCAACTGGGCCGAGATGTTATCGCCCTGCTGGATGCGCTGGGTATCCAGCGTGCGCATTTTTGTGGCCTGTCCATGGGCGGGTTGATCGGCCAATGGCTGGGCATTCACGCCGGCGAACGCCTGCAACGCCTGGTGGTATGCAATACCGCCGCCAAGATCGGCACGCCGGACACCTGGAACCCACGCATTGAAATGGTCCTGCGCGATGGCGCAGCCGCGATGGTCGCCTTGCGTGATGCCTCGATTGCGCGCTGGTTCACAGCGGATTTTGCTGCCGCCAATCCGCACCAGGCCAAGCAGATCACCGATATGCTCGCGGCTACTTCGCCCAAGGGGTATGCCGCTAACTGCGGTGCGGTGCGCGATGCAGATTTTCGTGAGCAATTGTCGTCGATCAAGGTGCCGACCCTGGTGATTGCCGGCACTGAAGACGCCGTGACGCCGCCCGCCGGCGGCCACTTTATCCAGAGCCATGTGCGCGGCGCCGAATACGCCGAGTTCTATGCGGCGCACCTGTCCAATGTGCAAGCCGGCGCTGCATTCAGCGACCGGGTGATTGAATTCCTGCTGGCCCGCTGAGGTGCTTTTTGTGGACGAGAAACAACGTTACGCCGACGGCCTGCAAGTGCGCCGCGAAGTACTGGGCGATTCCCATGTCGATCGCAGTCTCGATGCCCTGACCGAGTTCAACAGCGAGTTCCAGGAAATGATCACCCGCCACGCCTGGGGTGATATCTGGACGCGCCCCGGACTGCCTCGGCATACCCGCAGCCTGATCACTATTGCGATGCTGATCGGCATGAACCGCAGTGAAGAACTGAAATTGCACCTGCGCGCCGCTGCCAGCAATGGGGTGACCCGCGCCGAGATCAAGGAAGTGCTGATGCAGAGTGCGATTTACTGCGGGATTCCGGCGGCGAATGCAACCTTTCACCTGGCTGAGTCGGTGTGGGATGAATTGGGCGTTGAGTCCCGAGAAACCTGAATTGAAATAGGGTCAACCTGTGGGAGTCGCCACCACATCTTCGATGTGACGCTGTCGCGCAGCAAACCAGGGAGCTTGCTCCCGTGGCGGCCTGACAGCCGAGGATGTTGGTTTTCGTCCTGGGTACATATCCGTTGTTTAGGTAACGGCCACTATAGGTTCCGCTCTTACAGCGGCTCACTTTTGAAAAGCGCAAAAGTGAGCAAAACGCTCTTGCCCCACCACTCGGCACCTCGCCCAGGCTCGGTGTGCCCGTAATCCGACATTGATTTGGGGGGCCGCCGCCACGCGCCCTCCATGGCGCGGGGCGGCTAAACCGGCATCCCTGCCGGTTTACCCCCCAAATCCCTGTCGAATTCCGGCCAGCGTGGTTTAACGGGGCGCCTAAGATCAAAATCAAAAGCACAGCGAGGCGGCCTTAGAGCCGACCTGATCGTTGAAGCTTGCGCGTACCCCTGTGGGAGCGGGCTTGCCCGCGATGGTCGTTAACGATGGCGCAGGAAATCAGGATGAACGCGGCGCCCTCCAGTTTTTCGCGGGCAAGCCCGCTCCCACAGAAAAGCAGAAGCGCCGCCAACGTATCTACGATGCGTAGCGAGTCGCTTTTGATCTCGATCTCAAGCGCCCCGTTAAACCACGCTGGCCGAAAGCAGGCTTGAAGCCGTGGGTAACCCGGCAGGACGCCGGGTTAGCCGTCCTGGGCCAAGGATGGCCCATGACGGCGGCCCACGGGTTCAAGCCGGAGTGAGGGCACACCGAGCCTAGGCGAGTTGCCGAGTGGTGGGGCAAGATGCAGAGATCAGCGTGAATCGGCATCCCACACCCAATTCCATACGCCTGGCAAGTGCACGGGGTCGCTTACGACCTTCACCGTACGTGCCAGCGCCGCCTGTTGAAGCTGGGTAGTGTCGGTGTAGAAAGGCTCGACAGCGATGTTCAAACCGTTGATTTGCGCGCTGTCCATGAGGATCTGCAAGTACTCCTGCATATGTCGTGCGGTGTAGCGGTTGATATCGTGGAAGGTCACCACCACGGGGATCACGCCGTCCACCGTCGGTAATTCGCCCAAGGCAATGCGTTCACGTACCAGTGACAACTGCCGGTACAAATTGGCCCGTCGGCGCGGACTGCCATTAAAACCCCAGATCTTGCCGTCGTTGGCGCTCAGGTCCGTCAGCAACACCTGCATGCCATGCCGCTGGTAGGCGGCGAAGGTGCGTTTGTCGTAGTTCCAGAAGGGCGGGCGTACCAGCACCGGAGGCGTGCCGGTGATGCTGGCGATATCGGCGGCACCTTCGGTCAGGGTGCGTTCCAGTTCGGCATCGTTCAGCCAGCGGTGGTTGGTGTGAAACGCCGTTGCCGTATGGAATGCCAGGATATGGCCGGCGGCGTATTCGCGCTCCATGGTCTTGCGCCCCCGGGAACTGCCGCCGGAGCGGGCTGCTTCGGTCTGCAGGAAGAACACCGCCTTGATGCCCGGCAGCACTGGGTTGTGCGCCAGGTCGGCAACCACTGAGCGGCTCGGGTTGTTGTAGCCCGAGGCGCTGGGGCCGTCATCGAAGGTCAGCAGGAAGCGGATCGGTGCCTGGGTTTGCAAGCGTTGCTGGCTTGCCGGCGTCAGGGCAACAGGTGCGCCGATGCAGCCGCTCAGGCTCAGGGCCATGGCCAACAATGCGCTTGCTGTGGCAAGGGATCTCATGAGGGGCGCAGGCTCGATAGGGGCCGCTGTCAAAGGGGATCAGCAGCGGCAGGCGCGCACCATACCTTAAGTCTGGCGCCGGTTTACAGCAGACTTATCGGGTAGCTGACGATCAACCGGTTTTCGTCGAACTCATTGTTGCTGTAGTCCCGGCGCATGCTCGAATTGCGCCAGCGCACATTGAAATTCTTCAGTGCGCCGCTCTGCACCGTATAGCCGACTTCACTTTCACGGCCCCATTCCTTGCCGTCGCTGATGGTGCCGGTGTGCACGTTGCTGCCGCTGATATAACGGTTCATCAGCGTCAAGCCGGGTATGCCGAGAGCGGCGAAGTTGTAGTCGTGGCGCACTTGCCAGGATTTTTCCTCGGCGTTGTCGTAACTCGAGTTATAGCTGTCATTGGCGAGGGTGCCGCCACTGGTGCCATTGACGCGCATCCAGGCGCTGTTGCCGGTGAGTGTTTGCAGGCCGACGTAGAAGGTGTTGCCGCCGTACCTGGCGGAGAACAGGCCGGACCAGGTTTTGTTGTCCAGGCTGCCTGCGCGGGCGCTGCCGTCGTCCTTGCCGTAGAAGAACCCGAGGTTGGCGCCGAGGGTCCAGTTGCCGACGGGCTGGCTGTGGATCAGGTTGATGAATTGCTGACTGTAGATGTCCTTGAGCTGGGCGTTCCATACGCCGACCTGGGTGCGCTTGTCGTTGAACGCATATTCGGCACCCTGGAAGTTGAAACGGTCGGAAGTAAATGCAGCTTTACCGAACATCGACATGTCGCTCATGCTGCCGTCATCACGCGGGCTGTTGGCGCGGAACTGGCCGCCATACAGGGTCAGGCCGTCGATTTCCTTCGAGGTGATCTGCCCACCGCGCAGGGTCTGCGGCAGGGAGCGGCCGTCATCCGAACGCAGGATCGGCAACACTGGCATCCATTCGCCTATCTTGAGTTCGGTCTCGGAAAACCGCGCCTTGAAGGCCACGCCCAGGCGTCCGAATTCGTCCGCCGGCCGGCCATCATGGTCCAGCGGCAGCAACTGGGTGCCGCCCGTGCCGCGTCCGCCATCGAGCTTGAGCGAGTACAAGCCGAGTACATCCACACCAAAACCCACGGTGCCCTGGGTGAAGCCCGACTTGGCGTCGAGGATGAAACTCTGCGTCCATTCCTGCGCACCGCCCTGGGCCTTGGTCGGGTTGGTGTAATTGCGGTTGAAGAAGAAATTACGCAGGTTGAGATTGGCGCTGGCGTCTTCGAGAAAACCGTGTTCTTCGGCGATAGCGGGAAGGGCAAGGCTGGCGACAGCGGTCGCCAGCAACAGCTGACGCGGTTGGAAAGTGCTCATGGTGTCGGACCTGTTGTTATTGGGGTTATGCAGGTGGCGGCCATGGTGCGCGGCGGTGTGGGGGCGATTCAATCGGGGCAGGGTAGGTTGTGGGCGATGATCGAACGCAAGTTGGCGGGGTAATAATCCAGGCATAAAAAAACCGCTTCCGGTGAGGGAAGCGGTTTTTTTACACCTGCACTATCAGAACAGCTTCAAGGGCGGTGCTTCTTCTTTCAATGGCTCGTTCTGCGCGGTCTGTTCGTTCCAGCCACCGCCGAGGGCCTTGTACAGGTTGACCTCGCTGGTCAGCTGCGCAAGGCGGTCGGTGATCAGCGATTGCTGGGCACTGAACAGCTGGCGCTGGGCGTCGAGGAAGGTCAGGTTGCTGTCGACACCAATGCGGTAGCGACGCTCGGCCAGGCGGTAGTAGTCCTGGTTAGCCTCGACGAAGCCACGTTGGGCGTCCAGTTGCTGCTTGTAGGTCGCCCGTGCCGCAAGGCCGTCGGAAACTTCCTGGAAGCCTGTCTGGATCGCCTTCTCATAGTTGGCCACGTTGATCTCTTTCTGGATCTTCGAGTAGTCCAGGCTTGCGCGCAGGCTACCGGCATTGAAGATCGGGATGTTGATCTGCGGGGCGAACGCCCAAGTGCCCGAGCCGCCTTTGAACAGGCCGCCCAGGGTAGGGCTGGCGGTGCCGGCGCTGGCGGTCAGGCTGATGCTCGGGAAAAACGCAGCACGGGCCGCGCCGATATTGGCGTTGGCCGCCTTGAGGTTGTACTCGGCCTGCACAATGTCGGGACGACGTTGCAGCAGGTCCGATGGCAACCCGGCAGGCACTTCGCTGAGCAGGTTATCCGACAGCGGCTTGCTGGCGATATTCGCCGGCAGGCCGGTGCCCAGCAGCAGGGTCAGGTTGTTTTCGTCCTGAGCCACTTGGCGGGTATACCGGGCCAGTTGGACCCGGGCGTTTTCCACCGAGGTGCGTGCCTGGCTGAGGTCCAGCGCCGAGGCCACGCCGACTTCGTTGCTGCGCGAGGTGAGCTTGAAGCTCTGCTCGAAAGCACCGAGGGTGTCCTGGGTCAGCTTGAGCAGTTCCTTGTCGGCCTGCCAGGTCAGGTAGGCATTCGCCACGCTGGCCACCAGGCTGATCTGGGTGCTGCGCCGCGCCTCCTCAGTGGCGAAGTATTTTTGCAGCGCTTCTTCACTCAGGCTGCGTACGCGACCGAACAGGTCCAGCTCGTAGGAGCTGATCCCGAGGCCGGCAGAGTATTGGCTGCTGATGCCTGCTTCGCCGGTCTGCGACAGCTTGGCCGGGGTGCGCTGGCGGCTGCCGCTGCCGGTGGCCGACACGGCCGGGAACAGGTCGGCACGCTGGATCTGGTACTGCGCCGCATAAGCGTCGATGTTCAAGGCCGCGACACGCAGGTCACGGTTGTTCACCAACGCGGTCTGGATCAGCTGTTGCAGGGCAGGGTCATGGAAAAACTGCTTCCAGCCTTGCTCGGCAGCGGCCTGGCCCGGCGCCTGGGCCGACGAATACGCCGGCCCCTGCGGGAACTGCGCGGCCACCGGCGCATCGGGGCGCTGATAGTCGGGTATCAGCGAGCAGCCACTGAGCACGAATGCCGTGACGGCTAGGGAAAGTAGCGACTTGCTCATTGGCCAGCCTCTTTAGGAGTTTCAGTAATGACTTTCTTTTTGCGTTCGCCAGCCGAGGACACGGTTGCATAGAACAGTGGCACCCAGAAGATCGCCAGCACGGTGGCGGTGATCATACCGCCGATTACGCCGGTACCGATTGCATGTTGGCTCCCTGAGCCTGCGCCACTGGAAATCGCCAGCGGCAGTACGCCGAGCACGAACGCCATGGACGTCATGATGATCGGGCGCAGACGCATCCGCGAAGCTTCGATCGCCGCCTCGACGATGCCTTTGCCTTGCTCATGCAGCTCCTTGGCGAATTCCACGATCAGGATGGCGTTTTTCGCCGCCAGGCCCACCGTCACCAACAAGCCCACTTGGAAGAACACGTCGTTGGACAAGCCACGCATACTGGTAGCGATCAGCGCACCGATCACACCCAGTGGCACCACCAGAATCACCGCAATCGGGATCGACCAGCTTTCGTACAGTGCCGCCAGGCAAAGGAATACAACCAGCAGCGACAGTGCGTACAGCGCAGGTGCCTGGGAGCCGGACAGGCGTTCTTCATACGACAGGCCTGTCCAGGAGTAGCCGATGCCGGCCGGCAGTTCCTTGGCAATGCGTTCGACTTCCGCCATCGCGTCACCGGTACTGTAGCCCGGCGCCGGGGTACCGAGGATTTCCATCGCCGCTACACCGTTGTATCGCGAGAGCTTCGGCGAACCGAAGATCCACTTGCCCGACGAGATGGCCGACAACGGCACCATCTTCCCGGAGTCGCTGCGCACGTACCATTTGTCCAGGTCTTCCGGTGCCATACGGCTGGCAGCGTCACCTTGCACATACACCTTCTTCACACGACCACGGTCGATGAAGTCGTTGATGTAGCTGCCACCCAGGGCAATGGCCAGGGTCTGCTGGATATCGGCGAGGCTGATGCCCTGGGCGCTGGCTTTCTCGTCGTCGACGGTCAGCTCGTACTGTGGTTCATCGTTCACGCCGTTTGGACGTACGCCTGCCAGTACCTTGCTTTGCGCCGCCGCACCGAGGAACTGGTTACGTGCAGCCATCAGCTTGTCGTGGCCGACGCCACCCTGGTCTTGCAGGAACACGTCGAAACCAGTGGCGTTACCCAATTCAAGAACCGAAGGTGGCACGATGGCGAATACCATTGCGTCCTTGAAGGCTCCGAAGAAATAACCCTGGGCCCGCTTGGCGACTTCGAATACCGATTGGGTCGAGTCACGTTCATCCCACGGCTTGAGCATCACAAACGCGAGGCCCGAGCTCTGGCCACGGCCGGCGAAGTTGAAGCCGTTTACGGTAAACACCGAGTTCACAGACTTGCCTTCGCCTGGCTCGCCTTCCTTGTCATGCAGCAGGAAGGCCCGCATGTCATCGATGACTTTCTGCGTACGTTCAGCCGAAGAACCGACCGGTGTCTGCACCTGGGCAAAGATCACGCCCTGGTCTTCCTCAGGCAGGAACGCGCTCGGAATACGGGTGAACATCCAGATCATGCCGGCCAGGATCAGCACATACACCAGGAATGCCGGGATCTTGTGCTTGATCATGCCGCCCACGCCGCGCTCGTACTTGAGTACGCCGCTGTCGAAGGTGCGGTTGAACCAGCCGAAGAAGCCGCGCTTGGGTTGGCCGTGCTTTTCCGGATCGATCGGCTTGAGCATAGTGGCGCACAAGGCCGGGGTGAAGATCAGGGCAACCATGACCGACAACGCCATCGCCGAAACAATGGTGATGGAGAACTGGCGGTAGATCACCCCGGTGGAACCACCGAAGAACGCCATCGGCAGCAGTACCGCCGACAGTACCAAAGCAATGCCCACCAGGGCGCCCTGGATCTGGCCCATGGACTTGATCGTCGCTTCTTTGGGCGACAGATGTTCCTCGGCCATTACCCGTTCGACGTTTTCCACGACCACGATGGCATCGTCCACCAGCAAGCCGATGGCCAGGATCATGCCGAACATGGTCAGGGTGTTGATGGTGAAGCCGCACGCGGCCAGGATCCCGAAGGTACCCAGCAATACCACCGGTACGGTCATGGTGGTGATGATGGTGGCGCGGAAGTTCTGCAGGAACAGGAACATCACCAGGAACACCAGCACGATCGCTTCGACCAGGGTGTGAACCACACCGGAGATCGATTCGGTCACCACCGGGGTGGTGTCATACGGCACCACCGCCTTCATGCCCGGCGGGAAGAACGGTTCCAGGGACTTTACTGTTTCGCGGATGGCCTTGCCGGTGTCCAGTGCGTTGGCACCCGCCGCCAGCTTGATGGCCATACCCGAGGCCGGCTTGCCGTTGAACTGCGCACTGATGCTGTAGTTCTGGCCGCCCAGCTCGATACGCGCGACGTCACCCAGGCGAACCTGGGAGCCGTCGGTATTCACCTTCATCAGGATCTTGGCGAACTCTTCAGCGCTTTGCAGGCGCGTCTTGCCGATGATGGTAGCGTTCAGCTGGGTACCGGGCAGGGCAGGCAGGCCGCCCAGTTGGCCGGTGGCCACCTGCACGTTCTGCGCCTTGATGGCGTTGCTGACATCCACCGGGGTGAGCTGGTAGTTGTTCAGCTTGGCAGGGTCGAGCCAGATACGCATGGCGTACTGCGAACCGAAGACCTGGAAGTCACCCACGCCCGAGGTACGGGAAATCGGGTCCTGGATGTTGGACACGATGTAGTTGGACAAGTCGTCCTTGGTCATGCTGCCGTCTTCCGACACCAGACCGATCACCATCAGGAAGTTCTTCACCGACTTGGTCACGCGGATACCCTGTTGCTGCACTTCTTGCGGCAGCAGCGGGGTGGCCAGGTTCAGCTTGTTCTGCACCTGGACCTGGGCGATATCCGGGTTGGTACCCTGGTTGAACGTCGCGGTGATGGTCATGCTGCCGTCGGAGTTACTGTCCGAGGCGACATAACGCAGGTTGTCGATACCGTTGAGCTGTTGCTCGATGACCTGAACCACGGTGTCTTGCACGGTTTGTGCGGACGCGCCTGGGTAGGTCACCTGGATATCAATGGCCGTTGGCGCAATGGCCGGGTATTGGTTGATGGGCAACTTCAGGATCGACAGTGCCCCGACCAGCATGATCACCAGGGCAATTACCCAGGCAAAAATGGGACGGTCGATAAAAAATTTCGACATGGATTACTCCCCTTGACCAGCAGCGGCAGCAGGCGCTGCAGCAGTACCGGCGGGTTTGGCGTTGTCGGCGTCCTTGACCTTGACTTCGATACCCGGCTTGATGAATTGCAGGCCCTCGGTGATCACGCGGTCACCGGCGTCAAGGCCTTTTTCCACCAGCCAGTACGCACCGGCAGTGCGGTTGGCAACCAGCTCGCGTTGCTCGACCTTGTTGTCCTTGTTCACGATCAGCGCCGTCGGAATGCCCCTGAGGTCACGGGTCACGCCTTGTTGCGGAGCGAGAATGGCCTTGCTGTTCACACCCGCTTGCAGCTGGGCGTGCACGAACATGCCCGGCAGCAGCACATGGTCAGGGTTGGGGAACACGGCACGCAGGGTCACGGAACCGGTGGTCTGGTCGACCGACACTTCGGAGAATTCGAGCTTGCCGTCCTGGGCGTAAGGCGTGCCGTCTTCCAGGGTCAGCTTGACCTTGGCCGCGTTGTCGCCGGCTTTCTCCAGTTGGCCACTGGCAAGGTCGCGACGCAGCTTCAGCATTTCAGCCGAGGACTGCGTAACGTCGACGTAGATCGGGTCCAGTTGCTGGATCACGGCCATGGCATCGGCCTGACCATTGCTGACCAGTGCGCCTTCGGTGACCGAAGAACGGCCGATACGCCCGGAGATCGGTGCGAACACCTTGGTGTAGCGCACGTTGATCTGGGCGCTCTGCAGGTCGGCTTCGGCGGTCATGCGGTCGGCGACGGCGGTGTCGTATTCCTGGCGGCTGACGGCCTGTTCATCGACCAGTTGCTTGTAGCGGTCGGTGATCGACTTGGTCTGGGTCAGCTTGGCCTGGGCGCTCTTGAGTGTCGCCTCATAGACCGACGGGTCGATCTGGTACAACTGCTGGCCTTCCTTCACATCCGCGCCTTCCTTGAACAAGCGCTTGAGAATGATGCCGTTGACCTGAGGCCGGACTTCCGCGATGCGATAGGCCGTGGTGCGGCCTGGCAACTCGGTGGTCAGGGTAAAGGCTTGCGGTTGAATGGTGACCACGCCGACCTGAGGGGTTTGAGCGGGCGGTGCCGCTTCTTCCTTTTTACATCCGCTGAGCAGCGATGCCAGGGCGACGGCAGTGACCAGAGCGGTAACAGCTGGCTTAAGTTGCATGAAGATCCTCGGGTCAGGCGCGCAGGGTGCGCACAAGAAGTGTGGAAGGGTAAAAAACAGGCTGTGAGTAGATAAGTAGCTTGCTACGCAATATACTTACGTTCATGGTTGTTTGTAAACTCTTGACAGGCCGTGCGCAATGTTGACAAAGCAGCGCCCCAAGCCTCGATTCTAGTACGTTCGGCGCCCATGACGGCGTCGTCCCACAATTATTCAGATGATGGTCAAGCACCATCCACAGTGTCCCGATTGAGGTTTTACTGCCATGGTTCGTCGCACCAAAGAGGAAGCTCAGGAAACGCGCAGCCAGATTCTCCAAGCCGCTGAGCAAGCCTTCTATGAGCGTGGCGTGGCGCGCACCACCCTGGCGGACATCGCCGCGCTGGCGGGAGTGACGCGCGGTGCTATCTACTGGCATTTCAGCAATAAGTCCGACTTGCTTCAGGCATTGCTCGACACGCTGCACGAGCCCCTGGACGAATTGGCCCGCGCCAGTGAAAGCGAGGACGAAGTCGACCCGCTGGGCTGTATGCGCAAGTTGCTGATTCATCTCTATCATGAAGTGGCCCTGGACCCGAAAACCCGGCGCATCAACGAAATCCTGTTTCATAAGTGCGAGTTCACCGATGAAATGTGTGACATGCGCCGCCAACGCCAGACCCACACTCTTGAATGCAACCTGCGTATCGGCTTGACGTTGCGTAACGCGGTCCATCGCGGGCAACTTCCAGAAACGCTCGATACCACCCGCGGGGCCATATGCATCCATGCGTTTATCCACGGTCTGATCGGACAGTGGCTGTTGGTGCCTGACAGTTTTCAACTGCATCAAGACGCCGAGCGCTGGGCTGACATAGGGCTGGACATGCTGCGCCTGAGCCCCAGCCTGCGCAATTGAGACAAAATGCGTAATTGCGTCCAGTTGTGTCAATAGTAAAGACCAGAGACAGTCAATCGTCCCTTTGCCTGATTGGCGGGGTGACTTTATATACGGGCTGGCCTGCGGTTGATAGGTAGCCGGCTAAGTATTTTGTAGCGATATTGTTGCGGTTCTGTGAAGCAATGTTTCCAAGAGCCTACATACAGTCAAAATGTGGGAGGGGGCTTGCCCCCGATAGCGGTGTGTCAGTCAATGATGTGTTGACTGAGCCACCGCTATCGGGGGCAAGCCCCTCCCACTTTGTTTTTTGTTTCAGTCAGTTAGATCGGCAGTGTCGGGTAATCGATATAACCCACCGGGCCTTTGCCATAGAAGGTTTCCGGGTGCGGCTCGTTCAACGCTGCATCCGCCTTCAAGCGCGCCGGCAGGTCTGGGTTGGCAATGAAGGGAATACCGAAGGCCACGGCATCTGCTTTACCTTCGGCCAGCCAGGCGTTGGCGCTGTCCTTGGTGAAGCGTTCGTTGGCGATGTACACGCCGCCGAAGGCCTTTTTCAGTTGTGGGCCGAGGCTGTCCGCGCCTTCTTTTTCACGGGAGCAGATAAAGGCGATGCCACGCTTGCCCAGTTCGCTGGCGACGTAGGTGAAGGTTTCGGCCAGGTTGGCGTCGCCCATGTCGTGCGCATCGGCACGCGGTGCCAGGTGCACGCCCACGCGGCCGGCGCCCCAGACTTCGATGGCGGCGTCGGTCACTTCCAGCAACAGGCGCGCACGGTTTTCCAGGGAGCCGCCGTATTGGTCGGTGCGCTGGTTGGTGCTGCTTTGCAGGAACTGGTCGAGCAGGTAGCCGTTGGCGCCGTGGATTTCCACGCCGTCAAACCCTGCAGCCTTGGCGTTCTCGGCACCTACGCGGTAAGCGTCGACGATGTCGGCGATTTCAGCGGTTTCCAGGGCGCGTGGGGTCGGATAGTCGGCCAGTGGGCGAACCAGGCTGACATGACCTTTGGCCTGGACTGCGCTTGGGGCCACCGGGGTTTCGCCGTTCAGGTAGGACTCGTGGGAGATGCGACCCACATGCCACAGTTGCAGGAAGATCTTGCCGCCCGCGCCGTGCACGGCCTTGGTGATGTTGGCCCAGCCGCGCACCTGGTCGTTGGACCAGATGCCCGGGGTGTCCGGGTAGCCCACGCCCATGGGTGTCACGGAGGTGGCTTCGCTGAGGATCAGCCCGGCGGAGGCACGCTGCACGTAGTACTCGGCCATCAGCGCGTTGGGCACACGACCGGCGTCGGCGCGGCAGCGGGTCAGCGGCGCCATGATGATGCGGTTCGACAGTTCCAGGTCGCCCAGTGTGATCGGATCGAAAATAGTCGTCATGGGATAACACCCTTCTCTTTAAGTGGATTGATCAGTTGGTCGCAGGGGCCAGGTCGGCGTCGCCGCTCTGACGGAAAGTGATCAGGGTCACCAGCAGGGCCAGGATCGCCAGTGCTGCGGCGGCCAGCGGCACGCTGGTCAGGCCGAAACCATGGGCGATCACGCTGCCACCGACCCAGGCGCCAAGAGCGTTGCCGATATTGAAAGCGCCGATGTTCAAGGTGGACACCAGGTTCGGTGCTGCTTTGCCGAAGGTCACTACGTTGATTTGCAGCGCCGGTACGGCGGCAAACGAAGCGGTGGCCCACAGGAACAGGGTGATTTCGGTGGGGATCAGCGCGACGCTGGTCCAGGACAGGACAGTTGAGACCACCGCCATGCTGATGAACACGCCGATCAGGGTGGCCGCCAGGCGTTTGTCCGCCAGCTTGCCGCCGATAATGTTGCCCACGGTCAGGCCCAGGCCGATCAACAGCAGGGTCCAGGTCACGCCCTTGGGTGACACGCCGGTGACATCGCCAAGCAGCGGTGCGACGTAGGTAAAAAGGGTGAACATGGAGGCGGCAAACAACGCTGTCATGCTCAGCGACAACCAGATGCCGGCACCCTTGAGGGCTGCCAGTTCGGCGCGCATGTCGAGTTTTTCTTCGTCACGCTTTGCCGGCAAGAAGCGGATCAAGCCGATCAAGGCGATCACGCCAATCACGGTCACCGCCCAGAAGGTTGAGCGCCAGCCAGCTTGCTGGCCCAGGGCGGTGCCCAGCGGTACGCCGAGCACGTTGGCCAGGGTCAGGCCGGTGAACATCAAGGCCACGGCCGAAGCGCGCTTGTTGGCTGGTACCAGGTTGGCCGCCACCACAGAACCAATCCCAAAGAAGGCACCGTGGCACAGCGCCGTGATGACGCGGGCAAACATCAGCACGTTGTAGTCACTGGCCAGGGCGCAGAGCAGGTTGCCGACAATGAAGATACCCATCAACGCTACCAGGGCGGCCTTGCGTGGCAACTTGGCGGTGGCCAGTGCCATGAACGGCGCACCGATGGCTACGCCCAGGGCGTAGCCAGTAACCAGCCAGCCGGCGCCGGGAATCGACACGCCCAAGTCCGCTGCCACATCGGGCAGCAGCCCCATGATGACGAATTCGGTGGTGCCGATGGCAAAGGCGCTGAGGGCCAGTATGAGTAGCGAGAGGGGCATCTACGTTTCCTTTATTACAGCGGTGCGCTCTTATCGGCGCTGAGTTCGGTGGTGAGCGCCGCGAGAAAGGCCTGGATCACTGTCTCGTTGCGTTTGAAAAAGTGCCATTGCCCGGCCTTCTGGCTGCTGATCAACCCGGCCCGTTGCAAGGTGGCCAGGTGGGCCGATACGGTCGACTGGGACAGGCCGCAGCGCTGGTCGATCTGCCCGGCGCAGATGCCGTATTCGTGGTTGTGCAGTTGCTCGGGGAATTGCACCTTCGGGTCTTTCAGCCAGGTGAGGATGTCTCGTCGTACTGGGTGCGCCAGGGCTTTTATTATTTCGTCGAGGTCAATGGACATGGCAGGTGCTCGGTGTCGTAAAGCGTTATATCGCGATGAGGCGAACTTTAAATCGGTCTATCCCGATATACCAATATGAATTTGATCTGAGGTCAGACTGAATCGGTATATCGGGTTATAACGATACGTTGAAGGCAGTGGTAGACTGCGCGCCATGAATTATCTCGCACATCTGCACCTGGGCGGCCAACTTCCTGCGCAACTGCTGGGCAGCCTCTATGGCGACTTCGTCAAAGGTCGCTTGCAGGGCCAGTTCAGCCCGCAAATCGAAGCGGCGATCCAGCTGCATCGCTCCATCGACCGTTTTACCGATAGCCATGCGCTGGTGGGCGAGGCGTTGTCGCGTTTCAGCCTGACCCGCAGGCGCTATGCCGGGATCGTCCTCGATGTGTTTTTCGACCATTGCCTGGCGCGGGATTGGGCACTGTATGCCGACCAGCCCCTGGAGCGTTTTACCTCGCAGGTGTATCGCGTGCTGGCGGCCGAACCCGCTTTGCCGGGGCGGCTGGCGCAGATTGCGCCCTACATGGCGGCGGATGATTGGCTGGGCTCGTATCGCGAGTTTGCGGTGATGGAGCAGGTGCTGCGTGGGATTTCGCGGCGGCTGACTGACCCAGACGCGTTGGGGTTTGCGATGCAGGAGTTGCGGGTGTTGTATGAACCACTGAGCAGAGACTTCAGTGAGTTCTACCCAGAGTTACAGGCATTCGCACAAACCCAGCAGGCTACACAGAATTAAATGTGGGAGGGGCTTGCTCCCTCCCACATTTAACCGTGCCCGCTTTAGGCCGCAAACGCAGGCCGAGTATTTACTGGCTCAACCTCCGGCACCGGCCCAAACAACGCTTTCTGCACCGCCTGCTGCGCCTGGAACGCCAATGCCGCACGCTCCTGTCCGGCGCAGGCAATCGGTTTGAGCACATGAATCTCCACATCGCCCTGGTCATTGGAGAACAAGCGCATCAAGTGCGAGAGCAAATCATCCTCGCCAATAAACGGTGCCAACGGGTCGACCTGACCGTCGCGCAGATACCGGATCGCTACCGGCTGCAGCGACACATCCGCATCGATCGCACTGGCCAGCAAGCGCCCGTGGAACGTACGCAGGCTGCGTCCATCAGTGGTGGTGCCTTCGGGGAACATCAGCAGCGGGTGCTGTTGCTCCAGATGACGGGTCATCTGCTTGCGGATCAACTGGCTGTCGCCCGCGCCGCGGCGGATAAACAGGCTGCCAGCCTTGGCCGCCAACCAGCCTGCCACCGGCCAGGTGCGCACTTCGGCCTTGGACAGGAAAGACATCGGCGTGACCATGCCCAGCAGCGGGATATCCGTCCAGGACACGTGATTGCTCACCCACAGCATCGGTGTTTGCGGCACCTCACCGTGCACCGTCACGCGAAAGGGCAGGGCGTTGCTCAGGCGCGCCATAAAGAACCGCGACCAACGCTGGCGCCGCACCATCGAGTTGGCCACACCCAAGCGCTCGAACAGGCCAAACACACTGGCCATGCTCAAGCCCAGCGCCACCACCAGCAGCACCCGGGCGATGCGCCCGTACACACGCAGGCGGCTCATCACATGGCCGCCTTGAAGTGCCGCGCATAACGCGGGCACAACTCATCGCGCTTGAGCAGGATGAACACGTCGGCGACCTGGAAGTCTTCATCCCAGCACGGCTCGCCGCAGATCTTTGCGCCCAGGCGCATATAGGCCTTGAGCAGCGGTGGCATTTCCGCGATAACGTTGGACGGCAGGTCCAGGGCCGGCAGTGGTTTTTTCGGCTCGGCGCGCAGGTGTTCGTTGCACAGGTAGCGTTCGCGCAGGCGCTGCATGATCGCGTGGGCCTGGATACCGCCGTCGTGCATCGGGATGCTCGCGCAGCCCATCAGGTAGCTGTAGCCACCCTGGTTGAGCACCTCGGCCAACTCGCCCCACAATACCGCGATGGTACCGCCGTTGCGGTAGGCCGGGTCGACGCAGGTGCGGCCGATTTCGAGGATCGGGCCCTGCAAGTGCAGCAGGCCATGCAGGCTGAATTCTTCTTCGCTGTAGAACCGGCCCAGGGTGCTCGCGGCCTGGTGGTCGAGCAGACGGGTGGTGGCGACGAGTCGACCGCTGTTCAAATCCCGCACGCCGATGTGGCTGCAGTGAACATCATAGTCATCCATGTCCAGGCCCAGTTCCGCGCCTTTCAGCTTGGCGTTGAACTCGCCGCTGAACACGTTGAACCGCAGGGCCTGGGCTTCCTGCAAAGCCTGTGCGCCCACCAGGCGTTCGGCTTGCAGACGGCGTTCATTGCCTTTGTCGCTGATGCGGGCGATCTGAGTCATAGCGAGTCTCCGAGTGCCGGCCGGGTTGTACGGCCAGTCGACTTTGTTGTCCAAAGTCAGGCTATGTAGCCTCGGTGTCATCTCCATGAAGTTACGGTGACGGTTGGATGACAGACCCCGTGTAGCAAATCTGTCATTGGCCTGCGCTAGGCTCGCGGGCTTGAATGCCCCCCCCTTGAGTTTGCGTCCATGGTCCGAGGCCTGTTGTGCGTTGCCCTACTGTTTGTCACCGTTACCGCCCGCGCCGAAACCTGGCCTGTAAAGGATTGGGCCATGGGCACACCCCTCAATGGCCCCGCTGTCGATGCACTGGACGCCTACGCTTTCCCGCCCCGTGACGACACCAGCCGCGAAGGCATTCGTACCGATGCGCTGCTGGTCATTCGTGACGGCGAAATCATCTACGAACGCTACGCCGCGCCCACCACCGCCAGCACGCCGCACCTGACCTGGTCGGTGAGCAAAAGCCTGATGGCCACCGTGCTCGGCGTGGCCTACGGTGAAAACCGCTTCAAGCTGAGCGACCCCGTTGCGCGTTTCTACTCGCCGATGAATCAGCATCCCAAGGTGACCATGGCCGACCTGCTGCACTGGGCCTCGGGCCTGGACTGGCAGGAAGACTATGAATACGCGCCGCTGAAATCCTCGGTGGTGGCGATGCTCTACACCCGAGGCCGTGGCGATATGGCCGAGTTTGCCGCCAGTACCGACGCTGCTGCTGCCCCGGGCCAGGCGTTTCGTTATTCCAGTGGCGACAGCAACATCTTGTCTGCGGCCCTCAAAGGCATGCTCGGCCACAAGGCGTATATGAGCTATCCGTGGGATGCGTTGTTCAAGCCGTTGGGCATTCGCAATGCGACATGGGAAACCGATGCCGATGAAACCTTCGTCGCTTCGTCCTATGCGTACCTCACTGCCCGGAATTTGGCGAGGGTTGGACTGCTGATGGCGCGGGAGGGGCGTTGGGGTGAGCAACAGTTGCTGCCTAAAGAATGGGTGGCCTTCAATCGCCAGCCGTTCGACAAATACAAAAGCGGCCAGGATGAAGCCGTCCCCGGCGGCCAGTGGTGGCTCAACACAGGCGCGCCCAAACCTTGGCCCGATGCTCCTGCTGACACCTTCGCCGCATTGGGACACTGGGGCCAAGCGCTGTTCGTGCTGCCGGACGAGCACTTGGTGATCGTACGTTACGGCGATGACCGCGACGGCAGCTATCGGCACAACGAACTGCTCAAGCGCGTATTGGCGGCGGTGCAGCCATGATTCGTCGTCGGCCGTTTACCAGTCTGTTTCTGCTGCTGTTGCTCGCCCTGTTGGGCTGGGTGTGGCATGAGCGCGTCAACCTGCAAGCCTTCCCCGACATCATCGCGGCGTACACCGCCAAGGAGTATTGCTCGTGCCGGTATGTGGAAAACAACCCGGCGCAGTATTGCCGTGGGTATGTGAAGCAGTACGTGCCGACCAGTGCGTTGATCGACACGCCTGAGCGCAGTGAAGTGACGGCGAGTGGGTTGGGGCGTACGCATACGGCAAGGTGGTTGGGGGAGCGGCAGGGGTGTCGCTTGGTGCCGTGAGGTAGCCGATCAGGCGGGTTTGCCAGAAACGCTGCATGATCGGCGTATAGCTTTGTGTCGAATATTGTTCTCCACCCTTGTTTGAATGATTCATTCGCTAAGCAGATACAGCCCCAGCAAGCAGGAAAGTAATATGATTTCTGAAATAAAAAAACCGAACAGCTTGAGTTTAAGGTGTTGAGGGAGGTTTTTTAGTTCCTGCGGTTCAAGTGTGCCGCGACTTACAAAGAATCGACTGCATGTAATTATTATTGATGTGGCTACTATAAATATTATGGTTGCAGTCCAGCTGGTAGCGTTGAGTCTGGCTCTGATTGTAATGGCAGAGCTATGCCTGAACCCCAGAATGATTGAGCTGCCATGTTTCTTTCCCATCCATAAACAAGCTAAAGCCCAGATCGGCACTGCTATGATGGTCAGCACTGCCACGCCCAACTGAAGAGGGGGCATGGCGGTCCATTTAACAAGAAATATTAGCCAGCAAAACAAAAACATCCAAGTGAAGATATATAAAGATTTATTGAGGATAGATAAGCGCCTTTTGAGTGCTTTGGGGAATTTATCTATATCTTCAATGCAAGCTCCGCCGTCAGGTAGAAAAAGGCGTGGCGTGCTTATGACGCTGAAAATCCTGCCTAAAACAACCAGCCTCCCCAAAGGACCACCGTGAATGAAGCCTGATAGCATGATCACGGCAGGACAATTTTTTAGACAATTCAGCATTAGCTCCATCTTGGTATAGGCAATATGCAGCAACATGCCTAGGGCAATTACTGTGCCGCCAAACCCGATCAAGCTGACACATAGGAATATTGTATCCGCTGTACTAACGCTCACGTTGTTGCCTCATAAATGACTTCTCCCGTTTGTTTCGCCTTTGTAAAGGTGATCTCGGTAGCAAAGACTCCAAGGTTTAAATGAATGAAACGCAGGTTTATTAGCAGAAGCTGACCTGTCAGGGACCTTGGGTAAGTCCGGTTGTATTACTTGAGCTTCAACAGAATGACTACAAGTATCAGCCACGCTAAAGAGGCAAGCATCAGTGCCGTATCGGCAATCAGATGCCTTTTCAGATGAGGCGGGAAATGTTGAAGATCGGCAGAGTTTACATCTCCCATACGGATATATGCCTTTGACCACATAACCATTCCGGCAATTTTCGAAATTTCCAATAGGGACCAAATCAAGCCCCGCCTCCCTAAGCTCGGCCCCCAAAGATAAATATAACGGCTGTTCTTTAAGGCCTCCCTTATGGCGTCTAGGTGGTAGCGGCTCAGGTAAAAGACTGTATCCAGTACCGGCAATTGCGAGGAGACCAGGGGTACCAATAAAAATGATCGCAACCCAGGGGTCCCAGGTGTCGATGCTGGTCATGGCTGAGTAACCTCGTAGATTTTCTCCCCCATAGCTTCGCCAGCGATCCCGCCACCCGGCGCACCGGCCTTGTCCAAATGGTGCACTAAGCTGCGACTGGATATACCGAGAGCCGATTTCAACTTGGGGACTATTACCTTACTCAAACTCTATCAACACAGATATGGCCGCCAGCCAAATAACCCCCACCACTATTAATCCCGTTACGACTTTCAGTCGACGTTTAAGGTAAGGAGGGAAGTTTTCAAGATCAATGGGGTCAAGCTCACCCATGCGAAGTGATGCCCTTGGCATCAGGATCATCCCAGCGATTTTTGATATTTCCAAAAGGGACCAAATCAAACCCCGCTTACCCAGGCTCGACCCCCACAGATAAATATAACGACTGTTCCTTAAAGCCTCCTTCATGGCGCCCAGATGATGGTGGCTTAGGTACAGACTGTATGTAACAGCCACAATTGCAATCAGAATTGGCCCGGCCAGAAGCCAGATAAGTAGCCAGGACTTCCAAAATTCCTCGATGGTCATGGCAGAGTTTTCTCATACAATTTTTCACCCAATGTTTCGCCACCGCTACCGCCGTAAGTGGTGCCCGCCCAAGTGCCAGTTCCTACTAGGGCGGCGACACAGACAACACCCCCTATACCTGTAGAGACGCCAAGCGCCACACAAATCGAACTACTGGCAGATCTGGCCATCAGTCCGCCCAGCGTACCGCCTGCGGTGGCACCGGCGAATTTTCCTCCCTCAGTAAACTTAACCTTCTCACATGCAGCTCCAGAATCCCCGTTACACACCTGCTGAATAGCCAGCAACGAAGACACACCGCCGAGGCCAATACCGATGTAACCACCTGCCTTCATATACTTCGTGGCACGGCTGACCGCCTCCACATGAGCCGCATACCCCGGAATCTGCCCCGGCCCGCCCGCCTTGTCCCAGTGATGCACCAGGCTGCGGCTGGAAATTCCCAGGGCCGCTTTCAACTTCGGGTGATCGCCCAAGGTTGTCTGGCCACGCAAGCGCGTGGAGTTGAGCAAATGGGCATCCAGCTGGTTCATCAGCCGATGACGATCGGCAAAGAACTGCGGCGATTTAAGGTGGCCGTGCTGGCGATAGTTTTCTTGATGCAAGCGCTCGATGGCTTGAAGGGTGTCGCGCAGGCTGGTCAGGTGTTTTTCCATCACGACCGCGCTGACGCCGAGCCAGGTTGAGGTGTGACCGATAAAACCGGCGATCTCGGCACCGTGTCGATACAGAAAGTCGGCCTCGTCCGGCGTAAGGGAATCCAGGGAGGCATCGACTTGTTGAGCGGCCTGCATCAACTGCGCTTCCTGATAAGTGCAGGAGGTGTTGTTCGGATCGCTGAGCACGATCATTGAGCCGGCTTTGAAGTGGCCTGTATTGGGGTTCAGCGTTTGAAACTTGCGCATTACAGCCGGGTCAAGAACTGGAAAAAGCGTGGCCTCCAAAGCCTCGCGCGTAGTGCTTTTGGGCACGATATAAAAACCTGGTTCCTGGCCCGATAGGCCGTTAAATGCAGACGGGACTGAATGGCTTGGCGGCGTGTAAGCGCTTTGAGAAGGCGCCGCCCAACTGGTAGCGGCTCGGACCGGTTCGGCGGCTTGCCTGTTGGCGCCCACAACCGAGCCACCTCTGCTGTGGTACTTGGCTGAAAACACCGAAGGCACCAATTCGGCTTTGCAGGGACAGTCGCTGTAACTATCCAACGTACCGGCCATAAGCCGGCCGTGGCTGTTCATGAAGGAAATGCCACCGACGATCCTATAAGTTCGCCCATCCTTGCCACAGGTGACTCGGTCACCTTCGCACGCATGAAGAAGGCCATGGATGTTGATTCTTTTATCTCCGTCCAGCACTTCCCCGCCGCAGGTGGTCTTGTCACCCAGGCCAATGAAATAACCTACGCTCATTGTTTTTCCCTTTATCCATTAAGTTTTTTTGGCCGTACTTTCCTCCTCGTCTCGACAAGAAAACTAACGCGTGACGCATTTCAATCGAGGTAAACGAGCAAGGGAGAGTCAGTGGCAAGCCAAACTTTGGAGAGGGATTTACTTAGGGTAAAGTCGGACGATTCCGAGGTTTTCGTCGTAAAAATCTGATGCATCAGCGGCGCCCGATGCAATGCACCGGGCGTGTACTACTTACTGCGCAGGTGGAGTGCCGGGCTGCATCGCCAGCAGCAGGTCGTCGATGATGGCTTTGCCCATTTCGCCCAAGTAATGCGAGGCGAACGCAAACCTCTCGGCCCTTGGGTCCATGGCGGCTTCAAGGGAGAGCATTTTGGCGTAGTAGAGCACGTGGGATGCGTGTTCGAGGGCTTCTACAAGCGGAACCCCGGCGTTGACGCGGAATAGTTTCAGATGGCTTTTGTTTTCTCCGCAGTCTGCGAAGGTGGCGGCGCCGATGGTTTCGGCTGAGGGTATTTCGTACGGCATAAGCTTGCTCCTTTGGTACAACCAAAAAGAGCTGCCATTCACGATTCCAAGCATGAGGGTGGCAGCTGTACGCAGGTTGGAATCCGAGAAGAAGCAACTCGGCAGGCACAAGGCCTCCCACGCACAGCCGCCATAAAGCACAAACAGCGGGCACAAAAAAGCGCCGACTGATTGCATGACGACGCTGTAGCGTCTTCTTTCTCGGGATTCCACGCCCGGTCACTGATGAGCAGCGACGGTGGGGAGATTAACGCTATGCAGGCGCCCTCGCAACCGGTGGCAAATGGCTGTTGTGTTTAGCGATCATGCTTATGGCAGCGGCGGGTCAGTTAGAAATGTTTTGGCTGGCACTCAGTCATCGGGGGCAAGCCCCCTCCCACATTTTGATCTCCAGAGATTTTAAGAAAATGGTTGGCCTCAGGTTCCACAGGGTGGAACCACCTTTGGTTGTCCTCACGCCCACATCGCGGTTAGCTGGCGGTGTGTCGCCAACAAGAACGGGAACACCCGCCTGTGAGGAGAATCACCATGCGCCCACACCAGCACATCCTGGATTGGCTCAGCGACGTCGCCAGCGACTTGCACGCTGTGCGTCACGATATCCACGCCCATCCTGAGCTTGGCTTTGAAGAGAACCGCACCTCAGCGCTGGTCGCGCACTCCTTGCGGGAATGGGGGTATGAGGTGCATACCGGCATCGGCAAGACCGGTGTGGTCGGCGTGCTGCGTAACGGCAGCAGCTCGCGCACGCTGGGCATTCGCGCCGATATGGACGCCTTGCCCATCATCGAAAACACCGGCGCGGCCTACACCAGCCAGCACGCCGGTTGCATGCACGCCTGCGGGCATGACGGCCATACCACCATGTTGCTCGGCGCTGCCCGCTACCTGGCGGCGACGCGGCAATTCGACGGCACGCTGAATCTGATTTTCCAACCCGCCGAAGAAGGCCAGGGCGGTGCCGAGGCGATGCTGGCGGAGGGTTTGCTGGAGCGTTTTCCCTGTGATGGGTTGTTTGGCATGCACAATATGCCGGGCTTGCCAGCAGGGCATTTGGGGTTAAGAGTTGGCCCAATGATGGCCTCCCAGGACTTGCTCACTGTCACCCTCGAAGGCGTCGGCGGCCATGGCTCCATGCCGCACTTGACCGTGGACCCGTTGGTAGCGGCCGCGAGTATGGTCATGGCCCTGCAGACGGTGGTGGCGCGCAATATCGACACCCAGGAAGCCGCCGTGGTCACGGTAGGCGCCTTGCAGGCCGGTCAGGCGGCCAACGTGATTCCCCAGCAAGCGTTATTGCGCCTGAGCCTGCGCGCACTCAACCCCAAGGTGCGCGAGCAGATGCTCGAGCGGGTCAACGCGATCATCCAGACCCAGGCCGCCAGCTTCGGCTGCACGGTGCAGGTCGAACACCGCCCGGCCTATCCGGTGCTGGTCAACCATGCCGAAGAAACCGAGTTTGCCCGCCAGGTCGGCGTGGCCTTGCTCGGCGCCGATGCCGTGGACGGCAACACCCGCACGCTGATGGGCAGCGAAGACTTCGCTTGGATGCTGCAACGCTGCCCCGGCAGCTACCTGTTTATCGGCAATGGCGTATCGCGGCCGATGGTGCATAACCCCGCCTATGACTTCAACGACGACATCCTGCTGACCGGCGCCGCCTATTGGGGCGCACTGGCCGAGAGCTGGCTCAAGCCTGCCTGACAACCGCACTTTTTCTGCCGCTGGACCCTTTCCCTTATCGGTTGAATGGAGTGTTCCTCATGCAGACTTCAAAACCTGGCGTCTCCCGCACCCGCCAAGTGGTGGCGGCCGTGATCGGCAACGCGTTGGAGTGGTACGACTTTATCGTCTATGGCTTTCTGGCCAGCATTATCGCCCGGCAATTCTTCCCCTCCGAGGATGAATACGCTTCGCTGCTGATGGCCTTGGCCACCTTTGGTGTGGGCTTTTTCATGCGCCCGGTGGGCGGCATCCTGTTGGGCATCTACTCCGACCGCAAAGGCCGCAAGGCGGCGATGCAGTTGATTATCCGGCTGATGACCGTGTCCATCGCAATGATCGCCTTTGCGCCAAACTATGCCGCCATCGGCATGGGCGCGCCGCTGCTGATCGTGGTGGCGCGCATGCTCCAGGGCTTTGCCACCGGCGGGGAATACGCCAGTGCCACCGCGTTCCTGGTAGAAAGTGCGCCGGCCCATCGCAAGGGCTTGTACGGCTCGTGGCAGCTGGTGGGGCAGTGCCTGGCGGTGTTTGGGGGAGCAGCGATGGTGGCGCTGGTGACGCACTTCTTTTCCCCCGAAACCCTCGACCTGTGGGGCTGGCGCCTGCCGTTCGTACTGGGCTTGCTGATCGGCCCGGTGGGGTTGTGGATTCGTCGGCACATGGAAGACCCGGAAGAGTTCATTGAGGCGCGCAGAAACGCCACCGGCCCGGCGCCGAGCCTGATGAATGTGTTGCGTGATCATCGCCGCAGCATCCTGGTGTCCATGGGCCTGGCCTGTGGGGCGACGGTGTCGTTCTATGTGGTGCTGGTGAACATGCCGACCTTCGCTCACAAGAACCTCGGCCTGCCGTTGGACCAGGTGCTGATGGTGCAGATGTTTGCGGTGGCGCTGATGACTGTGGTGATTCCGTTGTCCGGCCTGCTCTCGGATCGCCTGGGGCGGCGGCCGGTGCTGATGGCGTTCACGCTGGCCTTCTTCGTGATGGTCTACCCGCTGTATGTGTGGGTGGCTGCCGCGCCGTCCATCGAGCGCTTGCTGGTGATGCAGGTGATGCTGTGCACGGCCATTGGCGGGTTCTTCGGCCCGGCGCCGACGGCGTTGGCCGAGCAGTTTCCCATCGAGGTGCGCTCGACCGGCGTGTCAGTGGCCTATAACGTAGCGGTGATGGTGTTCGGTGGTTTCGCACCGCTGATCGTGACCTGGTTGAGCAAAGTGTTGGGCACACCGGTGGCACCGTCGTTCTATGTGTTGTTCGCTTGCGTGCTGACGCTGCTGGGCACTTACTGCATGCAGGAGGCACCGCGGGCGAAGAAACCGCTGGCGTTTTCAAGTGAGGTGAAGCCTTGAGTATTGTTGATTGGGATGCCACCGAACTGTCGCGGGCGATCCATGGGCGGCAGGTGTCGTGTGAAGAGGTGATGCAAGCGTACCTGGCACAGATCCAGCGTTTTAACCCCAGGGTGAATGCGCTGGTGTCGTTGCGCGACAGCGATGCCGTGCTGGCCGAGGCGAGAGCCTGTGATCGTGAGCTGGACCAGGGCCAGTCCCGCGGCTGGATGCATGGCATGCCCCAGGCGATCAAGGACCTGGCGGCGACCCAAGGCTTGCGCACCACCCTGGGCTCACCGTTGTTTGCCGAGCATGTGCCGAGTGAAGACGCCATCAGCGTGGCGCGGGTGCGGGCCAGTGGCGCGATCATCATCGGCAAGACCAACGTGCCGGAGTTCGGCCTGGGCTCCCATACCTACAACACGCTGTTCGGCACCACCGGCAATGCTTATGACCCGCGCCTGTCGGCCGGCGGCAGCAGCGGCGGGGCGGCGGTGGCCCTGGCGCTACGCATGCTGCCGGTGGCCGATGGCAGCGATATGATGGGCTCGCTGCGCAACCCGGCGGCGTTCAACAATGTGTTCGGCTTGCGCCCGTCCCAGGGGCGCGTGCCCCACGGGCCGATGCCGGAAGTGTTCGTGCAGCAGTTGGGCACCGAAGGCCCGATGGGCCGCAGCGTGACGGATGTGGCGCGGTTGTTGAGCATTCAGGCCGGTTACGACCCACGGGTGCCGTTGTCTTCCAAGGACGATCCCGCTGTGCTGGGCCAGCCGCTGCAGCGCGACTTCAAAGGCGCACGCCTGGGATGGCTGGGGGACTACAACGGTTATTTGCCGATGAAAGACGGCCTGATGAGCCTGTGCGAAAAGGCCCAGGGTGACTTCGCCGAGCTTGGCTGCGAAGTAGAAAGCTGCCAGCCGGACTTTTCAATGGCGCGACTGTGGCGCTGCTGGCTGGTACACCGCCATTGGCTGGTGCACGGCAACCTCGGTGCGGCCTATGCCAACCCAAAAAAACGTGCACTGCTCAAGCCCGAAGCGCAATGGGAAGTGGAGGGCGGCCTCGGCTTGAGCGCCCAGCAGGTGTACCAGGCCTCGGTGGATCGTAGCGAGTGGTACAGAGCCCTGACCAAATTGTTCGAGCGTTACGATTTCCTGCTGCTGCCCACCGCCCAAGTGTTCCCTTTCGATGCACAACAAGCGTGGCCGTACCATGTGGCCGGGCGCGAAATGGATACCTATCACCGCTGGATGGAAGTGGTGATCGGCCCAACCCTGGCCGGCTTGCCGAGCATGAGCATCCCCGTGGGCTTCAACCCCCAAGGCCTGCCCATGGGCCTGCAAATCATCGGCCCGGCCCAGGCGGACCGCGCCGTGCTGCAATTGGCCTATGCCCATGAACAGCTGACCCAATGGGTACGACGCCGGCCGCCGGAATGTCTTGCAGCGACCGGCTGAGCCGCGACCGGGCCTGCATCTTGCTGTGAAAATGATCATCCACCGGCAACAGGGAGATCGAACATGGACACAGGCACCGTACGCTCGGTTGAGCGTGCACTGGCAATCGTCGAGTTGCTGGGTGAGCACCAGGCCCTGGGGCTGGAGGAACTGCACTACCTCACGCGCCTGCCCAAGGCCACGGTGTCGCGCATGTTGCTGACCTTGCAGGAACAGGGCTGGGTCTATCGCGGCCTGAGCGATCGGCGCTACCGCCTGCGTGCCCGGCGTTTGTTCGGCGATACCCAGCAACGCTTCAGGCGCCAGGTGGTGGAAAGCGCGGCGCCGTGGTTGGTGGAGTTGAGCGAGCGCACCGGCTTGGTGGTGGACTTGTCCTGCTTCGACGGCGAGCGCCTGGAAGTCATGGAGAGCGCGATTCCCAGTGTGTTGCGCAAGCTGTACCCGAACAACTGCCAGATCGTCGGCCAGTACGCCAGCCTGTTTCACTCGGCGATGGGAAAGGCCTGCCTGACGCAACTGCCCCGTGATGAAGTGCAACGCCTGGCGGGCCGCGACCGGGTGGCCGCCGATGAGCAATACCATGCGTGCGAGCACACCCAGCACCAGGGTTTCGGCCAGCGTACCGAGGGCTATTGGGAATACCCGGTGCGTCTGCCGTTCCTGATCCGGGCGGTAGCGTTGCCGGTGCGGGCCAATGGCCGGTTGGTGGGCAGCATGGCCTTGCATTGGCCGATGCATCAAGCGCCGGTGGAGCGGGTGTTGAACCTGCATATGGCCAGCCTTGAAGAAACGATCTGCGAAGTTCAACGGGCATTGGCCTGAACAGTCGCCGCCGGACCCATGTGGGAGGGGGCTTGCTCCCGATAGCAGGGTGTCAGCCACTGGATGAGTTGCTGATCCACCGCCATCGGGAGCAAGCCCCCCACATTGGATTTGCGCCGTTCGTGAGATTGCGCTTAATGTTCGCCCAGGTTTTTTGCCCCATGAGTCTTTATGTTCAATGTCAAACCCCTGGTCTTCGCCCTGCTGACCTGTGCCAGCGTGCCTGCCCACGCCGACTGGTACCTGGATAACGAATCCTCGCGCCTGTCTTTCGTCACCACCAAAAACACCGAGATTGCCGAGGTGCATCGCTTCCTGGTGTTGCATGGCAAGGTCGACGCCAAGGGCGCGGCGCAGTTGCAAGTGGAGATGGAGTCGATCAACAGTGGCATCCCACTGCGCGACGAGCGCATGCGCAAAGAGCTGTTCCAGATCAAGACCTTCCCCGAAGCGCAGATCAGCGCGCAGATCAATCTGCAGCCGATCAACGACCTGGCGCCCGGCGCGCAGTTGGAATTGCGCCTGCCGCTGAGCGTTACCCTGCACGGCAAGACCCAGACCTACAGCGCCGAATTGCTCGCCACGCGCCTGGATGAGCGGCGCTTCCAGGTGGTGACCCTGGAGCCGGTGGTGTTGCATGCCGAGGATTTCGACCTGGCGCCGGGCGTAGCGGCGTTGCGCAAGGCTGCCGGGCTTAAGTCGATCAGCCTGTCGGTGCCGGTGGGTGCGGTACTGATTTTCACGGCGCGCTGACATGAGCGGCGCAGTGTTCCCGTGGCGCAGCGCCAATCAGTTTGAATTGCTGATCGACGGGCCGAGTTTCTTCCCGCAGATGCTGGTGGGCATTGCCCGGGCCGAGCAGCAGGTCGATCTTGAATTGTATTTGGTCGAAGCCGGGGCCTGTGCCGACGCCATGGTGCAGGCGCTGGTGCTGGCCGCCGAGCGCGGCGTGCAGGTGCGCTGCCTGTTTGATGATTACGGCAGCCTGGCGTTTACCCTCGGGCTGCGCAAGCGCTTGATCGATGCTGGCGTGGAGCTGCGCTTCTACAATCGCCTGAACTGGCGGCGCTGGATGCGCAACCTGTACCGCGATCACCGCAAGCTGTTGCTGATCGACCAGGGTGTCGCCGTGGTCGGCGGCACGGGCGTCACCGATGAGTTCTGGACGCCAGGGCAAGACAGCGCCGACTGGCATGAAGTGATGGTGCAGATCAGCGGCCCGCTGGTGCTGGACTGGCAGGCCCTGTTTGACCGTCAATGGCACGCCAACGCGGCGCGCCGTGAATGGAAACCGGCGACCCATTTCGGTTTGCCGCGCCTGCCCAAGGTGCCTGCGATGGGCCCCGGCCTGGGTCGTGTGGCCTATGCCGACGCCCGTCAACACCGGGATATCCTGCAATCGCTGATCCGCGCCTTGAACAGCAGCAAGGGGCGGATCTGGCTGGCGACGCCTTACTTCCTGCCGACCTGGAGCGTGCGTCGTGCCTTGCGCAGGGCGGCAGGGCGGGGTGTGGATGTGCGTTTGCTGCTCACCGGGCCACGTACCGATCACCCGTCAGTACGCTACGCCGGCCATCGTTATTACCCGCGTCTGCTGCGGGCAGGCGTGCAGATCTTTGAATACCAGCCGTGCTTTTTGCACCTGAAAATGGTGCTGGTGGATGATTGGGTGAGCATTGGTTCATGCAATTTCGATCACTGGAATTTGCGCTTCAACCTGGAAGCCAACCTCGAAGCGCTGGACCCGGGATTGACGGCGGCGGTGGTGGCCAGTTTCGAAACCGATTTTGCCCAGAGCCAGGCGGTGAGCCTGGAGGCATGGAAAGCGCGGCCGTTGTGGCGGCGGGTGAAGCAGAGGGTGTGGGGGTGGATTGATCGGTTGGTGGTCAACCTGCTCGACCGGCGCGGCTAACAAGAACAATGAGGTCAAATGTGGGAGGGGGCTTGCTCCCGATGGCGGTGTTTCAGTTAACAGATTTATTGACTGACCCACTGCTATCGGGAGCAAGCCCCCTCCCACATTTTTACTGCATTTGAGGTTTAGAGCAGTTCAAAGGTCTGTTGCTGCACATCCTGGGAATCCAGCCCGATCTGCACATTGAACTCACCCGGTTCCGCCGCGAACTTGAGCTGGGTGTTGTAGAACTTCAAGTCCTCCTCGGTGATGGTGAAGTGCAGCGTGCGTTCTTCGCCGGCCTTGAGCATGACCTTCTGGAAGTTCTTCAGCTCCTTGATCGGGCGAATCATCGAGCCGGCCACGTCCTGGATATACAACTGCACCACGGTTTCGCCATCGACCTTGCCGGTGTTCTTCACCGTGACGCTGGCGTCGAGCTTGCCGGTCTTGTTCAGGGTGGTGGACGACAGCGCCATGTCCGCCAGGCTGAACGTGGTGTAGCTCAGGCCATAACCAAACGGAAACAGCGGGCCGGTGGTGTCATCGAAGTACTGCGAGGTGTAGTTGCCCGGCTTGCCTGGGGTGAATGGTCGGCCGATGGTCAGGTGGTTGTAGTAGGTGGGAATCTGCCCCACCGAACGTGGGAAGGTGATCGGCAGCTTGCCCGACGGGTTGTAGTCACCGAACAGCACGTCGGCGATGGCGTTGCCGCCTTCGGTGCCGGCGAACCAGGTTTCCAGGATCGCGTCGGCCTGCTGGCTCTCATCGAGGATCGACAGCGGACGGCCGTTCATCAGCACCAAAACCAACGGTTTGCCGGTAGCTTTCAGGGCCTTGATCAGGTCGCGCTGGCTTTGCGGGATATTCAGGTCGGTGCGGCTCGACGACTCGTGGGACATGCCACGGGACTCGCCCACCGCTGCGACGATAACGTCGGCGTTCTTCGCGGCCTTGACCGCTTCGTCAATCAGCACTTGGGCAGGGCGCGGGTCATCCACCACTTCCGGGGCATCAAAGTTGAGGAAGTTGAGGTAGTCGAGCACTGCCTTGTCGCCGGTGATATTGGCACCACGGGCATAGATCACTTTGCCTTTCTCGCCGATCACCGCGTTCAGGCCGTCGAGCAGGGTCACCGATTGCGCAGGCCGGCCGGCAGCGGCCCAACTGCCCATCATGTCGATAGGGGCCTTGGCCAGCGGGCCGACCAGAGCGATGGTCGCGGATTTTTTCAGCGGCAGGGTTTCGTTGTGGTTTTTCAGCAACACCAGGCTACGGCGTGCGATATCCCGGGCCTCGGTGCGGTGCAGGCGGCTGTCGGCGTAGGTGTCGACCGGGTCATCCTCGGCCTTGCCGATGCGCAGGTACGGGTCCTTGAACAGGCCCATGTCGTACTTGGCGCCGAGCACTTCGCGCACGGCATTGTCGATGTCGCTCTGCTCGATCTCGCCGGACTTGAGCAGCCCGGGCAATTCCTTGCCGTACAGCGAGTCGTTCATGCTCATGTCGATGCCGGCCTTGATCGCCAGCTTGGCGGCTTCGCGCCCGTCCTTGGCCACGCCGTGCTTGATCAGCTCGAAGATCGCGCCGTGGTCGCTGACGGTCAGGCCCTTGAAGCCCCAGTCTCTGCGCAGCAGGTCGTTCATCAGCCAGGTGTTGGCGGTGGCGGGCACGCCGTTGATCGAGTTCAACGCCACCATCACGCCGCCGGAACCGGCCTTGATTGCCGCGTGGTAGGGCGGCAGGTAGTCCTGGTACATCTTGACCGGGCTCATGTCGACCACGTTGTAGTCGCGCCCGCCTTCCACCGCACCGTACAGGGCGAAGTGCTTGACGCTGGCCATCAGGCTGTCGGCATTCGCGGGGCTGGTGCCCTGGAACGCCTTGACCATGACTTCGGCAATGCGCGAGACCAGGTAGGTGTCTTCCCCGAACCCTTCGGAGGTGCGGCCCCAGCGCGGGTCGCGGGAGATATCGACCATTGGCGCAAAGGTGATGTCGAGGCTGTCGGCAGCGGCTTCCTGGGCGGCGATGCGCCCGGAGCGGCCGATGGCGTCCATGTCCCAGCTGGAAGCCAGGGCCAGGCTGATCGGGAAAATCGTGCGGTGGCCGTGGATCACGTCGTAGGCGAAGAACATCGGGATCTTCAAGCGGCTGCGCATGGCCGCGTCCTGCATCGGGCGGTTTTCCGGGCGGGTGATGGAGTTGAACGTGCCACCGATGCGGCCGGCGGCGATTTCCTGGCGGATCAGTTCCCGGGGCATTTCCGGGCCGATGCTGATCAGGCGCAATTGGCCGATCTTTTCATCCAGGGTCATTTGCTTGAGCAGGTCGCTGACGAAGGCGTCCTTGTCTTTAAGCGCAGCAGGCTTTGTTTCTGCCCATACGGGGTGGGTGGCCAGAGTGGCAACAAGGCCGAGCAAACACAGCTTCTTCATGAATATCCTTTTTCGGCTCACTGCACAGCGATAACGCTGGTCGGCCAAAATGTGGGGAGCGTCTATTGTTGTTCGGGTGTTGTTCAGATAAATGCAGCACACTCTGAACTCTTTTTCGCGCTGGGCATCTTTGTAGCTGATTGGCTCGATGCATGCCAGTGGTGGCGGATTATGCCCCAAGCGCGTCGTTTGTAGGGTTAGTCATCAAATTCCATCGAGATCGGGCAGGAGAAACACTATGCAAGCAGCACAACATTACCGCTGGGGCTTCAAGGCTGCGGCTTTGCTACTGATCAGCACCGTGCTGAGCGGTTGCGGCATCAACAACATCCCGACCCTGGACGAACAGGCCAAGGCGGCCTGGGGTCAGGTGCAGAACCAGTACCAGCGCCGTGCCGACCTGATCCCCAACCTGGTGGAAGTGGTCAAGGGCTACGCCGCCCATGAGCAAGACACCCTGACCGCGGTGATTGAAGCGCGGGCCAAGGCCACCTCGATCCAGGTGGATGCCAGCACCCTCGACAACCCGGAAAAACTCAAGCAGTTCCAGCAAGCCCAGGATGGCCTGAGCGGTGCACTCAGCCGTTTGATGGTGGTGTCCGAGCGTTACCCGGACCTCAAGGCCAACCAGAACTTCCTGGCCCTGCAGTCCCAGCTTGAAGGCACCGAGAACCGGATCGCCGTGGCTCGTCGTGATTTCATCCAGGCCGTGCAAGCCTACAACACCGAAATCCGTACTTTCCCGGGCCGCCTGTGGCACACCGTGATGTACAGCGACCTGCCGATTCGCGCCACGTTTGAAGCCACCAGTGCCGACGCCGATAAAGCGCCGCAAGTGAAGTTCAAATAAGCCCGCGCTGAGGTGTCGATGCGTTTATTACGGATAAGCCTGGCGTTGTGGCTGTTGGCCTGCGTGGGCGTGGCCCAGGCAGCGTTGACCTTCCCGGCGCTGAGCGGGCGTGTGGTGGACAGCGCGCAGATGATCGACCCGGCGGTGCGCGAGCAATTGACCCAGCAGTTGCAGGCGCTGGAGCAAACCTCGGGCGACCAGCTCGTGGTGGTCACCGTGCCCGACCTGCAGGGCGTGCCCATTGAAGACTACGGTTATCAATTGGGCCGCCAGTGGGGTATTGGCCAGAAGGGCAAGGACAACGGCGCGCTGCTGATCGTCTCCCGTGATGACCGCAAAGTGCGCATCGAAGTCGGTTACGGCCTGGAAGGTGTGCTGACGGATGCGCAATCCTGGGTGATCATCAATCAGGTGATCTTGCCGAAGTTCAAGGCCGGCAACTTCAGCCAGGGCATCAGCGATGGCGTGGCCGCGATGCTGCAGGTGGTGGGCGGCGAACCCTTGGCAGTGCCGGCCCATGTGGCGGATGCGAATTTCGCCAAGGATAATCCAGGGTTCTCCATCGGTTTGTTTATCCTGCTGATCGGCGTGTTATGGCTGTGCAATCGCATGGGCCTGCCGGTGGGCGCCATCCTGCTGGCCATTCTCAGCAGCAGTGGCCGCGGCGGCGGTGGGGGAGGCGGTGGCGGCGGTTTCCGGGGCGGCGGCGGTGGCTTCGGTGGCGGCGGGGCTTCGGGGGGCTGGTAATGACAATAACGAGAAAAGAGCATCTACAACCATGGCATTACTGACTGAACACGAGCAACGCCAAGTCGCCGAAGCCATCGCCCGGGTCGAGAAAACCACCGACGCGGAGTTGGTGACCGTGCTGGCGGCGCGTGCCGATGACTACGCCTACATCCCGTTATTGTGGGCGAGCTTGATCGCGTTGGTGGTGCCGGGCGTGGTGCATTACCTGTCGGGCTACCTGACGATGTACACATTGCTGTTGGCGCAATGGGCGACGTTCATTGTGTTGTGCCTGGTGTTCCGCTTGCCCAAGGTCACCACCCGGCTGATTCCGCGTTCGGTTCGCCATTGGCGCGCCTCGAACCTGGCGCGCCGGCAGTTCCTGGAGCAGAACCTGCACCACACCGTGGGCAGCACCGGTGTGCTGATTTTTGTCAGCGAGGCGGAGCGTTATGTGGAGATCCTGGTGGATGACGGGATTTCCCAGCGCCTGGATGACAGCAACTGGGATGCCATCGTCCAGGCGTTTACCCAGCAGGTGAAGCAGGGCCAGACCCTGGTCGGGTTTATCGCCTGTGTTGAGGCCTGTGGCGAGTTGCTCAAGGTGCATGTGCCGGTGACGCAGACGCGCAATGAGCTGCCTAATCGCCTGGTTGTACTTGAATAGCCCATCCAACTCAGTTCCAAATGTGGGAGGGGGCTTGCCCGCGAAGACGTCAGCCCAGCAAACATTGATGTTGGCTGATCCACCGCTATCGGGGGCAAGCCCCCTCCCACATTTAGATCTACTGTGCTGCTGGAACTTACCGTTGATCAAATAACCCCGTGCCCTGAAGCCCTATCCCCCCTAAAATGCCCGGCATTCTTTGCCCGAGGCGTTTTTGTTCATGTCCGTCACCGCTCAACCCGCCAACCCTGCGCCGGATCATCACGCCCAGTTCATCCAATTGCTGAGCGCAAGCCTTGCGCAAAACGCCTTTATCAAGCTGGTGCTGGCCAAGTACGTCGGTGAGGAAGCCGAGCTGCAACGGCTGATCATCAAGCCGGTCACCGTCAAAGACCAGCCGTGCCTGTCCTTCGTGTACCGCTACAAGACCCGCGACATCACCAAGAACTTCCCCGTGGCCGAGGGTGTGGCGGCGATTGCCGCACTGTTGCCGACGTCATTCAAGAACGCGCACTTGCTCTCGCTGACTGACGAAGCCCAGCTGGAATACAGCAAGAAGAACAAAAGCTCGCTGTTCAAAAGCAAACCGCAACAATTGCGCGAAGCACCGTCGGCCGAGCATAACCGTGAAAAGAACCGCTTCCTCGATCTGAGCCGGCCGTTCCTCGCCGACCTCGGTGTGACCGACGCCAAGCAGGCGCTGATCCCGTCGATGTCGCGTAAGTGGAAGCAGATCAACAAGTTCATCGAAGTGTTCAGCCATGCGCTGACGTCGTCGCCGTTGAAGCTCGATCAACCGGTGCGCGTTGCCGATTTCGGCTCGGGCAAGGGTTACCTGACTTTCGCCATCCATGACTACCTGCGCAATACCCTCAAGGCCGAGGGCGAGGTCACCGGCGTTGAATTGCGCGAAGACATGGTCACTCTGTGCAACGCCGCCGCCGCGCGGCTTGAGCACCCGGGGCTGGTGTTCAAATGCGGGGATGTGCGCAGCGTGGCGCCGAGTGAGCTGGACGTAATGATCGCCCTGCATGCCTGTGACATTACCACTGATTATGCGATTCACACCGGCATCCGTTCCGGCGCGTCGATCATCATGTGCTCGCCCTGCTGCCACAAGCAGATTCGCCTGCAGATCCAGAGCCCGGCGCTGCTCAAGCCGATGCTGCAATATGGCCTGCACCTGGGCCAGCAGGCGGAGATGGTCACCGACAGCTTGCGCGCGTTGTTCCTCGAAGCCTGTGGCTATGAGACCAAGGTGTTTGAGTTCATCTCGCTGGAGCACACCAACAAGAACAAGATGATTCTTGCGGTCAAGCGTGCGCAGCCGGTGGACAACGCGCAGTTGCTGGTGAAAATCCAGGAGCTCAAGGCGTTCTACCACATCACGGAACACTGCCTGGAAACCCTGCTGCGCGGGGATGGCTACCTGGCCTGAAGTGAGCGCGGTGCCCTGTGGGAGCTGGCTTGCCTGCGATGACGATGGTGGCTGTGCCACCGCTATCGCAGGCAAGCCAGCTCCCACATTTGGAATGCGTGTGTGGTCAGAAGAACCGCGTCACGCTGATCTTCGCATCGCGGCCCTTGGTGTAGGCGCGGTCGCCGCTCAAGGCCGGGCGGAAGTTTTCGTTGAACAGGTTGTCCACGGTGAAGTTGACCTCGGTGCCTTTGAGGTACGCCTGCTGCGGGGCCCATTTGGCGAACAGGCCCTGGGTGTTGTAGCGCTTGTTGCCGTACTGGTCGAAGAACAAGTCACCCACACCGGAACCCGGGCCACCGGAGTATTTATCACTGGGCAGGCGGTCGGTGGCACCGATGAACTGGCCCATCCAGCCCACTTGGGCATCCCAGGCCGGGATGTGGGTGCCCAAGACCAGCACCCATTTGGTCGGCGGGATATCCCGCGCTGCCACATCAGGGCCCCAAGGGTTGGTGTAGGCGCCTTGGTGCTGGCCCTTGGCATAGGCGAACGACACCGAGCCAAACAGGTAGGTGGAGTTATAGATCGACTCCAGCTCGACGCCCTTGATGGTCATGCCACCGATATTGCGGTAGTTGGACATCGGCCCCGGTGGGCAAGCCGAGGAAATACTGCCGCCGTTGATGGCCTGGTTCTGGCAACCCACGCCGGTGGCCTTGAAGATTTCGTCTTCGACTTTGTTGTGGAACAGGGTGGTACGCAGTTGCAGGTTGTCGTCCTGGGCGATCAGGTTGTCGAAGCTGGTGATGTTGCCCAGGGTGATCGAGGTGATGCGTTCCGGGTCCAGGTCCACGCTGGTGGCGGTACGGCTGCCCAGGCCCTGGACTTCATATTGTTCGTCGATCACCGGCGCACGCCAGGTCTGGCTCCAGTTGGCGAACAGCCCGACGTTCGGCGTCACGGTCCAGAACAGCGCCAGGCGTGGCGACCAGCCTGTGTAGGTGCGGTCGCTGTAGTCGTGGCCAACGGCCGGGTCGGGGTTGTTGTAATAGGGCGCATCGTTGCCTTCGCCGCGGTTGCGCACATGGTCGTAGCGCAGGGACGGCGTGATCGTCACGTCGCCGATAGTCACCGCGTCCTGGATAAAGAAGCTGTTGGTGTCGACCTTGCCGTGGGGCATGAAGCCCGGCTGGAAGTGCCCGTAGTTGTAGCGCGCTGTGTTGTAGGTGGTGCCGGGCATCCACATTTCGGTTTCGCGGATGTGTTTGCGGATCTGCCCGCCGACCGTCACCGCATGCTGCAAGGGGCCGGTATCGAACAGGCTGACGTTACGGATATCGAGGTTCTTGTCGGTATAGGACGTGTCCATCTTGCGCCCGCCGGTGGCCAGCTGGAAAAACGCGGTGGCGTCACGCTCGTCGGTCTGCTCGGTGTCGGACTGGGAATACTTGATGGTCAAGTCCACCAGCGGGTTGTCCAGGGGCTGGTATTCGTACTTGCCCGACCAAGTGGTGTCGACCGTGTCACGGTGGGCCAGGAAACGCTTCAACGCACCTTCGTAGCCGTAGCGGTCGATGTTGAACTGGGTGGGCGGCGTCGGATAGCTCGCTGCGGAAAACGGCGTCCAGCGGTTGCTATGGGAGCGTGAGTACGACAGGCCGACACTGTGCTCATCGGTGAAATGCGCGTTGACCTTGAACAGCTTGCCGTCCACATCCTGGGCGCTGTTGGGCAGGCGCTGGGGGTTGATGGGGTACTGGTTGTTCTCGTTGGGCAACTTGGCGGCCACCTTCATATCGCCGCCGTCCCGTTGGGTCAGGTAGGCCAGCGCGTCGAAGCGACCATCGTCGGTACGACCATACACCGCACCGCTGTAGACCTGTTCATGGTCATTGCTGGAGTAGCCGTATTTGAGCATCGCGCCGCTGTTGCGGCCGTCCTTGAGCAGGTCCGGGGCGTCCTTGGTAATCATGTTGACCGTGCCGCCGAAGCCGCCATTGCCGGTGAACGGCGAGTTGGGGCCTTTTTCCACTTCGATGCGCTTGATCAGCTCAGGCTCGATAAATACGGTGCCTTGCTGGTAGCGCTCGAAGCCAGTCTTGGTGGCGCCGTCCACGGTCAGCGGTACGTCTTCGGCATCACCGAAACCACGGATGTTGATGGTCTGGCCGCCGGGTTTCAGCGAGCCGCCCTGGCTGACGCCGGGCAGGGTCTGCAACAGGCTCGGGATGTTATTGGACTGGTAGCGGTCGATATCGGCCTGAGTCAGGGTGGAGCGGTTGACCGTGCTGGAGTTCACTTCGTTGCCGGTGCCGATCACGCTCAACGTGTCCAGCTGGATCGCGCCGCTCTGGGTGGTCTTACCCTCATCCGGGCGCACGACATAGGTGCTGCCGACCTTGATCAGGGTGAAGTCGCCATTCTTGAGCAGGGAGCGAATTGCCGCTTCCGCTGTGTAGTGACCGTTGAGTGCCGGCGCTTGCAGGTTCTTGAGCAGGCTTTCATCGAACAGCAGCTGGATTTGCGCCTGTTGCGCCACCTGGCTCAGGGACGTGGCCAGCGGCTGGGCCGGCAGTTGCAGCTTGAACGACGCGGCCTGGGCGCTGAGGCTGAAGGCCAGGCAGGTAGCAATGAGCGTCGGTCGAAGAAACAGGTGCGAAGCGTGGCAAGGCGCGCGAAACATGAAATCCCTCGGTGCGGCTAAATAGCCAGAAAGGTGTGCGTATCAAACGCAGACAGGAGGGAGACGGGGCAGGCAAAAAAATCCACACATGCGAATGCAAGATATTCTCATGTGTGGATTGTGCAGGCTATTTGCTTGGCTCGATTCTCATAATGCCATCGGCCGACACTACGGTTTTCACCGGCAACAATGCGGGCAGGGCGTTGAGCAGGGCGTCCGGGTCATTCACGTCAAGGTTGCCCGACACCTTGAGTTGGGCGACGGCCTTATTGACCCGCATTGGTTGTTGGGGCCGATACAAACTCAATTCGTCGACCAGACCGGCGAGCTCGCGATTGCGAAACGACAAGTGCCCGCTGCGCCAATCGGCCACTTCTTCGGCGCTGAGGGTTTGCTGTTGCAAGGTGCCCTTGGCGTAGTCGTAAGCAGCGCGTTGCCGGGCGCCGAGCAGGGTGACCGGGCTTTTGCCATCCGGTTCGAACGCCACTTGGCCATGGGCAACACTGACCACCAGTTGCTGCTGGCCGCGACGCACATCAAAACGGGTGCCCACCACCCGTACGTTCGACTCGCCGGCCTGTACGTAGAGTGGGCGCTCCTTGTCGGCGGCCACTTCGATATACAGCTGGCCCTTGTCCAGGTGCAGGATGCGTTGGTGGGCGTTGAAGTCCACACGGATGCGGGTGTTGGCATTCACAAACAAGCTGCTGCCATCGGGCAGGTTTAACATGCGCATGCCCTTGGGCTGGGTGGCGATCTGGGTGTGATACAGCTCGCGGGGCGCGCCGAGAGGCGTCGCCAGCACGGCGCAGAGCAGGGCAGCGGCCACCGCCAGGGCAGGGCGCCAGAGGCTGGGCTTGCGCTGGGGCAATGGCACGGGTTTGTTCAGTTGCTGCAATTGGGCCAGGTCGGCCCACAGCTGTTCGAATTCGGCATAGGCGCGCGCGTGCGCAGGCACAGCCTGCCAAGTGGCAAAGGCTTTGCGGTCGGCGCGGCTCGCCTCGTTGCCGTTGCGTGCAAACCAGCTGGCGGCCTGGGCGTCGATGGAGTCGCTCGCTTCGATGTCCAGGGCGTCGATGTCGCTCAGGCGGTTCATTCTGGCTGCTCCGTGCCGAGGTCGGGTTGAAGGCGTCGCTTGCAATGCAGCAGGGCAAAGGCGATGTGCTTTTCTACCATGCTGGTCGAAATGCCCATACGCTCGGCGATCTGCGCCTGACTCAGGCCTTCGAAGCGGTGCAGCATAAGGGCTTCTCGCCGGCGGGGCGAGAGTTCGGCAAGGACTTCTTTCAACTGTTCCAGGCGTTGCAGGCGCAGGGCGGCGGCCATGGGGTCGTACTGCTCATCAGTGGCCGGCTCGGCATCCATTTCGGCGGGGTCAGAGTGGACGGTCTGCCGTACCTTCTGTTTGCGCCAGTGATCGCGCAGCAGGTTGCGCGCCATCTGGAACAAAAACGCCCGTGGCTGCTCGACCTTGGCCCGGTCGCGGTAGCCCAGCCATTGGGTAAAGACATCCTGGGTCATGTCCGCCGCGTCGCTGGCGTTGTCCGTGCGTTTACGCAGGAAATACAGAATATCTGCATAAAACCCACGACAGGCATCGGCCGACGACGGGTCGGGCTTGGGACGAGACATGGATATCCTTCTTGACGAAGCACGACGTGGAAAAGTCGCGAATGATATCGAGAATTATTGTCATTTGTCTCTATTTAAAGAGTTTGCTCGGCTAAATGTGGAAGAGGGCTTGCTCCCGATAGCAGAGTGTCAGCCACCACATTTATGGCTGATACACCGCTATCGGGGGCAAGCCCCCTCCCACATTTGCTTAGTGTCAGCGCAGCAATGTCTTCAACTGCTCGATCCCGGCTTCACCCAGCGGGAATACCGGCAGGCGTGGATTACCCACCTCCAACCCGGTCAAGCGCAAGCCGGCCTTGATCGTCGCCGGCAACCCACCCTTGAGAATAAATTGCAGCAGCGGCAACTGGCGGTAGAACAGCTCCCGCGCCTGGTTCAAGTCATTGGCCAGCACTGCCTGGTACAAATCCAGGTTGAGTTGCGCGATCAGGTTCGGCGCTGCGGTGCACCAGCCTTTGGCACCGGCGGCGAAAGCCTCCAGGGCCAGCGGGTTGCAACCGTTGTAGAACGGCACGTCACTCTGCAGTTTCAGCTGGTGCATGCGCTGGATATCGCCGGTGCTCTCCTTGACCATGGTCACGTTGTCGACCTGCTTGAGGATGCGCAGGATCAGCTCCACCGACATGTCGGTGCCGCTGGTGGCCGGGTTGTTGTAGAGCATGATCGGTACGCCGATGCTGTCGCCAATCGCGGCGTAGTGGGCGAGGATTTCTGCTTCGCTGAGTTTCCAGTACGAGGCGGGCAGTACCATCACCACATCGGCGCCGTGGGCTTCGGCATAGCGTGCCCGGCGCACGGCCTTGGCGGTGGTCAGGTCGGACACGCTGACAATGGTCGGCACACGCTTGGCGACTTTCTTGATGCTGTAGACGCTGACTTCGTCCCACTCGGCATCGCTCAGGTAAGCGCCTTCGCCGGTGCTGCCCAAGGGCGCGATGGCGTGGACGCCGCTGTCGATCAAGCGGTCGATGGAGCGCCCGAGGGCGTCGAGGTCAATACGCTGGCCGTCGGCGCTGAACGGGGTGATGGTATAGCCGATGATGCCGTGAATAGTTGGGTTGGACATGGGGGAAACTCCGGTCAGAAAGGGGCAATCAGTTCAGGCAATCGGCATGCTTGCGCAGGTTCTGCCGGGCGTAATAGTTAAACGCGGCGCCGTGGCGCTTGGGCTTGGAGATCCAGTCATGGGCCTCGCGCCCCAACTCCGGCAGGATCGGCTTGATGGTGCCTGCGGCCATCGCCAGCAACTGCAACTTGGCCGCACGTTCGATCAACTGTGCGATGACGCAAGCCTCTTCGATGCTGGCGCCCGTGGACAACTGGCCGTGGTGCGAGAGCAAAATGGCGCGCTTGTCGCCCAGGGCCGTGGTGATGATTTCTCCTTCTTCATTGCCCACGGGCACGCCGGGCCAGGCTTGCAGGAAGGCGCAGTCTTCGTACAGTGGGCAGAGGTCCATGTGTGACACCTGCAGCGGCACTTCCAGCATCGACAGCGCGGCAATGTGCGTCGGGTGCGTATGGATGATGCAGTTTACATCCGGGCGGCCGCGGTACACCCAGGTATGAAAACGGTTGGCCGGGTTGGGAATGCCATGGCCTTCCAACACTTCAAGGTCTTCGTTGACCAGCAGCAGGTTGCTGGCGGTGATTTCGTCAAAACCCAGGCCCAGCTGCTGGGTGTAGTAGGTGCCAGGGGTGGGCCCGCGCGCGGTGATCTGCCCCGCCAGGCCGGAATCGTGACCGTGCTCGAACAGGATTCGGCAGGTCAGCGCCAGCTTTTGCCGGTCGGTCCACGTATTATCCGCCAGACTGTTTTGCATCTGGCTCAGGGCTTGCTTGACCAGTTGTTCTTTTGGGAGTGCTAATGTCTTGGCCATATCGGTGTCCTTTGGGTGGTTCAATGGACGTCGGATTTGCTGCTCGCCCGCTGCTCGCAAGGTTGTTGGGTAAATGCAAATGACACGAATGATGCTATATGACACTTTGTGTCATTGGCAAGCACGGCTCATCGCTTTCTGCAGGGATTAACCGCAGCAAATGTCTATCCGTTTGAAATTATTGAGAAAAAAACTTGGCGTGACCCTGGAAGCCCTGGCTGAAAAATCCGGGATGACCAAGAGTTATCTGTCGAAAGTGGAGCGCGGGCTCAACACGCCCTCCATTGCCGCTGCGTTGAAATTGGCCAAGGCGTTGAACGTGAAGGTCGAAGAGCTGTTCAGCGAAGACAAGGTCAGCCTCGACAGCTACAGCCTGGTGCGCAGCCACGAACGGCCCGACACCTCGCCGGGTTATGCGGTGCTGGCCCATCAAGTCAGCGAGCGCAGCCTGCTGCCGTTCATCATCTACCCTCCGGCCCAGTTCACCGACAAGACCTTCAAGGAGCATTTGGGGGAGGAGTTTCTGTTCGTGCATGAAGGCCGGGTGGAAGTGGATTTCATGAACGAGCGGGTGATCCTGGAGCGTGGTGATGCCCTGCATTTCAATGCGCAGAAGCCCCACCGCCTTCGTTCGGTGGGAGAGGTGCAGGCGCAGTTGCTGGTGGTGGTGCACAGTTCGCAGGAGTAACGCTTGCCGCAACCTGAAATGCAGTCAGTGTGGGAGGGGGGCTTGCTCCCGATGGCGGTGGAACAGTCAGCTCATCTGTAGCTGACGCTCTGCCATCGGGAGCAAGCCCCCTCCCACATTTGATTTTCTTTGTTTACTGGATCAGCGTTCGACCGGGACTGAAAGCGCCGGGTTACCCAGCGGATGCGTACGCGCCGCGAAGAATTTCAGCGCCACCCCAGTGCCCTCGAACAACTCCGAATACCGCCGCTTCTGCTGACGAATAAACCCATCGCTGCGCCCCGAAACCGAGATCGCCAGGGTGCTGATGCTGGCTTGGCGAATTGCATCCACCAGGTGTTTATCCTGCGGTCCCAAGTCATGGCCGAAGATGCACAACGCGCCTTCATGGTTCAGCAATTGCTCATAACAGAACGACAGGTAATCCGAACTGCGGATGCTCTTGAGCTTCTCTTCTACCTTGCCTTCACTGACGAACAGCGGCACATCGTCCAGGGTCTTGATCGTGTTGTTGATCGCAAAGCTGCTGAGCAAGGTGCTGTCGGTGGACGGCAGTTTGCGTGCCGTGCCATCGAGGTTGCGCACCAGGTGCAGGCCACCGTGCAGATAGAGGATGCGCGTGGTATCGGTATGGGTATTGCGCAGGTCGAAGCTTGAGTCGGCGCTGCGGAACAGGTCATCAATGCCCGGCGTGTGCAGGATCGCCCAGTAGTTGAGCAAGTCGTAGTTGCTGGTGAAGACGGTGGCATAGTTGGCCAATTCCGCGTTGATCGTCGTCAGCGTCGACGGTTGCACCAGGCGCCAGGGAATGTGCACGGCATGAATGGTGTTGATCAGCGCTTCCTTGATCGCGTAGTAACGGTTACGCGGCGCCGCCGAACTCACCGCCAGGGCCTTGTTGACCCGACTGGTGGTTTTCAAGGCGCCCAGGGCTTGTTCGAAGCTGCGGGTTTGCAGGGCATCGAATACGCTGAGTTCGGATTGGCTGAGGGGCTTTTCTTCAACGGTGCGGGCGTTTTCGAACAGCGAGTCGTAGGCGAAGTCTTCCCAAATCGTACGACTGGCGCCGTTGCCGATCAGAATCCCGCTGAAGTCGAGGGCAGCGCGCAGGGCGCTCCAGTCTTCAAGGTGGGCGTCAATATCCTGGAAATCCTTCATTGCGGCGGGTCTACTCGAAATCGGCTGGGTGGTGACTTTATCACGAGCCGACGTTGATCCTGATCAAGATGCGCCATGCGGTACAGGTTGATTCTGTAGGTATAAAGCCTCTGAGGATTGACCATGAGCAGCACATTCTTTATCCCCGCCGTCAACATCATGGGCAGCGACTGCCTCGACGAAGCCATGATCGCCATTCGCAATTATGGCTTTCGTAAAGCATTGATCGTCACCGATGCCGGCCTGGTCAAAGCCGGCATGGCCAGCATGATCGCCGAGAAGCTGGCCATGCAGGATATCGATTCGGCGATCTATGACGGCGCCAGGCCCAACCCCACCGTGGATAATGTCGAGAAAGGCCTGGCACTGCTGCAACAGAGTGCCTGTGACTTCGTAGTGTCCCTGGGCGGCGGCTCGCCCCATGACTGCGCCAAGGGCATCGCGCTGTGCGCCACCAACGGCGGGCGTATCGGCGATTACGAGGGGGTCGACCAATCGAGCAAGCCACAACTGCCATTGGTGGCAATCAACACCACCGCTGGCACCGCCAGCGAGATGACGCGGTTCTGCATCATCACCGACGAAACCCGCCACGTGAAAATGGCCATCGTTGATCGCAACGTCACGCCGCTGCTGTCGGTCAATGACCCGGCGCTGATGGTCGGCATGCCCAAGGGGCTCACCGCTGCCACTGGCATGGATGCGCTGACCCATGCCATCGAAGCCTATGTGTCCACCGCTGCTACGCCGATCACCGACGCCTGCGCCATCAAGGCCATCGAGCTGATCAGCGCCAACCTGCGTCTGGCGGTGCGCGATGGCAGTGACATGGCGGCACGGGAAAACATGGCCTACGCGCAGTTTCTCGCCGGCATGGCCTTCAATAACGCGTCCCTGGGTTTTGTGCATGCCATGGCTCACCAGTTGGGCGGTTTGTACGACTTGCCCCATGGCGTGTGCAACGCGGTGTTATTGCCCCATGTGCAGAGCTTCAATGCCAGTGTCAGTGCCAAGCGCCTGAGCGACGTGGCCCGTGCCCTTGGCGCGGATATCAAGGGCATTACGGTGGAAGAGGGGGCTCAGGCGGCCATCGCAGCGATTCGCCACTTGTCCCAGGACGTGGATATTCCCGCTGGCCTGCGCGAGCTTGGCGCCAAATTGCAGGATATCCCGCTACTGGCTGCCAATGCGTTGAAGGATGCGTGCGGGCTGACCAACCCACGGCGAGCGGATCAGCGGCAGATCGAAGAGATTTTCCGTAGCGCGTTTTGATAGGGGGGCAGCCTTTAGCCGCAAGCGTTAAGCTACACGCTGAACGCGTTTAACTTGAGCAAGCTTGCGGCTTGCCGCTGAGGTCCCCTAATGAGAGTTCTGTTATTCGGCGCCACCGGCATGGTCGGCCAGGGCGTGCTGCGCGAATGCCTGCTGGCGGCTGATGTGCAGGAAGTCGTCGCCGTCGGCCGTACGCCCCTGACCCAGGAACACGGCAAGCTGCATCAGGTGTTGCACAGCGACATGCTGGATTTCCAACCCCTGGAAAACCTGTTGCAAGGCTTTGACGCGTGTTTCTTCTGCCTCGGCGTTTCCTCGGCGGGCATGAACGAAGCGCGGTACACCCACCTCACCTATGACCTGACCCTGGTCGCCGCCAGTACGCTGGCGCGGCTTAATCCGCAGATGACCTTTATCTATGTGTCCGGTGCCGGCACGGACAGTTCCGAGGCGGGCAAGTCGATGTGGGCGCGGGTCAAGGGCAAGACCGAGAATGCCTTGCTGCGATTGCCGTTCAAGGCGGTGTACCTGTTCCGTCCGGGGGTTATCCAGCCGTTGCATGGTGTGCGTTCGAAAACGCCGTTGTACCAATCTTTCTACAGCGTGCTCGGGCCTGTGCTCTCGTTTGTGCGTCGGGTAACACCGGCTTGGGTGGTAAGCACCGAGGCCGTCGGCCGGGCGATGTTGCAAGCCGCCAGCCATGGCGCGCCGCAGCCGGTGGTGGAGCAGGCCGAGATCAATCGCCTGGCTGCGGAGCGCCATTGAGGTTGCACAAGCGCTCGATCTGATCAGCCGGCAGTTGCCAGCGCTCGGGCGGGTGCGGCGCTGAACTGAATCAATGCCACGCCGCCGATCAACAACACCGCCCCCAGCACCCGCGGCGTATTCAGTTGGCGTTCCACCAGGCCGAACAGACCAAAATGGTCGAGCAGCAACGACGCAAGAATCTGCCCGGCCATGGCCAACGCAATAAACCCCGATGCGCCCAGCTTGGGCAGCAGCATCAGCGCCAACGAAATAAAACACACGCCGAACGCACCGCCGGCCCACATCCACAAGGGTGCCTTACTGATAAAAGACAGGCTCGGCAGCGGTAAACGCAGCGCCACCATCACCGGCAGCAGCACGATGATGCTTACCAGCAATGAAGCCAGGGTGGCCCACAACGGGTGCCCGAGCCCGCGCCCGAGGTTGGCGTTGATCGCACTTTGAAACGGCACCACCGCCCCTGCAATCACCGCCAGCGCTAACAAACCCAGCCAATGCAACGTAGTCATTTCAAATCTCCCAGAGGTTTTGCTGGACTCTAGGTTATTCGTCGCGCAAATTTAAATTCCAAATTCTTATGCCGAGCATGCAGCTGATGAATGATCTGCGCCGCATCGACCTGAACCTGCTGGTGATCCTCGATGCCTTGCTCAGCGAGCAACATGTCACCCGCGCTGCCGAGCGCCTGCACCTGAGTCAGCCGGCAGTCAGCCATGCGTTGGCGCGCTTGCGCGATATGCTCGGTGACCCGTTGCTGGTGCGCCAGGGCAGGACGCTGATCCCAACGGCCCGTGCCCTGGAGCTGGCGGCGCCATTAGCTGAAGCCCTGGCCCAGGTGCAGGCGTTGTTGGCACCGAATCGGTTTGAGCCTGACTCGGCCAAGCGCCGGTTTCGTGTGGCGATGTCGGACTACAGCGCGGCGATTTTCCTGCCCAGCTTGGTCCGTGTCCTACGCCATGAAGCGCCTGGCATCGATCTGCAGATCATCCAGGCCAGCCGTGAAGGTATGGTCGATGGCGTGCTCAATGGCGATCTCGACCTGGCGGCTGGCGTATTCCCTGATATGCCCGCCGAACTGCGTACTACGCTTCTGTTCGAAGAGCATTACACCTGTTTGATCGACCGCCACAGCCTTGCCCCCAGCGGCGTGCTCGACCTGCCGACTTACCTGGCACGCCCCCATGTGCTGTTGGAGATGCGCGGCAGCGGCACGCCGGAAATCGAACGGGCACTGAGCGCGATACGTGAACGGCGGCATGTGGCGATCAGCCTGCCGCATTGGGGCGTGGCACCGCAGTTGATCGAGGGCACGGACCTGATTTTGACGGTGTCGTCCCGCGGTTTACTGGATATCGATCATGCACGCCTGTTGACCGTGCCGCCGCCCTTTCATATTCCGTCATTTGCCTTTGAGCTGGCCTGGCATGCGCGGCGGGGTGGAGATTCGGGGTTGCAGTGGTTGATTGGGCGGGTGCGGGGTGTATTGAGTGAATAGACGCGTATCACCAGGATTTAGGTGGTTGCCGACGAGTATGAAAAATCCTCATTACCTGAAGTCGCCCCTCCCGAATGCGATACGGAACGATGTAGGGCCATCGAGGTACAACCCACTCGCGTGTTCCAGGCACTCGGCCCTCTTTCCCCATCGCAGGGAACCGGGCCACATGTTCAAGGCCACTCAAAATTGCCTGGACAAACTCATGGGCAGCTTTGGGGTTTTCTTCGGCAATATAGGCTGCTTCATCGTCAAGATTCCTCAGGGCTGTCCGTAGCCACTCAATCTGCATTGGCGCGCCATTTAGCAGCGACAGCGTTTACCTCGGCAACCGTGGCGAATTCACCCGCATCCGCTTCCTTCAGTGCTTTTTGTATTTCTTCGATTTGCCAGGCTTCACGCGCCAAGTATTCACGTAACGCATCAACGGCGAGAAAGGATTTGCTGCGACCGGTAGCCTTGGCAAGATTGGTAAGTGTCTCGGCGACGTCTTCCGGTATACGCAGGGACATAACAGACATATGAACCTCAACGTAGTGATGTGTAATACAACATACTACATCGTTACTGCGTTAACGATTTGCCCCGTTCGTCAGGGGTATCCTGATCAGGAAATAATGATGCTTTCTGGACTCAACCACCTGACCCTGGCTGTGACCGATGTGCCGCGCAGCGTTAGTTTTTATCATGAGTTGTTGCACCTCCAGCTCGACGCCACCTGGGACAACGGTGCCTACCTGTCATTACCCGGCCTGTGGCTTTGCCTGTCACTGGACCCGATACGCCCGAGCGTGCCGGCGGCGGACTATACCCACTATGCCTTCACCGTAGAGGCCGCGCATTTCGCCGCGCTGGTCGAGCGCCTGCGGGCGGCTGGCGTGCAGGAGTGGCGCGACAACCGCAGCGAAGGCGCGTCGTTTTATTTCCTCGATCCCGACGGCCATAAGCTGGAGGCCCATGTCGGCGACTTGGCCTCGCGCCTGCAAGCCTGTCGCGCCAAGCCTTATGCGGGAATGAAGTTTTACCCGCCGCGCTGAAACATGCAGAATCAATCACCTTCACACGTCTGTCAGAGCGCCTGCCTATGACCTCCTCCTTGCTGCTCGCCGTCCTTGCATCGGGTTTTATCTACGGTATTACCCCCGGGCCGGGTGTCTTGGCTGTGTTCGGCATCGGCGCTGCCCGTGGTCGACGTGCCGGGGCGGGTTTCCTGTGTGGGCATTTGCTCGGCGATGTGGTGTGGTGCAGCACGGCGCTGATTGCCATCGTCGGTGCGCGGGAAGTCGGCAGCGGCGCGTTCGATGTACTGGGGGTGCTCAGCGGTGTGTATCTGTTCTGGCTCGGCTGGCGGGCGATCCGCACCCAGCGCCGCAGCGGCGATGCGCCCCAGGGCGCGGCGCGGCATCCGTTCTGGCATGGCATTCTGTTCGGCCTGACCAACCCCAAGGCGTATCCGGTTGCCGTGGCGACCTTCACGGCGTTGCTGTCCAGCCGTGCCGAATTGCTGACCTGGTCGATGCTGCCGTCGCTGATTTTCCTGAGCTTTATCGGTGGCCTGTTGGCCTACGCGATCCTGATCGGCGTGGTCGGCGCCCAGCGGGTGCGTACGGTGTATCAGCGTCATGAAATCCTGATCACCCGGCTCTGTGGCGTGATGTTTATCGGCTTTGCCATCAATGCCTTGGCGCACGCGTTGCCGGGCTTGTTCGGCAATAAACCGGCCTGACGCATCCACGACCGTTCGTCGCACTGGCAGGTTTTTTCTAAACCTTTGCCGCGCAAAAAATTCGAACTCAGGGCGGGGCGTGTTTTCCCCGCACTTATTTTTGCCCTGGAGGAACCCATCATGAGCCGCATGGCTATCCGGTTACGCACCGCCAGTTTCGCGATGCTGCTGGGCCTCGGCGCCAGCAATGCTTTCGCCCAGTCGCCTGCCGAATTCATCGAGCAAGCTTCGGCCAAAGGGATGGCCGATATCGAAACCAGTCGCATGGCCCACGCCAAGACCTCATCCCAAGAGATCAAGGACTACACCATCGAGGTCATCAACGAACGTACCCTGGCCAACCAGCACTTGGCAGCCATCGCCAAGAAGCTCGACTTGCCGGTAGCACCTCGGGAAAAGATCGTTGATAAAGCCGAAACCCTGATGCCCGAACTCAAGGACGGCGATTCCTTTGACGCGGCCTACACCGCACAACAGGTCAAGGAAAACGAGGACGCCATCGCCCTGTTCAAGAAAGAAGGTGCCGCGTCGGATGTGCCGGAAATAAAAGCACTCGTGGATGAAACGCTGCCCAAGCTCGAAGAGCGTCTGCAAAAAGCCCGAGCCTTGGCATCGACCTATGGCAAGGGGCATCAAGGTGATGGCTGAGGTTATTGTGTGAAATAAAAAAACGGCGATTGGATCACTCCAACCGCCGTTTTTTTCAGGCCTGGTTCAGGTCAGTCTTGGTCTGCGCTGCATCGTCGGCCGTGGCCCCGCAACTGCTGTTCAAACTCACCTTGTCGCTGCTGCCAATGCTGCGGTACTCCTTGCGCAGTCTTTCAAGTTCTTTGCGGTCCAGGCCATCCAGGCTGAGCACGGCATTCTGTGCGTCCTTGGATGCGCGCAAGAGTTCATCGATCTTGATATGCAGGATGTCGTTATCCCGGTTTTGCGTGTTCTGAATCAGGAACACCATCAGGAAGGTGATGATGGTGGTCGAGGTGTTGATGATCAGTTGCCAGGTGTCGTTGTAGTGAAAGTACGGCCCGCTCAGACTCCATAGGAGAATCAGCGCGACTGCCGCGTAGAAGGTCCTGGGGCTGCCTGCCCAACGGGACAGAGTTTGGGAGACTGCAGAGAATTTCATGACCGTTTTTCCTCAAAAAGGGTGATGAAAATACTGACCGCGGGCAGCCGCCGAAATTTCTTTTTACAACTTAGCATTTGAACAAAATTGTGCGTTTTTCTTCCAGATATTTAGGCAGGAACCTACGGCGACCCAAGGCGGCCAAGGCAAGACTGGGTTTTTATCTGGATATCGCCTCATGGATGCCAATCCCGCCTTTGACCTAGCCACGCTTTATCATTTGACCGAGGACCACTATTTTGCCGCCACCTGCCTGACGCACCGACGCTACTGCGCAGCCATCAATGCCTATTTTATCGACGAGCATGATTTCCCGTGGAATTTGCTGTTCATTCGCCTGGGCAGCGCCCCATTGGGTGAGGAAATGGCTGCGGCCCTTGAGCTGATCCGACGCACCCTGATCGAAGTACGCCTAGTGATTCATGAGCAAAAGGTCGAGGGCTTGCGCGAAGTGCTCACGGGGCTCGATTTTCACTCTGCTGAAAAGACCACGGCAATGGTCCTCCAATTGTCAGCGCTTATTCCATCAGAGGGTGAGGGCGATGTGCAGGTCCGCCTGACACGGGATTTGAATGAGTGGGCCGTTCCGCTTGGCAATGCGTACGCGATGCTACCCGAGGTGGTTGCGCATTATCAGGCCCGGCACCAGAGGGCCCTGGACGCTGATGAAAGCCTTTATCACTTCACCCTGTCCGCCGAGGGGCAGGTGAGCTGCTCGTTGACCTTGTCTCTATGCAATGGTGAGGCCCGGCTTAATGATGTCGGTACGCTTATTAACTTGCGTGGAAGAGGCTATGCCACGCGTTTGATTCGAGAGGCCCTGCATCATGCGTCGAGCCTGGGCGCCCAGCGTTGCTTTCTCGAGGCATCGGAGGGCGCCGTCCCGCTGTATCGCAAGTTGGGTTTCGAACGTTTATTCGACTATCGGGCATTTGTTCGCGTGGCTTTACCAGGCCTATGATCAGAAAGCCATTTTGATTTGGCCGCGATCTTCGAGGGTCAATAGATACTGTTTGGCCTCAAGCCCTCCTGCAAACCCGGTCAGCCCGCCCGATGCACCCACTACGCGGTGGCACGGCGCGATGATCGAGATCGGATTGCGCCCGTTGGCGGCGCCTACTGCGCGCACGGCCTTCGGGTTGCCGATCTGCTGGGCGATCTGGCTGTAGCTGCGGGTTTCGCCGAACGGAATGGTCAATAACGCCTGCCAGACTTGCTTTTGAAAGTCGGTGCCGATGAAGTCCAGTTCCAGCTCGAACCGGTTGCGCGTTCCATCAAAGTACTCCCTCAATTGACGCTCGGTTTCCAACAGCACCGGGTTGTCGTTGGCCTCGATCAATTCGCCCAGGCGCACGCGGTTGGCACGTTCCACTTCCCACAGGATGGCGCTGAGCCTGCGATTGCGCGTCACCAGGGTCAGTTCACCGACGGGGGAAGGCATGAGCTTGTATTGGTAAGTCATGAGCAGGCTCCTCGAAAGGGCGTTAATGGGGACAACGCTACTGTAGTGCCAGATGCCGGCGAGGAAACTGCGTTTCTTGCGGTCAAATTCTTCGCCAGCCTAGAAGTTCCAGTAGACCCAACTGGAGTAGTACGGGTACCAATAGAGCCATGAGATCCAATAGAGCGCCACGAGCACTGATGCATGACCTATCGCCAACGAAATCACATTGAGCACGGTCATGGTCAGCGCGAAAAACGTCACGCGTCGGCTGGCATGGCGCGAGGCGAACCTTACGCCGTAAATCGATGCTGCAATCGATCCAAGTATCAGGAACCAGCCAAGGGGAAATGGCAGCCTTAAAAACGAGACCAGCAGCGGCACCACCACCACCCAGCCGACCACTTGACGCAGGATAGGTTTTTCAAGCATGCAGTGCTCCGGATCTCTGACTCGACGAGCTGACATCATTACGATGTGTATTTGTCACCACCGTAAGATTTTACTTAGGTAATTACCGGTCCTGCTGCAATACCTTGAGCGCTGCCGACGCCAGGAACCCCGAGCGGCTTTTTTCTTCCGGATGATTCAACACATATTCATCGATGCGATTCAACAGGTAACCCGGCAGCGTGATGTTGAGTTTTTGCGCCTTGCCCAGGTACTTGGTGACATCGATGTCCACCACTGCCCACGTGCAGCCGGCGTACTGTGGGTTGGCGGCATGCAGGGTGACTTTCTGGGCGCTGGGGATCGGCGCGCCATCCTCTGCCAGGATCTCGAAGTGCCCTTCGATGGCTTCGCGGGCCATGGCCATGGCGTCGTCCAGGTCATCGCCGGCGGAGTAGCAGCCTGGAATATCCGGGACCTCCACGCCCCACGCGTGGTCCTTGTCGCCGGTTGAAATTGCGATGGGGTAAAGCATGTGTGTTGCCCTCCAGGGACGGTTAACTCAACAGAGCCTGTCTCAAAATGCTCTTGGCGGTCTTATCCAGCAGGTCCTTTTTTGGATGAGGGATCGTTACCAACCCTGGCTTCGTCGGGTGCTTGAAATGGTGATGACTGCCCCTGATGCGTACAAGATACCAACCGTCTGCAACGATATGACCGATCAAATATCGACTGTCCACATCACCTCCTTGTGGTGTGTGTTGGTGGTGACTATAACCACTGAAAAAAAATAATCAACACGCTACCTACCAGCGGTAGCTGTGCGGTTTTTCAGCAGGCGTTGAATGAAGTGTATGGGCGCGCAGCCAAGGCGCCGTGGAGAGGTATTGCAAGGATTTTCCGGGGTTAACGGGTATGCAGTGATTGCTCAAGTACGCCAAGAAATGCATCCGCCAATACACTTCTTGCTGATGCCGGGGTCAGTACCAGCAACTGTGCACACGCATCCACTTCCTGCATTGGCTTATAGGTCACGCCCCTGTTCATCAGACTCTGCGTACAGTCTGGCACCAGCGCCACGCCCTGTCCGGCCGCCACCAGGGCGATGATCGAAGTGATCTGCCGCCCGGTCGGCCCAGGCCGCAACGGATGGCCGTGGTGGCGGAAAAGTTGCTCGATGGACTGGTTCAAGCCTGACCCATAGTCAGCCGGAAACAGAATCAGCGGGTAAGTGCTCAGTTGCGCCAGGCTGACCGTCGCCTGGCTCGCCAACGGGCTGTCGCTGGAGACCGCTGCCACCAGCCGTTCTTCACCCAGTGACAATACCTGGACATCAGTGCTTTTTGGCAACAGCCGGCTCAAGCCGATATCCAGGCGCCCATCTGCCACCTGGGCGCCCAGACCGCCGGAGGCGCACTCCACCAAGGTCAGTTGCACATCGGGAAAGCGCTGGGCGAAGGCCTGGATGGCGCGGCTGAACAGGTCTGACAGGGCGATTGAGCTGACGTAGCCCAATGTCAGCTGGCCCGCCGTGCCGGCAGCCAATTTACCGGCGATCACCTGCGCCAACTCCACCTGTTCCAACACGCTCCTGGCGTAGGGCAGAAACGCTCGTCCCTGGGCGGTGAGGGTGACCGTACGGCTGGTGCGATCAAACAGCTTGAACCCCAATTCGGTTTCCAGGGCGGAAATCTGCCGGGTCAGCGGCGGCTGGGCCAGATGCAGGCGAAGTGCTGCGCGGCCGAAGTGCAATTCTTCGGCGACCGTCAGAAAGTAACGCAGCTTGCGTAGGTCGAGCATCCTGGTCCTTGGGTATCAATCGGTCGGAATTCGGTATTGGTTTTAAGCCCTCTGGCCATTCTATAAAGACCGCACAAAATAAAACGAGAAGTTTCATGAAACCGCGCCTGCATTGTGCCCGTCTTGCCCTGTTCCTGTGTGGTTGCGCGGCGTTTCTCAATCTCTATGCCACCCAGAGCATCCTGCAAGTGTTCGCCGCGCAATTTCATATCAGCGCCAAGACTGCGGGATGGAGTATTACCGTGACCACACTGGCCGTGGCGATGACTGCGCCATTTGTCAGCCGCCTGACCCGGCACTTCGAACAGCGCACTGTGATCTCGACTGCGGCGTTGCTGCTGGCCGGGCCGGTGCTGATGACGGCTTATGCTGACAGCTTCGCGCAAGTACTGGTGTGGCGCTTTGTCGAGGGCATGTTGATCCCGTTTGTGTTTGCCTCCAGCGTGGCCTACATCGGCGATCGCTGGCGCGGCGGCACGGTGACCGAAGTCACCAGCCTTTACGTGGCGGGCACCGTGTTGGGAGGGCTTGGCGGGCGCTTCATCACTGGGGTGGTGACCGAATATGTGGGCTGGCGTGAAGCGTTTGAGTGGCTGGCGGTGCTGAGCTTGATGGTGGGTGGTTTTATTCAGTTCCTGCTGCCGGCCAACCGCCCGCGGGTGCAGCAAGTCCAGACGGCTTCGTCAGGCGTTTGGCGCAGGCCGTTGCTGGCCGCTTACGCCGTAGGCTTTTGCGTATTGTTCTCGCAAGTCGCTACTTTTACATACGTAGGTTTATACCTTGGCTTACCGCCATTCAACCTCGGGCCTGCCGCTTTGGGGGCGCTGTACATGGTGTTTCTATTGGCATTGATCGTGATCCCCATCGCTGGCCGCCTCAGCAAAGCCCGCCCGCATGTCGAATTGCTGAGCGTTGCCGCCATCTTGGGCGTCTGTGGTTCGGCCCTGACCCTGATGCCTTCCCTCTGGTGCATTGTGGTGGGCCTGGCACTCAGTTCTACCGGCGTGTTCCTCGCCCAAGCCACTGCCAATGCCTTCACCACCGCCACCGCCACCGCCACCGCTGGCGCCGACAAGGCAGGGGCGGTGGGGGTCTATCTCACCTGTTATTACCTGGGGGGTAGCTGCGGCGCTATCGTCCCGGCACTGATCTGGGAGCGTTGGGGTTGGGCCGGTTGTGTGGGGCTGATCATGGGTTTCCAGGTGCTGACCCTGTTGATCGCGTCGGCCGGCTGGAAGCCCCTAAAACCTGAGCTGATCCGTGTACCGTGACCCATAAAAAAACCGGCCACCAAGGGCCGGTTCTTATGCATTCGCGCCGGAACCATCCCGACGCAAGCGCAAAATCTGAGTGGAGCGGGTAGAGGGAATCGAACCCTCAACTAAAGCTTGGGAAGCTTTCGTTTTGCCACTAAACTATACCCGCTCAGAGCGGCTGACTTTGTACCAGAAGTCAGCCAGGATTTGAAGTTTTTCTTCGAAAAATGTGCGGGTTGCATGTGGCGAGGGCGCTCGCTCACGCTGGAGTGCGAAACGCTCCTAAAGACAGTGGATCTGCTTCGCACTCCAAGCCGCTCCCGTCAGCCTTCATTTCAGATGGCAAACGCCTGCTGGGCGTGACCCTGCTGATACCGCAACCTGCTCACCTGCCGCTCCGGTTTCAAGAAGCCCACCACCGCCTCACGGCTGTCCCGACACGCCGCTTTATGCTCCATATCCAGGAAATGCCCCGTCGCCTGGATGGTGCTGAAGCTGCTCTTGGCCACATGCTGGCCAAACAGCTTGGCATCTCCGGCGCTGGTGTATTCGTCCCATTCACCGTTCAGGAACAGCACCGGAATGTCGATCTGCCTCGCCGCCTTGAGGTAGCACAGCCGGTCGCTGTTGAGCACGTGGCTGATATGGAAGTGCATCTGCCCGTATTCGTGCTCGGCCAGGCTGCTGACGTGGCGGTAGTTGAAGCGTTTGAACAGCGACGGCAGGTGTTTGCCGAGGGTGCTGTTGACCAACTGGCCGACGCGGTCACGGTCGAGGTTGCCGAGATAGTCGACGCCGCGTTCGAGGTAGTCACGCATGGGGGCGTTGATCACTGGCGAGAATGAGCTGATCACGGCTTTCTCCACGCGGCGAGGCCGGTGCGCGAGGGCGACCAGAGTGGCAGCACCGCCCCAGGAGAAAGACAGCACGTGCTCGGCGGCGAAGTGGGCGAGCAGCTCCAAGAGAATCTGGCCTTCGACTTCCTTCGTCAGCATCTGCTCATGACGGTTATGGATTTTTGAGCGGCCAGCGTAGGGCTGGTCGTACAAAACCACATTGAATTGCGGGTACAGGCTTTTCACGGTTTGAGCGAAGGACGCCGTGGTCGCCATGGAGCCATTGACCAGGACGATGGTCTTTTCAGCTGCGTCCGCGCGATAGAACTCCGTATACACCCGATACTGCCCCTGTATATCCAGCACAGCGATTTCTGGCCTCATGTCGTAAGACTCCTGGCAAGCGGGTAGTGCGCGCAGATCACTCTGCACGAGCTTTGTGACAGGTAGGCATACGCCTGGAAAGGAGGGCCCATGTCCGTCCGATGACGGCTGGTGCACGGGTGTAGTCATGGCGGCTGTTTGCCGGAAAGGCCCGTCAATCAAGCGCGGGCGAGGCAAAGTCTTTCTTGGAGATTATGGAGGTTCATCAGCCTGAAACTGGGTCAGACCCTGATTCAAGCAGTCCACACGGCAGGTCGCAAGGCGACAGCGCTGTTTCTTGTCATCACCGGCCGAACGGTCGTCAGACTTGTCGGATCTCTTCGTCAGTCAATGGCCGATATTGGCCCGGCGCCAGCGCCGCATCCAGCACCAAAGGTCCCATTCGCTCACGATGCAGGCCGATCACCTTGTTATCAAAATACCCGAACATGCGCTTCACCTGATGGTAGCGCCCTTCGATGATGCTCAACCGCGCCGTTCTTGAGCTCAGTAGTTCAAGCTCGGCGGGTTGGGTGGTGAGGTCTTCGAAGGCGAAATAGACACCCTTGGCAAACATCGCCGCGTATTCCGGGCCGATGTCCTGCTCGGTTTGCACGTAGTAAACCTTGGGCAACTTGGTCTGTGGTTGCGTCAGGCGTCGTGACCACTGGCCGTCGTTAGTGATCAGCATCAGGCCGGTGGTATTGAAATCCAGGCGACCGGCGATATGCAGTTCGACCTTGTCCGGTTCATCCAGCAAGTCCAGGACCGTGGGGTGTTGTGGGTCCGAAGTGGCGCTGACGCAACCCTGGGGTTTGTGCAGCATGAAATAGCGCGCCGGTTTACCCGCCTGCAGTACGGCGTCATCAACGCAGACCAGGCTGAATTCACGCACGTCATGATGGGGGTCGCTGACCGCCACGCCATCGACGGTCACCCGGCGCTCCGCAAGCAGCAGGCGCACTTGCTGGCGATTGAACTGCGGCAGGTTGCTGAGGAAGCGGTCAACGCGCATTGCGCTGACGCAACCGGGCGTCCACCTGGGCACAGCGCGGGCACAAACAGGCTTGATTGCGCACTTCATCAGGCAAGGCTTCAAGCACCGCCGGGTCAATGGTGACGCTGTAGCACCAGCAGGCTTGGTCGGCGGTACGCGGGTCGGCCAGTGTGCAGTCGTTGCGGGCACCGCAAGCGGGGCAGAGGGTTGGCGTGGTCATCGGTCGGTTCAGGCAGGCATCGGGCAGGGTTGCGCAAGTTCCTGCACGATACAGTGCTGCTCAGTCGCGTTCCATCTCCCTGTCCTGAAGACTGGTATTCGATTCGTCTGAAACAGATGTTTCTACTTGTGTCGTCAGCGCACCAGATTCTGTTTTTGATGTCAGATATTTCGTCATTCAGTGAAAGCTGAATGCCGCTTCCCAGCGTCGCTGGAGGAGCTCTTCCGCGGTCCAGGAGGCCGCCATGTATCGACGACTGCTACTTATCGCTTTGCTCGGCCTGACCCTTTGCGCCTGCGTGCCCTACTACGATGGAGGCTCTACTTACTACCGTTCGCAGGTCTACACCGCACCTGCGCCGGCCTATTACTACGGTGGCCCGCGTTACTCCCCATATGGGCGCAGTTACTACGCTCCAGCGCCTCGCTACTATGCGCCACCGCCTCGTTATTATTCCGCGCCGCGTTACTACCAGCCCGCGCCGCGTTATTACCCGAGGGCCGGTTACAGGCCCTATCAGAACCAGGGATGGGACAATCGCTGGGGCAACGGTGGGTATGGGCGGGGTTCCGATCACGGACGTGGCCGCGGCGGTCACCGTTAAATGTTTTGAAAAACAAGCGGCGCCTGATGCGCCGCTTTTTTTAACCGTTTGTCGGTACTGTCAGATTTAACAGCTATCTTTGGGTTTCTAGATGCATTTCACTACGTGAGGCTGTGTATGCCCCGGTAGAGAATTGGGTGAATGGAACCTGCTATGTTCAAACAACTGATGTGTCTTCTCTTATTGATGATCAGCGTCGCTGCCCAAGCCAGAGCGGAACAAGGTTGCCCTTATCCCTTGATGATCAAGCAAGTCGATGGCCATTTTGAAGTCGTGGATAAAAATGTGCTGTGGCAAAGCCAGAAAGTCGAGAGCCGTGATTTTATCGACCTGTTTATCGGCGCCGTATTTACCCCAAGTAAAGGCCAGGAACGGCAAAGCGGCTATATGGACAGGTGTGTCTATCGATCTGGAAAGGGGGATGTGGTCACCTTGAGGCCGAGCCCGCTTGGCATGCCGACCAGCATGTCCTTGACCGATACGTTGTACTGGCGGCTCGACACCGATCTATTCGGCCTACCGGTTTATCTGTGCGAAGAAAGGCAGCCGGACAACTGCGCATTCAAAGTAACCGGCAAAAAACCTTGACCTGTCAAAAGTCGGATAAATCCGCCAGAGGGTTCCTACCTTCCCACGCCTTGTTGAAGTGCGCTTGCACCACTGCTTCCGGAAGCGTGTTGATGTCCGGCCAGTGCCAATGGGGCGTCTGGTCTTTATCGATCAGGCGCGCCCGGACCCCTTCGGCGAATTCCGGATGACGGCAGCAGTTGAGACTGATGGTGTATTCCATCTGGAACACCTGGGCCAGGGACAGATGGCGAGCGCGCTGGATCTGCTCCCATACCAGATGCGCCGTCAAAGGGCAGCCTTCACTGAGGGTTTTGCCGGCGCGGCTCAATAGCGGGTCGCTGTGATCACGCAGCAGGCTCAAAGCACGCCAGGCACAGCGGACATCCCCCACATCCAGCCACTCGTCGATCTGCCCGCGGCGTGGCAGCCACTGCGCTTCGGGTTGCTGGCTCACCGCTTCCTGGGCCAGGGCCTTGAGCAAGCTGTTGAGCTGCATGACGGTCTGTTCCTGCCAGTTCAGTTGCAGCAGGCCATTGAGCAATTCGTCTTGCTGGTCATCGCGCAGGAAGCGGTCGGCCAGACCCAGGTCCAGCGCATCACGACCGTTGATATGGGCACCGGTGAGGCCCAGGAATAAACCGAGCTTGCCCGGCAGGCGAGACAGAAACCAGCTGGCCCCTACATCCGGATAGAGGCCGATGCTGATTTCGGGCATGGCCAAGCGGCTGCTTGGCGTGACGATGCGCACGGAAGCGCTTTGCAACAGGCCCATGCCGCCGCCGAGCACATAGCCGTGGCCCCAGCAAATCAGCGGCTTGGGGTAGGTGTGCAGGCGGTAATCGAGGCGATATTCGGCAGCAAAAAACTGCGCAGCCAGGGCCGGGACTTCGCCAGGTTGTTCACGGCATTCCTGGGCCAGGCTGCGCACCTCGCCACCGGCGCAAAAGGCTTTGGACCCATTGCCGCGCAACAGCACGCAGACGATTTGCGGGTCTTTGGCCCAGGCATCCAGGCGGTCGCCCAGCGCGAGGATCATCGGCAGGGACAGGGCGTTGAGGGTCTTTTCCGCGTCCAGGCTGGCGATGCCAATGCGGGCACCGCCACTGCCGGTCAATTCTTCGAAGTGCAGGTTCATCGTGACCTCAATCGAGAAGGTAAAGGATGAGTATGATCCCTTCGTGGGAAAGTGCCGGTGGTCTGTCAGATCAATTGACAAGCGGGGTCGGCTTTCCTAGGGTTCGCCTCATTCTTTTTTACAAGACAATTCAACTATGACCGATGGCGACCGTATCAAACTCGAACCCAGCTGGAAACACGCCTTGCGCGATGAGTTCGAGAAGCCCTACATGGCCCAGTTACGCGAGTTCCTGCGCCAGGAACATGCTGCCGGCAAAGAGATCTACCCACCTGGCCCGCTGATTTTCAACGCCCTTAACTCCACCCCCCTGGACAAGGTCAAGGTGGTGATCCTCGGTCAAGACCCCTACCACGGGCCCGGCCAAGCCCACGGCCTGTGCTTCTCGGTACAACCTGGCGTGCCGGCGCCGCCATCACTGGTCAATATCTATAAAGAACTCAAGCGCGACCTGAACATCGACATCCCCAATCACGGCTACCTGCAAAGCTGGGCCGACCAGGGCGTGTTGATGCTCAACACCACCATGACCGTGGAGCGCGCCAATGCCAACGCCCATGCGGGCAAGGGTTGGCAGTTCTTTACCGATCGGATTATTGAGGTGGTCAGTGAGCACCAGCCCCATCTGGTGTTCCTGCTGTGGGGCGCCCATGCCCAGAGCAAGCAGAAGCTGATCGACGCCACCAAGCATCTGGTGCTGACGTCGGTGCATCCGTCGCCGTTGTCCGCGTATCGCGGGTTTCTGGGATGTGGGCATTTCAGCCGGGCCAACAAGTTTCTTGAGCAAAGCGGTGAGACACCGATTGATTGGGTGTTGCCGCCTGTCTGATACGTGCGAGGCGTGTTATGCCGTCTCACATCTGCAATTCGATGATTCGAAAGAATTTTATCGTTCTGGCCAGGCTGAACAAAACTGCAGGGGACGCAGCACCTGTTAGTTCTGACAGTATCCGCTTGGGGGCAAATTGCCTTAACTACTCTCCGTGATCTTTGGATGGGGTCAGTACCCTTTAGGTGGTCAAGGGCCTCAACCTGATAGTCGTCTAGGAGAGTCGATATGTCTGAGTACGATCCGCTTAACCCACCTTCCAGTCGTGGCACAAAAGCAGGTGTGCTGGTCCTGGATGCACCTGTTGCACCTGATGCATTACCCCTTGAGGCAGATGACCGCGGTCATAAAATACCGGTATTTTTTCAAAGCACAGGGCTGAGGGTTGAAGTGCCTACGTTGTGGCCCGGCAGTAATGTGCTTGATCCTGGGGATGTCACTCTTGTCAAGTGGTTTTTTGGAGTCGAGATGTTTGATGAGAAGAGGCTGACGGCGCCTTATGACGCTAGCGACCTGCCTGACGTGGACGCTCTGGTACCTCCCCATCTCATGGACGTACCCGGCCTGCATAAATTGTACTACGAGGTGATATTAAGAGAGTCAAGTGGTAACCCAGGGGAGCTTTCGTTTTCGACAAATCTGGACAGTGACAAGGTCGGGCCAAATAACGGCTTGCGTGGTCCGCGTTTCCAGTTCCCGCAGGTCATCGAAGATGACGGCGTAACGGATGAATATCTGGATAATCCCGCCAACCTGGACAGAGTGACCGCTACCATTAATTTGATATGGCCGGACATACGTCTGGGGGATGTGGTGGAGGCTTCTTTAATACCACTGCCTTTTCTCAAGCCTTTGCGCAAACGTCCACGCCATTTGGACATCGTTGCCACCACCACCATTGTTCAAGCGCACAAGGATGGGGTTCGGCCCATCGAGGTGCATTTCCCGGGCGCTTTTCTTCGCGGTTTGCCCAATCGGGAGTTCAACGCTCAGTACTTTTTGAAAGACCGCTCGGGTCGTGAGTCGGGCCCATCACGTACCGCTCCCCTGTTAATTAATCTGACGCCTACGCCCACCGACCTGCGTCCTGTTGAAATTCCGCAGCTGAATGATGGGCGTATAGCCCTCAATGATGCCCGTGCTGAAGGCGGGGTATATATGAATATCCTCGAAGTATTCGGCTCAACAGAGGGGGATCGTCTCCTACCGTCATGGGATCTTATACCGCTCGACCCCATCGTTATTTCAGCTTTTCAGGTTTGGCCTATCAGGGTGCCGATTCCGTATTCGGTGTTGGCCAGCGGCGGTTACGAGTTCGTTTCCGGGACTGTGAGGGCAGAATACCGTTGGCAGAGAGGCATTGCCCCCTCCAGGCCATCGATCACCCGCTTTGCTGCTGTGGATCTGACGGTTGCCGGACCGGTGAGCCCTAATAACCCAGACCCTATCAACCTATTGCTGGACGTGGTGACAGTGAAGGGAGTAGATGGTGACAACCAATTGACTATCAACGACGAGGGTAAGCCGGTACGCGTGATTACCTCGTTGTATGACGCGCCCGATGTTGGTCAAACGTTGGAACTGATGGCAGGGAGCTTTCCCGGGCCCATCGCGACCTACACCGTACAAGCGGGAGATAGCGCGGGTCGGGAAATTGAGTGGTTCGTCGACTGGAACATCATCGAGCTTTTAGATACAGGTTGGGTTCCTTTCTTTTACTGGACCTTCAACGGGGTCAACCGGCAACGCGCGCCAGACACACCGGTAATGATCAATACGGTGCCTATCGTTGGGCTCAAACCCCTTGAGTATGTCGGAGTCAACTACGGACCTGGCCCGGACGCTGGGTTTATCAACTGCGCTCTGCGACCTTGGGTCAACGGCGCCGGCGTTAAAATACCCGGGGATCCAACGCTGTTGGACGGCGGTGATGAGGTGATTTTGCACTGGGCCAGTTATGCGCACCCTAATGGTTTCGCCGGCGCTGTCATTCCTGACACTATCAAGTCCTTCAGCCATACGCTGACGGCACAAGAAGCCCGTGAGGGATATGTCTTTCAGGTTCCGTTTGACCCATACATCTTGCTTCCGGGGCTGATCAAGCCACCAGAAGGGCAAACCAACCCTCGGCATGGCTCTGCGGTTGCGCGCTACCAGATCATCAAGCCGGCAGGTGCAGGCATGGGGTATTCCGAGCGTAGGTTGGTGTTTATCTCATTGATCCGGCTCAACTTACCGCCTTGCGTGTCGGACGATTAGGCGTAGTGGAGAAGGGTGCAATGTGCTTGTAGTGGAGGAGGTGCTCGTGGTTGCGAGCATCACAGTCGAGCCGCAAGGGGTACTGTCAAGTTTGACAGTTACGCGTTAAAGGGAAATGCCATTAAATGAATGAGACGCCAGCAGGTTTGCCAATTCAGACCTCTGCAGGGTCGGCATACGTTTAGAAAATGACACCCGGGTGTTTAGTCTTACCGTCGTTTTATGCCCGGACAGATACTTATTCTTTTGAGGAGTTTGAATCATGTCCAACACATCCAGTAAACCTGTTAGTCAAGACCCTGTAGGCCCCATGGAAGAGTGGGAAGAACCCGTTCTCGATCCCACATATTTACCTGCTCCGACGATCCCTGGTTTATTGCCGGCCATTGCTGGCGACAACCACCGGAATGTGGTGCCAAGGGCGCTTCAATTGAGCGGACTCAGTCTAAGGGTTGACCTGTGGGACCGTACCGGCTTTTTTAATGACTTCGATATACTCACCGTCTCTGTGAATGGCCGGCCGGTACATATTGAGACCTACGACGCAACTGTCACTTTACCTGATCCGGTAATTGTGGATTTGGGCCCCAAGTCGGCCTTGCAAACCAACGGTGTCAAAGACATTAGCGTTCATGTGCTCAACCTCAGCGACAATGACGTTAATTACAACATCAATCGGGTTTACGTAGATGCGCAGGACCCTAACTATGGCAGTCAACCTTCGAGGGTCATGATAGAAGATTACGGCACCGAACTGACCCCAGCCTTTCTCGTGGGTAAAGCGGGTTTGGAATTCACCATTCCCACGCCGGCAGACCGGCGTGGCGGTGATACTTATCGAGTACTTGTGGGAAGTAATATCGTTGCGATCGAGGATGACGTGCCGGTGACAGGCGACATTACTGGTCATATTCCAACTGCAACGATTCTTGAGCGGTCAGGTTCGATAGACGTGAGATATAACCTGGCTGATCGGTCTGGCAACACGACTACGTTGTCTATTCCAAACTACGTACAAGTGAGTCTGAACGAAGCGCCCGTGTTTGGTCCCGTCAGTGTGTTGGAAGCGCCATTGGTTGATAAAGCAGAGGCCCGTAACGGCGCAACGGTGCAGTTGGAAAGCTTGACCGGCCATTTGCAGAACGACACCCTGGTCGTGTTATGGGGGACTATTGAGATCTATCGTCAATCTATTGGCATGCCCGTTTTCCCAATTGACATCCCTGCACATTTTGCAGCTATTGCGGCAGGCGGGAATTTCTATACGGCGGATATCAAAGTCATGATTGAGCGCCAAGGCAGCCCCACTTACAACGCAGCTGTGGTGCAAGTGGATGTCGACCTGCGTGAGCCCGGTGGGCAAAACCCTGGTGAAGGCCCTGTAGACACAAACTTGGCACAGCCCGTTCTGCTCGGTGGGGGCCCCGACCCCAAACCCGATAACCGCCTCTCCGAGAAAGATCGCAACTTCGATGCCACCGTCACTTTCACCCTACCACCGGGGCTGGAAGTGGGTGATTTCATTGACTATGTCTATGGGGGGGATGTCGTTGGGACTTACCCGGTAACCGGGGCGGAAGCGGCCGATTTTCCGGTGCCTTTTACCGTGCCGTGGGCCACTATCGATGCCAAGGGCAATGGCACCATTGAAACCCACTGCATTATTCGGGATGCCATCAACTATAAGCATTCTCCGAATCAAGATGTTGTCGTGGATATCTTCAACATCGGTAGCCTGACGCCTGTGACCTTTGAAAATGCCACGGTTATTACAGGCAACCCGAACTTCACCTATGCCATTAACTGTGCTCGGCAGCCTTGGCTAGGTGTGCCTGTCAAGATTCTGGATCCCGGGCTCCTCTTGGTTGGCGACAAAGTGATCATCGAGGCTGTCAGATACGCGTTCAACGCTCCTGGCGCGCCTATCGGTACGCCCATAGAGACCTCTGAATTCGAGCTCAACAGTGAGCATGTCAATCTTGGCTTGACCGTCCCGCTGGATTTGAAGGTCTGGCTTCAAGACGTCACAGGCAATAATGGCCGAGGCATCGTCGGTGTGCGTTGGAGGCTTCTGCGCCCCTCCACGGGAGACCGGGGCAGGTCCGACGAGGTGAGGGCAGCCTGGGATCTGGTTGGTTCGGGAGGCAACATTCCTGGCTATTGTGTTCCGGGTGCGTCGCGCGTCAAAGGTACGCTTTGATTGATTGTCGGGGCCCCACCCTCTCGCTTGAGAGGGTGGGGTTTTTTATTGAGTTTGTACCTTAAGGAAAGTCCTACGCTCTTTGGGAACTCACGTTATTAGTCTCTGCACCGTGGAAAACGGAAACCTCTTCGATACGGGTTCCGGGTTCGAACTGGTACTTAATTCTGAGGCTACACAACATGATTTCTCCTGCTTCCCAGCGTTTTCGTTATTCGCGTTTATCATCGATCATCAAGCTCGTAGCCGCCGCACCGTTATGCCTGTTGAGTCAACAGGCAATGTCGACAATTGTGGTGGACGGAACGGTGGGCAGCGGCAAATATGATGTCCGCCCGGGGGCCGCAGCCAGCGACTATCTGGCCCAAAAAGGTGCGACGCTTACTGTTCACAAGAACGCCAACGTTAAAGAAATACGTGCGACGAGCGGGTCGACCTTGACGTTGACAGGCGCCAACGTGAGTTCTGTCCATGGCTCCCAGGCGGCCATTGCGCTCAGCAATTCAAGCGCCACTATTTCCGACGCGCGCATTACCAGTCACACCAGTGGCGGCTTGAACGTGGCTCGCCAGGTGGGCACGCCCACGGGGTCCTACGCACAAGTCGACAATAGTGAAATCACTGGAGCGACCTATGGGGCCAACGTCACGTCCCATAGCCTTCTGGAGTTGAACAACTCTGTGCTGGTGGGCCAACGCCAGCAAGGGTTGAGGCTCCTGGGAGGGGCCGCAATCGCCACTGACAGCGAAATTACCGGTGGTACCACGGGCGTTGTGATGTCCCTTGAAAGTGCAACTGCCCTTGAGTCGCCTCACCTGATACTCGACGGTTCGCGTGTGACGGGCCTCGATGGCCCCGCGATTAATGTGCTGGGGCCGATCACGGCTGAAATCGACGTGACCAATGGTTCGTCCCTGCAGGGTCAGAACGGTAACATGCTCGAGCTGACCCAGGGCGGCTCGGCCAACATGCGCGTGCGCTTCAGCGAGTTGGCTGGCAATATTCAGGTGGGTGCCGACAGCGCGTTGGATCTTAACCTGGACCACGCAATTCTGACGGGTGATGTCATCAACAACGGCGGCAGCGCCAGCGTCGGCCTGAATAATGGCTCGGTGCTCACCGGCCGCCTGGAAAACGTCGACACACTGGCGATCAACAGCGACGCCACCTGGGTCATGGTCGACGACCAGCATGTGGGCGATCTGCTCCTGGCCGGCGGTAACGTCAAGTTCGGCGACACCGGCACGTTCTACAAATTGGACGTGGACAACCTGTCGGGTAATGGCACGTTCGTCATGAGCGCGGATTTCGCTACCTTGACCGGCGACTTCCTGAATGTCACCGGCACGTCCTCGGGTGACCATCAGTTGTTGATCGCCAGCACCGGTGCAGACCCGTTGTCGGAAGATCGCTTGCATGTCGTGCACACCGAAGACGGCGGCGCCAAGTTCAGCCTGGTGGGTGAACGGGTGGACGTGGGTACATACTCCTACAGCCTGGTCGACGACAACGAAGGCAAGGATTGGTTGCTCGATCCGGGCAGCAAGGTGATCAGCCCGAGCACCAACTCCGTGCTGGCCCTGGCCAACGCGGCGCCGAGTGTGTTGTACGGTGAAATGACCAACCTGCGCACCCGCATGGGTGAGCTGCGCCACAGCGATGGTCAATCGACCGGGTTGTGGAGCCGCGCCTATGGCAACAAATTTGAAGTGAACAACAGCGATAAAGGCATGCAGTACAACCAGACCCAGCGTGGTTTCACCCTGGGTGCCGATGTGCCGTTGACCGGCGGTGATGGCCAATGGCTGGCGGGCTTCATGGCCGGTCACAGCACCTCGGACCTGGACCTGAGCCGCGGCAGCAAGGCCACCGTCGACAGCTACTACGTGGGTGGCTATGCAACCTGGCTGGATGCAGAGAGCGGCTTGTACTTTGACGGTGTTCTCAAGTTCAACCGCTTGCACAACGAGTCAGACGTTGCCATGAGCGACGGCAAGAAAGCCAAGGGCAACTACACGCAAAATGCGGTCACGGCTTCGGCTGAAGTGGGGCGTAATATCAAGCTGGATGACGGTTACTTCGTCGAGCCTTACGGCCAGTTGGCCACGGCGATCATCCAGCGCCAGAGCTATGAGCTGGACAACGGCCTGCAAGCCGAAGGCGCACGTACGGCCTCGGTGGTGGGTAAGCTGGGTGTGACCGCCGGGCGTGATATCCAGTTGGACAGCGGCAGCGTGTTGCAGCCGTACCTGCGTACGGCGGTGGCCCATGAGTTCAACCAGAGCAACAAGGTGTCCGTCAATGGCAACAGCTTCAACAACGACCTGTCGGGTTCGCGGGTTGAGATGGCGGCCGGTATCGCCATGGCGGTGTCGAAGAATTGGAAGGTGCATGCCGATGTGGAACGTAGCATGGGCAAGAGTATTGACCAGCCTTGGGGGGTGAATGTGGGGTTGCGTTACGACTTTTAAGGATGTGGACGTCTCACGTAGCTCAATAAAAAGCCCCGGATCGCAAGATCCGGGGCTTTTTATTGAGTTCGCACCGGGGGCGAGCTAAAACACCACCAAACACACGGAATCGTACCGTACCGTCTGGCAGGCGGGACGCACATATGTGCAGGGGGATTGGTTTTTCCTCGCGCGCTTCCTGTTCGGTAACGGTGTGGAAGTCGACCGGGACCAGCAGATCGGTGCAGAACAGCTCAATGAAATCACCTTCAAGCTGGCCTGCATAGGCGCGCAAGATGCAAATCAAGCCTGCGCTACCGTTGGCCCTCCAGTAATTGTTGGTACACGCCATCGGAGAACCCTACCGCCGGCGTGGTCAAACCGGCAATGTAAGGTGCTAGCTGCGAGACAGGAGGGAGGTTGCTCAGGGCGTGTTCCATGATCAGGACCTCGTAGTAGGACGCGGCACCGCGACGGGAGGGAGCATCAGGGATTGAACGCAGGGTGGAGGGCGGATGAATAGCTGTGAGAATGGACAGTGCCGACGAGTGGTATGGTGCACTGAGGCTGCCTGAATTGGTGCCCCCAAACTTGCGTCGAGCAGATATATTCGCGCTTTCCTACGAGTCGATGCGGCCGCGTAACTCTTCTGCCGGGCTGGCTGCAAGCACTGAAAATGCGAATAAGCGCTGATTAGTAGCGAATAAAGCGCAAACAGGTTCATCGGAGAGATAAACCTGTTTGCGTTACTTCTGGCTCAAGTTGCCCTGGGTCGTCAAAGTTGAACGATAAACACCGTATTGGCATTGTAGTTGCTGACTAACGCATATGACCCATCGGGGGCAATGGCGATGCTTGTTGGGTAGACGAACCCCGTCATGGTTCTGATGACTTCCTCTTTGTCGATGTCAATGATTGCCACTGAGTTGGAGGTGCGCATCGTTACATAAGCCAGCCGGCGTGTGGGATGAAAGGCTATACCGAATGCGCCGGTTAGGTTGGGTATGGTGTTGCTGATTAAGTTGGTGCGCGCGTCGACGATTTTCACGTTGGCCGCACTTTGGTCTGTCACATAGATTTTTTGCGCATAAGGGCTGTATGCCAGTCGCCAGGCATAACTGAAACCTGCAAGTGTCGACAGCTGAGTATTGGTAGCCGTGTCGATAATACCCATTGCACCCAACCCTGCGCAGTAAAGGCGTGTGCCCTGTGGCGCCAGCGCCAAGTCTACTGGGTAATAGGCGTAGCCTGTGTAAATTAGAGTGTCGTTCGATGTGTCAATAACCTGAAGTCGGGCTTGATAATAAGCACCATAGTAAAGGCGTGAACCGTCCAAGTTAAAAGCGAAGCCGCCATATCCATAAACGTGAATGCCCGTAATCTTGTTGCTGATTGTATTGTCGCTGGTATCGATTACTTGAATTTCGCTAGAGTGGTATCCACTGACATACAGTCGTGACCCATCCGGATGAAGCGCCAATCCATTTGTGTAAGTGTTAGCTGGCATAACAATCGTATCCGAAAGGCTGAACGTCGTCAGATCAATCACGGATACCGTGGCGCTATTGTAGTTGGCAACATAAGCCACGGTCCCCTCTGCATTAATGACGATGCGATCCGGGCCGCCGCCTACGTTGATGCTGTCTACAACACCCGGTTGCTTCCTGATTCTGTAACTTGCAGGCACCAACGGTTGCGCTGTCGCCCGCCCGCCGCCATCCAGCGATACATACGCCTTGAGGTCCAGCGGGCTGCCATCGGCGAGTCTTCTAAGGTAACTGGCTGGAATAGGCGTAAGGATGCGCTCGGCAGCAAACTCGGCGGGCGTCAGCGGGGTACCGTTGCGCAACACTTGATTCACTGTGCCCTCGGCGTCAATCCACACCGCTTGCGGGTTCTCAGGGTCGTAGCGCAAAAATGGCCAGGCATCAATCCGAACATCATGTGCCTTGGTGACGTCAATCACCCCACTATTGGCCTCGGCCTGGGGCACGCTCACCAAGTCCCAATACTGCGCCTCCAGCGCCTCGATCTCGAGCGTCAGTTCCCTGGACGGTTCACGCTTGTGGTCACGGATCACCTCGAAGAACACCCGGCAACTTTGCGCCAGGTTGGCGCCCACAAACACGTTGGGCACGGTGAAATCGACATAGTCTCCACCGGGCGCAGGTATGCCAGGCTTGATGCCGATATCCGGTGTGCCGAGTCCCGGTTTGCCGATGATGTGCACCTTTATGTCATCGCTTGGCAGCATCGGGCGATAACGTACGCGCACGGTCACCACGCCCGACTGCAGCACATGCGCAGGGTTCAGGCGGCTCAGGGTCGGCTTGATCTGCGTGCTTTCGAGCACTTCGGGGACGGGCAGGTCGAGGGCCGCGCCGACGCGGATCGTCAGGGCCTCGGAAAGCATGTCACGCTGCCCCGGTTTTACCACGGTGTAGTACAAACTTTGGGTGCCATTGAGGTTGGCGGTGACGTAGAGCCGAGCAACCACGAAGGGCAGGTCGACACCGAGCCAGTTTTCGTCGATCTCGAATTCCATCCGCGGGGCGCTACCGCCAGGGGCACTGCCTTCGGCGTACAGGTACACCGTGGCGCCCAAGGTGAAGGCGGGATGAGCCTTGACCGTGACATTCAGGTTGCCGCGGTTCTTGTCCGGGTCGAACACATGGTCCGGTGGCACTGCTTCGCGTGTGATGGGCGCTGGCAGGATGGCTCGCAGGGCTCCCACGTACAGGTTCAGCCGACGTGACGGTGGCCCGCCGTTGACGGTGTAGTGCAGCGAGAGCGCGCCGCCTTCCAACTGGGCGATTTCGCCATTGGGCCCGTTGGGCAGTTCTAGGACTATATCGTTCTGGCCGGCGCGGGCCGTGTGCTCGGCATAGTAGGACCGACCATTGGCGTAGGTGCCGTTGAGCACCAGCAAAACGCGAGCGTTGGCAGGGTAGCCGGTAAGGGCCCTGATGAACACCGTCACTGGGTCGGTGGCTGCGGGCAGGTTTCCACCTACGGCCTCGAGCACGATAGGTGGCGCCAGGCCGGCCTCGACGGGGGTACCGGCGATATCCACCGACCTGTCGAGGGAGTTGCGTGGTAATGCGTTGAGGCGAAGCCGTTGATAGGTCAATTGGACGCGCCCATCGATCAACGGCACGATATCGGTGTAGGGCCAGCGGATGCGCTGGGCGCGAGTGGTGGAGTCAATAGGGTGGTCGTAAAAGGTGGTAATCAACTGGCTGCCTTCAGTGCGCCCGGAGACTTTCAGGCGTAGTACGTCACCGAGTTCATAGCCCAGGCGGTTCACCTCAACCACAATGGTTGCATCGTTGCCGTCAAGGTCATCAGCATCGAGCAGATCGTTTTGGCCTGGCCGCTCGATGGATTCTGCGATGTAAGGGGCCGGCAAAAGCGGTTCTGCACCCGTGTTGCGTCGTACCTCGATGACTTGGGGTGGGGAAAATCCTCGGGAGTGGTTGCCGACCTCGTCCACCACTTCGTACTCGCACACGTGCACGCCGTCACCCACATCATCCCAAGTACCGGTGTTGACGTTGATGATGATCGGGGCTTCGCCCGCCGCCTCGAATTCAGTCACTGGGTGTTTGACAACGACTCCCCCGAGGCTCAGGCGAATTTCATCACGCACCTTGCGATGATTGACCCTGGGGAGGTTTGTGTTCACCGGGTAATAGCCGATGGATACGGGGATGGGGTTTATGGAGTTTTCCGGCGTGACGCCGAAGTCGATTACATCCTGAGGAAATACGGGCTTGGGCAGGTTCTCGTTTTGCGGGGTGCTGGCCACCGGGTTACGCCCACCTGGGAACTCGATATCGACCTTGATATTGAAGGGTTTGGTTTGGTCGCTGCTTCCACCGACGCGGGTCACAAAGGCCTGCAGTGTATTGCCGGCCTCACGGATAAAGCGTTCGCTGGCCACATGCAGGACAATTTGCAGGCCCTGGCGGGCCTCATCATCGGTGACGGTATGAAAGTCAACGCGAACACCATTTAACTTCAGCTCGATGAAGTCCCTGTCAACCTGCCCAAGATAAGGCAGCAGGATACAGGTCACGCCTTTGGCACTGACCTCCAGCGCCGCTCGGTTAAAGCCACCATCGAAGCCGACCACCGGATTGCTCAGGGTGGGCAGGTACAGGGGCAAGTCCGCGAAGGGAGTATTGCGAAAGGACTGTGGCGTCAAGATGGCGTCGTCGGGTTGGGCAATGGTGAAGCCTTCCGAGCGCAAAGAGGCGGGCTGAACGGAAATGGGTGAGCGATCGGGGTGCTGGGTATCCAGGTCGATAGTCATGAAGAAGGTCCTGTCAGAGCCGTTGAGGAGCGTGCCCGAACTGGTTGGGCTGAGCATCACTCGGTTGATTCAACGCTGTGACGAGGGCGAGAGATAGCTGTGAGAATTGACAGTGCCGACGAATGGTAGGGACCTGGGCGACCCTACTCAGAGCAAGATCAGGATTGCCGATTCCAATGCCTGAACAACGGCTCGGCCAGAAACAACACAAACAACAAGCGCATCACCTGCATCGCTGTCACCAACGGCACCGACAATTGCAGGGTCTCTGCCGTCAGGCTCATCTCGGCGATGCCACCGGGCATCATGCCCAGCGTCAGTGAGCGCAGGTCCAGGTGGGTCAGCGCACTCAACCCTACCGCTGCCAACGTGGCGAGCGCCATGGTCAAGGCCGTGCCAATCAAGGTGCGGCCCATGAACGCCGGTGCGCTGCGGAAGAACTGCCGATTGAAGTGGCAGCCCAAACCGCTGCCGATCAGCCATTGGCCGATCTGGCTGCCGCCGTCGGGCAGGCCAATGTGTAAATCCCAGGTCACGCTGGCGATGGCACTCACCAGCAATGGCCCGAATAACCAGGGATTGGGTTGGCGCAAACGCTGCCAGCCCCAGGCAACCAGCGCACCTACCGGAAACAGCATGGCCAGCCAGGCCCAGTCGACCGGTGCGGGATGAAACTGCGGTGCACCGCCGCCCAGCAAATACTTGAAGATCGCCGGCACACACAACACCACCACCAACACCCGCAAACTCTGCCCTGCTGCAACCCGGCTAAGCACTGCGCCATTGCGGGCGCCGAGGTTGACCATCTCGCCGGAGCCGCCCGGCATGCTGGAGAAAAACGCCGTGGCGCGATCTTCCCCACTGCGGCGCATCAACCACACACCCACTACGCTCGACAAACTCGTCACCAGCGCCCCGAAGAAGATCAGGCCGAAGTGGCTCATGACCTGCTCGATCACCACCGGCGTGAAGTGCAGGCCGATGCCGATGCCCACCACCCATTGCCCGCATTTGCGTCCGCCGGGAATCTCCGCCAATTGCCAGGGCGTGAGGCAGCGCACCAGGATGATCGCCAGCAACGAGCCGACCATATACGGCAACGGCCAGCCGACGAGGCTGGCCAGGTAACCGCCGGCCAGGCCGACCAGCGGTGTTCCCCACCAATGTTTGAAGGTGACCTCAGGCATCGGCTACGGCACGACGCTGCAAGGAGCGCTTGCGCCAGATACGCAGCAACGGCACGAGCAGCATGATGGCGGTCATTACCCACACACCGAAGGTGATCGGGCTTGACCACAGGATCTCCAGCGCGCCATTGGAAATCGACAGCGCACGACGCAGGTTCTGCTCCATCAGGCCACCGAGGATAAAGCCCAGCAGCAACGGCGACAGTGGGAAGTCCAGCTTGCGCAGGATGTAGCCGAAGATGCCGATGGCGATCATCAGGAACAGGTCGAAAGTGGTGGCATGTACGGCGTACACACCAATCGCAGTGATGATGGCGATCACTGGCACCAGCGCCCAGTTCGGCACGGCAAGGATGCGCGTGAAGATGCGAATCATCGGGATGTTGAGGACCACCAGCATGATGTTGGCGATAAACAACGAGGCGATCAGGCCCCAGACGATGTCCGGTTGCTGTTGGAACAGCAGCGGGCCAGGGGTGATGTTGTAGAGCGACAGCGCGCCGATCATCACGGCCGTGGTGCCTGAGCCAGGAACACCGAGGGTCAGCATCGGCACCATGGCGCCGCAGACCGAAGCGCCGATGGCGGTTTCCGGTGCTGCCAGGCCACGCATGTCGCCTTGGCCGAACTTGCCGCTGGCGCCGGCGATACGTTTCTCGGTCATGTAGGCCACGGCCGAGGCCATAGTCGCGCCAGCACCTGGCAAGACACCGATGATAAAGCCTGACACCCCGCAACGCAGGTTTACAGCCAACACCGACAAGGCTTCCTTGACGTTGAACATCATGCGCCCGGTGGCTTTCACCGCTTCCTGGCCACGGTGGGTTTTTTCCAGGAGCAGCAGGATCTCACTGATGGAGAACAGGCCCAGCACCAACACCACGAACTGGATGCCGTCGGTCAGGTGGATATTGTCGCCGGTAAAGCGATACACACCGCTGTTGGCATCGATGCCCACGCAGGCAAGGAACAGGCCGATCAACGCCGAGACGAAGGTTTTCAGCGGTTTGTCACCGGCCATGCCGCCCAGGCAGACAATCGCAAATACCATCAACACGAAATATTCCGCAGGCCCAAAGGCAATCGCCCATTTGGCCAGCAGCGGGGCGAACAGCACCATGCCGCAGGTGGCGATAAACGCACCGATGAACGAGCTCCAGGCAGACAGCGACAACGCCACGCCGGCCATGCCTTTACGGGCCATTGGGTAGCCGTCGAGGGTGGTCATCACGGTGGAAGCTTCGCCCGGGATGTTGAGCAGGATCGAGCTGATCCGGCCGCCGTATTCACAACCCAGGTATACGGCTGCCAGCAGGATCAGCGCTGATTCGGGCGGCAGGCCCAGGGCAAACGCGATGGGGATCAACAGTGCCACGCCGTTGATCGGGCCCAGCCCCGGCAGCAGGCCGACCACGGTGCCGATCAGGGTGCCGCACAGGGCGGTCACCAGGTTGTAGGGGCTCAGCGCGACGCCGAAACCCTGGCCCAAATAGCCAAAAGTATCCATATCAGTTCTCCAGAACGTCGAGCAGACCGAGGGGCAGTGGCACGTCCATGGTTTTATCGAACAGCAGATAAAGACCGATGCTCATCAAGGTGATGATGACCACGCTAGGCAACCAGCGGCCGCCGTACAGCCGCGCCATCGGAATGCCAATGAGCATGCTGCTGAGAATGAAACCCAGGGATTCGAAAGTGCCGGCAAACACCAGCAGCAAGGCCACGCAAATCCCGATCTTGACCAGGGTCGGGCGGTCCAGCGCCGGCTCATCGTCGGTGTGCTTGGTCGGTTGCGGACGAATCAGCATGTAGATCAGCGCCAGGCCCATCAGCCCGATCAGCAGCAGGGGGAACGCCCGAGGCCCTACCGGTTCGTAGGAAAAGGCCGCCTGATACGGCCAGGCCATGAGTGCCAGGCCGATACAGGCCAGTAACATCGCGGCAGCGAAAATGCGTTGAAAGAGCATGGAGAACTCCTGGGCCACGCCTTCGATGCACGAAGGCGTGGCCGTGCGAACAGGGGGCGATTACTGGATCAGGCCGAACTCTTTGGCCAGCACTTTGTAGTCGGCCACCTGTTTCTTCACGTAGGTGTCCAGCTCCTGGCCAGTCATGGCGAACGGGAACAGCTCGCGCTGGTCACGCAGCTTGGCGAAGTCCTCGGAGGCCAGCAGTTTGTCGAACGCATCTTTCCACCAGGCATAGTCGGCATCGCTGACTTTTGGCCCAAGGTAGAAACCGCGCACCACCGGCCAGACGATGTCGTAGCCTTGCTCCTTGGCCGTCGGGATGTCTTTCATTTCCGGTTCGTCCAGGCGCTTTTCAGCGAACACGGCCAGCAAGCGCATATCGCCGCTCTGGATGTGTGGCATGGAGTCGGAGATGTCGGTACTGCCCACCTGGATATGGCCGCCCAGCAGCGCCGTGGCGATTTCGCCGCCACCTTCGAGCGCCACATAACGCAGGTCACGGGGGTTGATGCCGGCCGCCTTGGCGATCAGTGCTGTTTGCATCCAGTCCTGGCTGCCGACGGTACCGCCGGAACCAATCACGACCTTGCTCGGGTCCTTCTTCAACGCCTGGACCAGGTCGTCGAGGGTCTTGTAGGGCGAGTCGCTTTTCACCGCGATGGCGCCGTAGCTGGTGCCTACGGCAGCCAGCCAGCGCACGTTGGTTTCATCGAAACGGCCGAACTTGCCTTGGGCCAGGTTCAGCAGTGAACCGCTGGACCAGGCCACCAGGGTGCCGGCGTCCGCAGGGCGCTGGGCGACCACGGCGTTGTAGGCCACCGCGCCCACGCCGCCGGGCATGTAGGTCACACGCATTGGCTTGCTCAGCAGCTTTTCATTGACCAACGCGCTTTGCGCCAGCTTGCAGGTCAGGTCGAAACCACCGCCTGGGGAGGCCGGGGCGATGCATTCAGGACGCTTGGGTTCGTCGGCGGCCAGCAGTTGGCCGGCGAACAGCATGCAGCCGGCGGCGAGGGCAACTTTACGTAGTGAAGAGGTCATGGGATTTCTCCGTTATTGTTCTTATTTTGACGAAAACGCTTCGAGGCGTTTTTCGGGTGCTACGAATCAGGTAGCTCGGCAGGCATAGACCACCGTGGCTGGATGCTAAAGGGCGAAGCTTTCACTAACCTTTCAATTGTCTTTCAATGTTTTCGGGCTTCACAGGGCAGGTTGCGCCTGTAAACTCGCCGGCCAGCGGGTCGATAAAAAGCCGCGCCGATCACTCCTCATGAGGTAGAAGTCCATGCGTGTCCTCCTGGTTGAAGACCATTTGCAACTCGCCGAAAGTGTCGCCCAGGCGCTCAAGGGCATGGGTTTGACGGTCGACGTGCTGCACGATGGCGTGGCCGCGGACCTGGCCTTGGGCAGTGAGGAGTACGCGGCGGTAATCCTCGACGTGGGCCTGCCGCGCATGGATGGTTTCGAGGTACTGGCGCGCCTGCGGGCCCGTGGCAAAAACCTGCCGGTGCTGATGCTGACGGCGCGCAGCGATGTGAAAGATCGCGTGCACGGCCTGAACCTGGGCGCCGACGACTACCTCGCCAAGCCGTTTGAGCTGACGGAGCTGGAAGCACGGGTCAAGGCGCTGCTGCGACGCAGTGTGCTGGGCGGGGAGCGCCAGCAGGCGTGCGGGGTACTGGTGTATGACCTCGACACCCGGCGCTTCACGGTTGGGGGCGAGTTGATGACCTTGACCTCCCGCGAGCAAGCCGTGCTCGAAGCCCTTATCGCCCGGCCAGGCCGCGTAATGAGCAAGGAGCAGTTGGCCTCCCAGGTATTCGGCCTCGATGAGGAAGCCAGCCCCGACGCCATCGAAATCTACGTGCACCGCCTGCGCAAGAAGCTAGACGGCCAGCCTATCGCCATCGTGACGTTCCGCGGCCTTGGCTACTTGTTGGAAGCCCGCGATGCATAAGCCCAGCAGCCTGCGCTGGCGCCTGCTGTGCAACCTGGCGCTGCTGCTGGTGTTGTTGATGCTCGCCAGCGGCATGAGTGCCTACTGGAATGGCCGCGAAGCCGCCGACACCGCCTATGACCGCACCTTGCTGGCCTCGGCGCGCACCATTGCCGCCGGCTTGACCCAGGTCGACGGCACCCTTAGCGCGAATGTGCCATACGTGGCCTTGGACACCTTCGCCTACGACAGCGCAGGGCGTATTTATTACCAGGTCAATGACATCGACCAGAAGCTGATTTCCGGCTACGAAAATTTGCCCGGCCCGCCCCCCGGCACGCCGCGCACCGACGATTACCCGGCCCTGGCGCGCTTCTACGATGCCAAGTATCAAGGCCAACCTGTACGGGTGGTGAGCCTGCTCAAGGCCGTCTCCGAACCGAACATGAATGGCATGGCGGAAATCCGCGTCGCCGAAACCGACGAAGCACGGGTCGCCATGGCCCGCAGCTTGATGGCCGACACGCTGTTGCGCTTGGGCATGCTCGCCATCGGTGCACTGCTGCTGGTGTGGTTCGCCGTGAGCGCGGCATTGCGCCCGTTGGAACGCCTGCGCACCGCGGTGGAAGAGCGCCAGCCCGATGACCTGCGGCCGCTGCCGCTGGTGGAAGTTCAGGATGAATTCGGCCCGTTGGTGCGTTCCCTCAACCACTTTACCGAACGCCTGCGCGGGCAGTTCGAGCGCCAGGCGCAGTTTATCGCCGATGCAGCCCATGAGCTGCGCACGCCGCTGGCGGCACTCAAGGCCCGGCTGGAGTTGGGCCTGCGCGCCGAAGAACCGGCCAGCTGGCGCAGCACCCTGGAAAGTGCCGCCCAAGGCACCGACCGCCTGACGCACTTGGCTAACCAGTTGTTGTCCCTGGCCCGCGTTGAAAACGGTGCCCGGGCCATTGCCGAGGGCGGTGCGCAATTGCTCGACCTCAGCCAGTTGGCCCGCGAGCTGGGCATGGCTATGGCGCCACTGGCTCATGCGCGGGGAGTGGCCTTGGCACTGGAGGCGGACGAGCCCATATGGCTGCGCGGCGAACCGACGCTGTTGAACGAGTTGCTGAGCAACCTGGTGGATAACGCCCTGGCCCACACACCGCCTGGTGGCAATGTGATTCTGCGGGTGACGGCACCGGCGGTGCTGGAGGTCGAAGATGATGGCCCGGGCATCCCGCTGGATGAGCGGGATCGGGTATTCGAGCGTTTTTACCGACGCAGCCAGCAGGGCATGGGGTCTGGCTTGGGACTGGCGATTGTCGGGGAGATCTGCCGCGCACACCTGGCGCAGATCAGCCTGCATGATGGTGAGTTGGCTGGGCTGAAAGTGCGCGTGAGTTTTATTGCGGGTTGATCAGTAAAACATTGAGCGCGCTTCATCCAGTTCGGCGCGTGACTTTTCGCTGTAGAGATCAACCTGCAGCTTTTGCATCGCCGGCACGCTGGTAATGTCGACTTTCGCCAGCGGATGGTCAGTGTTGTGGTGGCAGTAGAGTACGGCGATCTGCACCAGATCGACATAGTCGAGCCTGGCAGAGTCGCGTTCCAGGTTCAGGTACTGCCCTGGCAGTTTTGCCAGCATTTCCGGAAAGTCCCAGCCGCCCAACAGTTTGTCGCCCAGTAACGGGTGAATGCTCTCGATGACGTGGTTGAGGCTGACCGGGTCCGAGAGCAGTTCGTAATGGTCTTCGGCGTAGGTGAGGATCGGCAGCACGCCGATCTGGTGCACCAAACCACCAAGGGCCGCCTGGTCCGCCTTGAGGTGGCTATGCCGGCGGCACAAGGCATAGCTGACGCCGGCTACTTCCAGGCTGCGACACCACACATCGCGCATTTTCTGTGCAACCACTTCGGAGCGGGCGTGAAAGATCTGCTCCATCACCAGGCCGATGGCCAAGTTGCTGCTGTAGTTGGTGCCGAGCCGCGTGATGGCGGTGTGCAGGTCGGTGACTTCCTGGCTGGCCCGCAACAGCGGGCTATTGACCACTTTGATCAGGCGCGCCGACAGAGCGGTGTCGCGACTGATCACCTTGCTCAAGTGGCTGATGCTGATCTCCGGGTCTTCGGCGGCCTGGCGAATCCTCAGGGCCACCTCCGGCAGTGTCGGCAGAACCAGGTCATCGTTGTCGATGGCCATCACCAAAGCCTGTTGGACTTTTTCCGCCAGCTTGTTCATTCATGCTCTCTAGGGTGCTGCAAAAAGGTACGGCGATTAACGCTGGATCTCGCGATCACGGTCCAGTTGGTAGGGCAGGTCGAGCAGGTGCAAGCCAGGGCCTTCCAAGGTGCCCAAGCGCACGTCGCCATTGTCGGCAGCTTCGGCTTGCAGCACGGCGAGAAGTTCAATCGACTGGTCCGCTTTTGCCGCGATGACGACTTCGCCGATCGCGCTGTTGTGGCTGGGTGAAAACAATGGCGTGCCTGGCTCGGGTAGATCGACCGTCTCCAGGCTCAGGCGATACAGGCGCCGCTTGAGTTTGCCCAGGTACTGCATGCGCGCGACGATTTCCTGGCCGGTGTAGCAGCCTTTCTTGAAGCTCACGCCACCCACGGCCTGCAGGTTGAGCATTTGTGGGATGAACAGCTCGCGAGTCTGCGGCATCACCTGGCCGATACCGGCACGGATCTGGCCGAGCAGCCAGGCATTCAAGTCAGCCTGTGGCAGCTGCGCGACCAGTTGGCTGCGCACGGCGTCGGCTTGCTCTGCGGGCACCCAGAGTTCGGCACGGTTAGGGGAGACACGTATGGCGATGAGCGAATCGGTGCGTACTACGCTGTCGGTCTCGGCCGGCAGTGCCAGGCCAAGGGCGGCCAGGGAAGCGTCTGCGTTTGCCAGGCCGAAGCGCGCCCAGGCGGCGCTTTCGTCGGTGAGTTTGGATTTGGAGAACACCGCGTATTTCTTCAGGTCCGCCAGCTGTGGTTCGAGCAGCTCGGTGGCCATGGCCATCAGCACGCCGTCGCCTTGCAACAGGATGCGAAAGCTGGACTGCATACGGCCTTTTTGCGTACAGCGCGCGCCCAGGCTGGCCTGGGTTTCACTCAGGTAATTGAGGTTGCAGGTCAGTTGTCCCTGCAGGAACTTGGCAGCATCGGAGCCGCGGACGGCAAGCACGCCTTCGTGGGTCAGTGAACAGAAAAACGCAGAGTCAGCCATGGGTCATCGCACATCAAAAAGTCATGGGTGCATCATAGAGGGGCGCCCGGCAAATGGATAGTTTCCGTATGGGCGACCAAAGCCGAGTGTCCCGGTCTCGCCGGGGCTGTATACTGGCGCTCTATTTGAGGAGGGCTCCATGGTCGAAGATGTAGAAATCAATCGTCTCTTCTGGCACAGCCGTCGTGGCATGCTTGAGCTGGATGTGTTGTTGGTGCCGTTCACCAAGGAAGTGTACGCGACGCTCGATAAAGTCGATCGCGATCTCTACGTCAGGCTGCTTGAATGCGAAGACCAGGATATGTTCGGCTGGTTCATGGAGCGCTCCGAATCTGAAGATCCGGAACTGCAGCGCATGGTTCGCAAGATTCTGGACCGTGTCCAGCCCAAGTAATCGCTTCGAATGCCGCTGGCAGGCCTCACGCCTGTTGCTGGCGGCGTATCTGCTTGCCCAACTGATTGCGCTGGGCAGCTTGCTTGTGCTGAACCTGCCTTATTCAAGCCTTGGCATCCTGCTATGCCTGGCTCACTGCACCTGGGTGCTGCCGCGCCATATCCTGCTCACTCACCGTTCGTCGATTCGTGGCCTGCGCCGTGACGACGATGGCTGGCAGTTATGGAACGCCGCGTGCGGCTGGCACGCGGTGCAATTGCGTCCCGACAGCCTCGCGTTGCCTCTGATCGTTGTGTTGCGCTACCGGGTGCAGGGTGAGCGGCGAGTGCGTTCGATCTGTGTGCCGCAGGACGCACAGGCCGCCGATGTACACCGGCGCCTGCGGGTGCGCCTGAAGTTCAGCCGCCGTAGGTGGTTGGCACCAGGATAGTGTCGCGGGCTTCGGGCAGCATCTGCGGGTAGTCGAGGGTGTAATGCAGGCCCCGGCTTTCCTTGCGCTCCATGGCCGAGCGAATCATCAGCTCTGCCACTTGCGCCAGGTTGCGTAATTCGATCAGGTCACGGCTGACCTTGTAGTTGCTGTAGAACTCGTCAATTTCATCCAGCAGCAAGCGCACCCGGTGCTGGGCGCGTTGCAGGCGCTTGTTGGTGCGCACGATCCCCACGTAGTCCCACATGAAGCGCCGCAGCTCGTCCCAGTTGTGGGCGATGATCACGTCCTCGTCCGAATCGGTCACCTGGCTGGCATCCCAGCGGGGCAGGGCGGCCGGTACCGGGATGCGCGGCAGTTGTTCAAGGATGTCGGCTGCGGCTGAGCGTGCATACACAAAACATTCGAGCAGTGAATTGCTGGCCATGCGGTTGGCGCCGTGCAGGCCGGTGAAACTGGTTTCGCCGATGGCGTACAGGCCAGGCACATCGGTGCGGCCATGCTGGTCGACCATTACGCCGCCGCAGGTGTAGTGCGCAGCGGGTACCACCGGGATCGGGCCTTTGGTGATGTCGATATTGAAGGTCAGGCAACGTTCATAGACCGTCGGAAAGTGGGTCTTGATGAAGGCTTCGGGCTTATGGCTGATGTCCAGGTATACGCAGTCGATACCCAGGCGCTTCATTTCATGGTCGATGGCGCGGGCAACAATATCGCGCGGTGCCAGCTCGGCGCGAGGGTCGAAGCGCTGCATGAAGCGTTCGCCATTGGGCAGCTTCAGGTGCGCGCCTTCGCCACGCAGGGCTTCGGTGATCAGGAAGCTCTTGGCCTGGGGGTGGTACAGGCAGGTGGGGTGGAACTGGTTGAACTCCAGGTTGGCCACCCGGCAGCCCGAACGCCAGGCCATGGCAATGCCATCGCCACAGGCGCCGTCGGGGTTGCTGGTATAGAGGTAGACCTTGGCCGCGCCGCCCGAGGCAAGAATAGTGAAACGTGCGCCGTAGGTATCGACTTCGCCACTGGCACGGTTGAGCACGTAGGCACCGAGGCAGCGTTCGCCCGCCAGGCCCAGGCGTTTTTCGGTGATCAGGTCGACGGCGACGCGTTGTTCAAGCAATTGAATATTGGGGCGTTGGCGGGCCTGCTCGAGCAGAGTCTTGAAAATGGCCGCGCCGGTGGCGTCGGCAGCATGAATGATTCGACGATGACTGTGGCCGCCTTCCCGGGTCAGGTGGAACTCAAAGCCACCGTCGTCGCTGCCGGCATGTTCATCGCGTGTGAACGGCACACCCTGGTCGATCAGCCATTGGATGGCTTCCCGGCTGTGCTCGACGGTGAAGCGCACCGCCTCTTCATGGCACAGGCCGCCGCCGGCATTGAGGGTATCCTCAACATGGGATTGCACCGTGTCGGTGTCATCCAGCACCGCGGCGACGCCGCCTTGGGCCCAGAATGTCGAGCCGTTGGCCAGGTCGCCTTTGCTCAAGACGGCGATACGCAGGTGGCTGGGCAGGGTCAGCGCAAGGCTCAAGCCGGCCGCGCCGCTGCCGATTACCAGGACATCGTGTTGGAACTGTTGGCTCATTGAATGGATTCCGCAAAAAGCGATCCGAAGGAGCGGCGCAAACAGGACGCCTGGATCGGCGAATCAAAGGGGCACACGGGCCACTAGTATATAGAGGGGGGGAGCGGCACAATAGCCACGCATTCGTGGCATTGTGAGATTATGCTGCGCAGCTTTGGGAAATGGCCGGTTGGCGAGGCGGGAACTTTTTGCATGGGTCCCGACTCAATAGCAGGTTGCCCGAAAGCTGGGAAAACGTTGAGTTTATTGGCCCGTCGGGAGCATTGGACGCGTCACGAAACCGGCGACAAGATTATTCGCGCAGCCGGCGCCGCCCGGGCTGCGTTTTTCGTGTGTGCCAAATCAGTGCATGCCGGAAACTTGCTTGAAGGGGGAGAACTTTTGCGAAAAGCCCGAGTCTATGTTTGCAAGCCTGATCGTTTAGTTATGCAAGCCTCCTTCGAGTACAACGAGGAGTGTTCATGCTAACCCAGGAAGAGGATCAGCAGCTGGTCGAGCGCGTACAACGCGGCGACAAGCGAGCATTTGATCTGCTAGTGCTGAAATACCAGCACAAAATCTCGGGTTGATCGTGCGGTTTGTGCACGACACCCATGAAGCGCAGGACGTTGCACAGGAAGCCTTTATCAAGGCGTACCGTGCACTGGGAAATTTCCGCGGTGATAGTGCGTTTTATACGTGGCTCTACCGCATCGCCATTAATACGGCGAAGAACTATCTGGTGTCTCGCGGCCGCCGCCCACCAGACAGTGATGTCAGTTCAGAAGATGCAGAATTTTACGATGGTGATCACGGCCTCAAAGATCTCGAGTCGCCGGAGCGTGCATTGCTGCGCGACGAGATCGAAGGCACCGTCCATCGCACAATTCAGCAACTGCCAGAAGATTTGCGTACGGCGTTAACTTTACGTGAATTTGATGGTCTGAGTTACGAAGACATTGCGAGCGTCATGCAATGTCCGGTGGGGACTGTAAGGTCACGGATTTTCCGGGCCCGGGAAGCCATCGACAAAGCCTTGCAACCTTTGTTGCAGGAAAACTAAAGACAGCGGCGACAGCCAAGAGAGGAACCGCCATGAGTCGTGATGCCCTGCAGGAATCGCTGTCCGCAGTGATGGATAACGAAGCGGATGAACTGGAACTTCGTCGGGTGCTCAATGCATTTGATGATGCCGAAACCCGTGATACCTGGTCTCGTTACCAAGTCGCTCGGGCGGTGATGCACAAGGATCTTCTAATCCCTCGACTGGATATTGCTGCGGCCGTTTCTGCTGCGCTTGCTGATGAAGCCGTTCCGGCAAAAGCTGCACGGGGTCCATGGCGTAGCCTGGGTCGCCTGGCAGTAGCTGCTTCGGTCACCGTCGCTGTGCTCGCTGGTGTTCGCCTGTACAACCAGGACGAGATTGCTGGCAACGAGTTGGCCCAACAGACTCAGCAACCGGTCATGGCCGGTCCGCAAGTCAAAGGTCCGGCTGTACTGGCAGGCTACAAGGAAAGCTCCGATACCACCGGCCCTATGGCTAATGGTGTGCTTCAAGGGCAATCCGGTTGGCAGGACCAGCGTCTTCCAGGCTACCTGCGTCAACATGCGCAGGAATCGGCTTCGAAAGGCACTGATAGCGCTCTGCCATACGCTCGCGCAGCAAGCCAGGAAAACCGTTGATCCGCTAAGGAGCCCTATGCGCGCCATACCGCTCCTTACGCTTTGGCTCAGTAGTTGGTTTGCACTATCCGCCCATGCCGATGAAGCCCAAGACTGGCTGACTCGACTTGGGCGTGCAGAGCAGCAGCAAAGCTTTGAAGGCACATTTGTCTACGAACGTAATGGTAGTTTTTCTACCCATGACATCTGGCATCGCGTCCAGGATGGTCATGTACGTGAGCGCTTGTTGCAGCTCGATGGCGCTCCCCAGGAAGCCCTTAGGGTAGACGGTCGCACACAATGCGTCAGCGGTGCGCTGGTTTCCGGCCTGGCGAGTTCCTCTGATGCACCTTCGCGTGCACTCGAACCACAAAAACTTACTCAATTCTACGAATTGGCCGTTATCGGTAAATCTCGCGTGGCCGGTCGTAATGCGGTGATCGTGTCGATCAGCCCGCGTGATCAATATCGCTATGGTGTTGAATTACACCTGGATCGTGAAACCGCGCTGCCGCTCAAATCCTTGCTGCTCAATGATCAGGGGCAGTTGTTGGAGCGCTTTCAGTATACGCGCCTGGATACCCGCGCCGTTCCGTCCGACCAGGACTTGCAGCCTGGCCGCGAGTGCTCGCCTGTCGCTGTTTCCTCCCCTAAAGCCTCCGACATGCCTGCCACCCAGGTGTGGCATCTGGATTGGCTGCCGCCTGGCTTCCAACAGATCAGTGCTGTCACGCGCAAAGATACCCAAACCAAATCCACGGTCGATAGCGTGATGTATGGCGATGGGCTCGCGCGTTTCTCCGTGTTTCTGGAGTCAGCAAAAGGTGCGGATCTGAACGAAACCCGTGCCCAGCTTGGGCCAACCGTAGCCGTATCCCGACGTTTGAATACGGTGGAAGGTGAAATGATGGTAACGGTGGTAGGCGAAATCCCTATCGGCACTGCTGAGCGTATCGCCTTATCGGTGCGTAGTGGAAAGGCTGCTGCCAAGCCATGAAATTGTTAATCCTGCGTTCATGCTGATCTTTCAATCTGTGCCCATCTTTGGTTGGGTGCTGAGCGTATGAAATCTCTGGATCAGCATTTTCACTTGCAAAAACTCCCTATGTTTTTTATAGGTCAGGGTTTGATGGCCCTGGCCTTGTTTTGTTCGCGGGACAAAAGTGTCGGTCGCAGTCTCCGGCATTTATTGAACCCTGTCGCTTAACCCTGCTCGTCGTAACGGGAGCTGTATGTCGATACCACGTTTGAAGTCTTACCTATCCATAGTCGCCACAGTGCTGGTGCTGGGTCAGGCCTTGCCTGCGCAAGCAGTCGAACTGCCTGACTTCACCCAATTGGTGGAGCAGGCCTCGCCTGCGGTGGTGAACATCAGTACCACGCAAAAACTGCCGGATCGCAAAGTATCGAACCAGCAGATGCCGGATCTGGAAGGCTTGCCGCCCATGCTGCGCGAGTTCTTCGAGCGCGGCATGCCGCAACCACGCGCCCCTCGTGGCGGCGGTGGTCAGCGCGAAGCCCAGTCGCTGGGTTCCGGCTTCATCATCTCGCCCGACGGCTATATCCTCACCAACAATCACGTGATTGCCGATGCCGACGAGATTCTCGTACGCCTGGCTGATCGCAGTGAACTCAAGGCCAAGCTGATCGGTACCGACCCACGCTCCGACGTGGCGCTGCTGAAAATCGATGGCAAGGACTTGCCGGTCCTCAAGCTCGGTAAATCCCAGGACTTGAAAGCCGGCCAATGGGTGGTAGCCATCGGTTCACCGTTCGGCTTCGACCATACTGTGACCCAGGGCATTGTCAGTGCCATCGGTCGCAGCCTGCCGAATGAAAACTATGTACCGTTCATCCAGACCGACGTGCCGATCAACCCGGGCAATTCCGGTGGTCCGTTGTTCAACCTGGCTGGCGAAGTCGTGGGGATCAACTCGCAGATCTACACGCGCTCCGGCGGTTTCATGGGCGTTTCCTTCGCGATCCCGATCGACGTGGCCATGGACGTTTCCAACCAGTTGAAGAGCGGTGGCAAGGTCAGCCGAGGTTGGTTGGGTGTGGTCATCCAGGAAGTGAACAAGGATCTGGCTGAGTCCTTCGGCCTCGACAAGCCGGCCGGTGCGCTGGTTGCACAGATTCAGGACAATGGCCCTGCAGCCAAGGGGGGGCTGAAAGTCGGCGACGTGATCCTGAGCATGAACGGTCAGCCAATCATCATGTCGGCCGACCTGCCTCATCTGGTCGGCGCGCTCAAGGCTGGCGGCAAAGCCAAGCTGGAAGTGATCCGTGATGGCAAGCGCCAGAACGTTGAGCTGACCGTCGGCGCCATCCCGGAAGAAGGTGCGACCCTGGATGCCCTGGGCAATGCCAAGCCAGGTGCCGAGCGCAGCAGCAACCGCCTGGGTATTGCCGTGGTTGAGCTGACCGCCGAGCAGAAGAAAACCTTCGACCTGCAGAGCGGTGTCGTGATCAAGGAAGTCCAGGACGGCCCGGCCGCCTTGATCGGCCTGCAGCCTGGCGACGTCATCACCCATCTGAACAACCAGGCGATCGACTCCACCAAGGAATTCACCGACATCGCCAAGGCGTTGCCGAAGAATCGTTCGGTGTCGATGCGCGTCCTGCGTCAAGGTCGAGCCAGCTTCATCACCTTCAAGCTGGCGGAGTAATCTACTAGCCCAAAAAAAGCCCCGCTGTCGGTTAACGACAGCGGGGCTTTTTTTTGGCTGATGGGTTTAGCTCATCATGCCTTTGACCAAGCGCTCCTGTTCGATCAGCTCACGCTGGCGGGCATCGATGCGCGAGGACAGTGGGAAATTATTGCCGGCGCGCCGCTTGGCAAAGTCCAACTGCTGGATGGCTTGCTGGAAATCACCCACCAGGGCGAAGTATTCGGCACGAGCCTGGTGCAGGCCGATGATGTTGCCGGACAAGCCGCGGGTCTCGGCGACCTGATACCACACGTCCGGATCGTCCGGCCGGGACTTGAGCAGCCCATCCAGCGCTTTCTCCGCATCAGCGGTGCGGTTCTGCTTAAGCAACAAGTCCACTCGCACCTGATTCAGCGGATAGTTGCTGGGGTACTGGGTGAGCATGCGGTCGGTACGTTGCTGTGCGTCCGGCATGCGGTTGCTGGTGATGTCCAGCTCGATCTGCGCCAGGTTGTAAGTGATGTCGTTGGGCGCCTTGGCCAGCAGCGGTGCCAGGCTCTCCCGTGCTTCCTTGAGTTGGGTGCCCTTGATCTGTGCGATGGCCAGCCCATATCGCGCCACATCGTTCTTGGGGTTCTCGTCCAACTGTGCCTGGAAGCGCTTGGCGGCAAGACCTGGCGTGTCTTCGTACTTCAATTGCACCCTTGCGCGAATCAACTGATAGCGCAGGCTGTCTTCCTTGCCGCCGGGTTTGGCCTGCTCGGCGCGGTTGCGGGTATCGGCGATCCGCGACTCAGTCACCGGGTGAGTCAATAGGAATTCAGGTGGCTTGGCATCGAAGCGGTATTGGCGCATCAGGCGTTCGAACATGGTCGGCATGGAGCGTGGGTCGTAGCCGGCTTTCTCCAGGTTGAGGATGCCAATACGGTCGGCCTCTTGTTCGTTCTGCCGGGAGAATCGGCGTTGTTCCTGGATCGCTGCGGCTTGTGAGCCGGCAATCGCGGCGATACCTGCGTCGCCTGCACCCGCGGCGGCGGCGATGATACCGCCGAGCAGGGCGGCCATCATCGGCAGTTGCATGCGCGACTGCGCCTCCACGCCCCGGGCGAAGTGGCGCTGGGACAAGTGCGCCAGTTCGTGGGCCAGTACCGACGCGTATTCACCTTCGGTCTGGGCATTGAGGAACAAGCCGCCGTTGACCCCGACGATCCCGCCAGGTGCCGCAAAGGCATTGAGTTGGGGGCTGTTGATCAGGATGAATTCCAGGCGCCGGTCATTGACCTGGCTGGTCTCCACCAGCTTGTACACGCTGGTTTCGACGTAATCCTTGAGTTGCGGGTCATTGAGCTGCGAGACCTGGCCGCGCAGGTAGGCCAGCCAGGCGCGGCCCAGTTGGTATTCCTGTTGGGGCGAGACAATGGCAGAACTGGCGTCGCCGAGTGACGGCAGCTCGTCAGCGAAGGCCGGGGAGGCCAGCAGGCAGGCCAGCGTCAGCAGGGTAGGGCGCAAAAAAGTCATGCACAAAGCCTTTCGACAAAGAGCTTACTGTAGCCGGACACTGAGCTTGGGACCAGATATTCTAAGCAGCCCAAATGTTTGCCTGGAGTAACACCATGACCGACGCTGTAGCCTTTGACGCCGAACTCGATGCCTGCGGCCTCAATTGCCCGTTGCCCTTGCTCAAGGCCAAGCTGGAACTCAATCGTATGGCCAGCGGCGCCGTGCTCAAGGTGACCGCTACGGATGCAGGCTCACAGCGTGATTTCAGGACCTTCGCCAGGCTGGCGGGCCATACGCTGCTCCACGAAGAAGAGGCCGCCGGTGTGTACCATTATTGGTTGCGCAAGGCCTGATAGCCTTGCAGGCGCAAGATCAGGCCTTGTTCAGCGCCTGCGCCGCGGCCAGGACCGCATCCACATGTCCCGGTACCTTCACGCCCCGCCATTCCTGACGCAGCACGCCTTCGCTGTCGATCAGGAAGGTGCTGCGATCCACGCCCAGGTATTCCTTGCCGTACAGCTTCTTCAGCTTGATCACATCGAACAGCTGGCAAACCGCCTCGTCTTTATCGCTGATCAGCTCGAAGGGGAATTCCTGCTTGCCCTTGAAGTTTTCGTGGGACTTCACGCTGTCACGCGACACACCAAACACCTCGGTGTTGGCGGCCTTGAACGCTGCGTACTGGTCACGAAAACCCTGGCCTTCGGTGGTGCAGCCCGGGGTGCTGTCCTTCGGGTAGAAGTAGATCACCACTTGCTTGCCCTTGAGGGCCGCGAGGCTGAAAGTCTGGCCGCTGGTGGCCTGGGCTTCGAAATCGGCCACGGGTTTGTCGATGGCTACCGGCATGGGTGTTTCCTTACATTGGGTTCTGTGGGCGCCATGGCTCGATCAAGGCGTCGAGGTTCAGGGCATCGGCGAAGTCCAGAAACTGGTCGCGCAACCAGCTGATCTGCACGCCGGCCGGCAGGGTCACGGTGAACGTGGCGTTGAGCATGGTGCCGCCGGTCTGTGGCGCCTGGTAGGTATCGCAGGTCAGGTTTTCCAGCTCGACGTTGTGGTCGATGAAGAACTGACACAACTCGTTGACGATGTCCGAGCGGTAGGCCGAGCTGACGTACGCCACATAAGGCAGGGCCTGCGGGCGATTTTCCAGGGCGGCGCTGCGCACCACATTGACAGTGAAGTCGTGTTTCTTGGCCAGGCCCGGCAGGCCGGTTTCCAGACGCGCCAAGGCGTCCCAGGAGCCGGAGATCTGCAATACCAGCGCACTGCACTCGCCGTGGCGGGTCAGGCGCGAGGTCACGACGGCGCAGCGGTTCTCATGGCTGGCGCGGCACAGGACGTTGGTCAGCTCCATGGGGTTGGCGCCGAGGGCACTGATAACAAGGAATTGTTCGCGAACTGTGGGGGTGGACATGCAGCCTTCCTAAAGCGATGAGCGGTCGATACCGTGTGGCCGTATCGATCAAAGGATGAAGGGTAGCGAAAACCGTCGCCAAGGGCTAGGAGGTGGCGTTTTCATTGTGTGATCGGTCGGCTTGCGGCAGTGCTTTGGCCCAATGATGGCATTGCCCGACGTTTAGTTGGTCCAGAACGCATCCTCACGCGGTACTTCGCTTGTACAAGCATCTTGGCGCCAGTACCATTACGGCTCTCTTTTTCCGGCAGGAGCGGTTGCATGATTGCGGGCAGTATGGTGGCACTGGTCACACCCATGGATGCACAAGGTCGTCTCGACTGGGATAGCCTGGGCAAACTGGTGGACTTCCACCTGCAAGAGGGCACCAACGCTATCGTGGCGGTCGGCACCACAGGTGAATCGGCCACCCTTGATGTGGAAGAGCACATCCAGGTGATCGAGTTCGTGGTCAAGCGCGTCGCGGGCCGTATCCACGTGATTGCGGGAACGGGCGCCAACTCCACGCGTGAAGCGATCGAGCTGACCCGCAACGCCAAGAAAGCCGGCGCCGACGCTTGCCTGCTGGTCACGCCGTATTACAACAAGCCGACCCAGGAAGGCCTGTACCAGCACTTCAAGACCATCGCCGAAGCGGTCGACATCCCGCAGATCCTCTATAACGTACCGGGTCGCACCGCGTGCGATATGAAGGCCGAGACCGTAATCCGCCTGTCCACCGTGCCGAACATCATCGGCATCAAGGAAGCCACCGGCGACCTGCAGCGCGCCAAGGACATCCTGGCCGGCGTGAGCAGCGACTTCCTGGTGTATTCCGGTGACGACGCCACCGCTGTCGAATTGATCCTGCTGGGCGGCAAGGGCAACATTTCCGTGACCGCCAACGTGGCCCCGCGTGCCATGAGCGACATGTGCGCGGCCGCCATCGCCGGCGATGCCGCGACGGCCCGTGCGATCCACGAGAAGTTGATGCCGCTCAACAAGACACTGTTTATCGAATCCAATCCTATTCCCGTGAAATGGGCGCTGACTGAGATGGGCCTGATGCCGGACGGTATCCGTCTGCCGCTCACCCGGCTCAGCGAAGCCTGTCACGAACCGCTGCGACAGGCCCTGCGCCAGTCCGGCGTCCTGGTTTAATTGAGGAAGCACTACGCATGAAGCGATTGGCCGGACTTTCCGCACTTGCCTTGATTATCTCCAGCACCAGTGGCTGCGGTTGGGTATGGGGCCCGGAAGGCTACTTCCGTGACCGCGGCAGCGATTACCTGGAAGCGCAAGCAACCAAACCGATGCAACTGCCGCCTGACGTCAATGTCGCCAAGCGCCTTGACCCGTTGCTGCCGATTCCGCGCAACGTAGCCGACGACACCGTCAAGGGCGAGTACGTGGTACCGCGTCCACAGCCGATTACCGCAGTGGCGGATGCCAGCGACTACAGCCTGCAGAAAAGCGGCGACAACCGCTGGATCGTGGCCCAGCGCCCACCCGCCGAAGTCTGGCCGGTGGCGGTGCAGTTCTTCCAGGACAACGGTTTTCGCATCGACCAGCAACGCCCGCAGACCGGTGAGTTCACCACGGCGTGGCAGCAAGGTCGCGAGCTGTCCGCGAACATGGCCCAGCGCCTGTTGGCTGGCGGTGTAGCCGCCGACAGCGAAGCCCGTGTGCGGGTACGCATCGAGCCAGGCGTGCAGCGCAATACCAGTGAAGTCTATGTGGTCAGCGCCGAGCGTCCTGCCGGCAGCACTGCCAATGTTGATTTCACCCCGCGTTCGGTCAACACCGGCGTCGATGCCGCGCTGGTCGACGAGATGCTCGCCAGCATGAGCCGTATCTCCGAGAAGGGCGGTTCCGTTTCCCTGCTCGCCGCCCGTGACTACGACACGCCTAACCGCGTCAGCCTCACCGAAGACGGCAGCGGTAACGTGGTGCTGAACTTGGGTGAAGACCTCGACCGTGCCTGGGCCAGTGTTGGCCGTGCATTGGAGCAGGGCCCTTGGCGCGTTGAAGACATCAACCGCAGCCTGGGCCTGTACTACATCAACGTGGCTGAAAAGGCGGAGAAGAAAGACGACGAGCCAGGTTTCTTCGGCAAACTGTTCGGCAGCACGCCGACCAAGGAAGAGGTCGAAACCCGCGCCGAGCGTTACCAGGTTCGTTTGAGCAAGGTTGGCGAAAGCGTGCAAGTCACCGTCGAGAAGAACATCAACACCGTCGCGCCGGCTGAAACAGCGCGCAAAGTGTTGGGCGTGATTCAAGACAACCTGGGCTGATCCGGTGCGTTTTGCCGTTCTCGGCAGCGGTAGCCAAGGGAACGGTACGCTGGTCGCCCATGACGACACGTATGTGCTGGTCGATTGTGGTTTCTCCCTGCGGGAAACCGAGCGGCGCCTGCTGCGCCTGGGGGTTCACCCCGCGCAGCTGAGCGCAATTGTGGTGACCCACGAACATGCCGACCATGTGCATGGCGTGGGTTTGCTGTCTCGGCGCTACAATCTTCCGGTGTACTTGAGTCGTGGCACGCTGCGCGGGATGCGCAAACCCATTGAACCCGCAGGCTTCCTGGCTGGTGGCGAGCAACTGCAAGTCGGTGCCCTGAGCATCGATGTCATTGCGGTCGCTCACGATGCCCTGGAGCCGACGCAGTACGTATTCAGTGGCGGTCAGCGGCGTTTCGGCGTGCTGACCGACCTGGGTTCCTACTGCGCCAAGGTGCTGGACGGTTACCGGGACCTCGATGCCTTGATGATCGAATCCAATCACTGCCGAGACCTGCTGGCGCGCGGTCATTACCCCTACTTCCTCAAGCAGCGGGTGGGTGGCGAGCTGGGACATCTGAACAACCACCAGGCGGCGTACCTGGTGTATGAGTTGGGCTGGCAAGACCTGCAACACCTGGTCCTGGCCCATCTGAGCAGCAAGAACAACCTGCCGACGCTTGCCCGGCAATGCTTTGTCGACACCCTTGGGTGCGACCCGGACTGGCTGCAACTGGCCGATCAAGATTCAGGGCTCGACTGGCGACACATCGCCTAGCCCACCTTACTCAAAGCGGAGCCCATCATGGAAAAACGTGAAGAACTCTACCGCGGCAAAGCCAAGTCGGTGTACAAGACCGACGACGCCAACCGCCTGATCCTGCTGTTTCGCAACGACACCTCGGCGTTCGACGGCAAGCGCATCGAACAGCTTGATCGCAAAGGCATGGTGAACAACAAGTTCAACGCCTTTATCATGCAGAAACTCGAAGCGGCCGGCATCCCGACCCAATTCGACAAACTGCTGGGCGACAACGAGTGCCTGGTCAAGAAGCTCGACATGATCCCGGTGGAATGCGTCGTGCGTAACTACGCCGCCGGCAGCCTGGTCAAGCGCCTGGGTGTGGAAGAGGGCCTCAAGCTCAACCCTTATACGTTCGAGCTGTTCTTGAAGGACGACGCCAAGGGCGACCCGTTCATCAACGAATCCCACGTCGTGGCCTTCGGCTGGGGTACCGCTGAACAACTGGCGCGCATGAAGGAGTTGTCCCTTAAGGTCAACGATGTGCTGACCAAGCTGTTCGACGACGCAGGCCTGTTGCTGGTGGATTTCAAGCTGGAATTCGGCGTGTTCCACGACGGCTCCATCGTCTTGGGCGACGAATTCAGCCCGGACGGTTGCCGCCTGTGGGACAAGGACACCAAGAAGAAGATGGACAAAGACCGCTTCCGCCAAGGCCTCGGTGATGTGATCGAAGCCTACGAAGAAGTCGCCAAGCGCCTTGGTGTACCGCTGTAATCGACGCAAGCATCTGATAGCACGGAAAAAAATCACCTTTGGGGTTTGCTTCCGCGAAACACACTGTTATGATGCGCGCCGTTGGAGAGATGCCAGAGTGGCCGAATGGGACGGATTCGAAATCCGTTGTACCTTCACCGGTACCTAGGGTTCGAATCCCTATCTCTCCGCCATTACATAGAGAAAGCCCCGTAGCTGAATAAGCTGCGGGGCTTTTTCGTTTCCAGCCTTTATCTACGACTGCTTCAGTGATTTTTTCCAGTCCTGCCTAGCGCTGATCAAGGCGCTCAGACGCTTTGCGATAAGCCTGATCTCGTTCACGTTTATCAATAGCGACCACGAACACGGTCACTTCCTGATCTATCACTTGATAGACCAGCCTGTACCCGCTACTACGCAGTTTGATCTTGTAGCAGTCAGGCAGGCCATGTAGGCGGTTAGCCTCAATACGTGGGTTGTTCAGGATTTCCATCAGCTTCTTCTTGAGTTGCTGACGGAGGGTGTCGCCGAGTTTCTGCCATTCCTTCAATGCACGCGCATCAAAATCAAGGCTATAGGTCATCCAAAGAAACCCTCACGCGTTGAGGCGACGCAAGGCGCTCACGTACGGTCGCCATCAAGGCTTCATCCTCTTCAGTCATGAGGACAGGCTTAAATGGCAACTGGCCGCGTTCGGCAACATATTGCAACGCCTGACGTATCAGTTCTGAAGGGGTGACACCGAGTTTCTCCAACTCAAGGTAGGCGCGAGCTTTCAGGTCGTCATCGATACGGATGTTGATAGATGCCAAGGGATAGCTCCTTGTGTAATGACGTTGGTCATTACATTGGGGCAATCGGGTTTCATTGGCAAGTCTGTCTGGACATACGGCAGTCGCTCTCATCTGTTGATCCTACTTCTTGGCCGTCGGCTTTGCCGGGCGCTTTTTATCGGTTTCCTTCACTGTTTCCCTTGGTCTTTTCTTCGCCTCTTGCTCGGTTACGTATTCACCTGTGACCGCATCGCGATATCTCGTTGGCATTTCAGAACCCTTGACAGTATGTCGCCACGGCGGCGAGCTTTTTGAGACTAGCTCGCAGGCTTATGCACACAAGGTTCCCGGTGGGGATTCTGGTTACCAAGCTTTTCCGAAACAGGTGCTTACGTTGTTCCGGTTCGACAGTTTTCCAGCAGGGTTGCGTTGGCTGGGGCAGGGCGCTAACCTTTCGCCGTCGCCCTCATGGCGACCGGTTTTGACAGGCCGAATAACGTGCGATCTCTGTGCATCCCCAAACTTGGTTTCAGGCGTTTGTCTGTGTCCATTTGTTATGGCGGCTGTGCGTGGGGCATCTTCGGGTGCGCCGGGTTTCCACGTTTCCGGTCTGTCAACCCGCGTACAGCTGCCACCCAATCCTGTTTGACAGCGGGGAGTGGTAGCTTCTTTTCATAACGTGGAGTTACATCATGAAGAAGAGCACCGCTGATTCTACCGAAGGGCATGCACGGAAAATCTTTTGTGTAGCCGATGATGTCGGCACCGAAGAAGCCCTCACCAACGCCACCGAAATCCTCTCATCCGCCCTTCAAACTGCCTACCAATGCGCCGAAGATCCAGACAGCACGCAGTCGCCCGTGATCATGGCCCTGGCTCAATTGATCGAAAACGCGCAAATACTGGTGGATGCCGTCCTCGAGCGTGATTTTCCCACGGCCAAATAAATACCTGCTCGCTGAAACGAAAAAAGCCTGCTGAACTCAGCGCTCAGCAGGCTTTTTTGCGAAATGCAGTCCGGTCAGGCGGGCTGTGCCACCAGGTTATTACTGACCTTGCGCCCCAACACCAGCACCGTCACAAACCCACACCCCACCAGTACCGTGGCCAGGCTCAACAACACCGAGCTGCCCAGTTGGTCGACAATGCGCCCGCCAAAGAACGAACCCAAGGCAATGATCACTTGAAACAGCGCCACGAACAGTGGCATGCCGCGCTCTACATCCTTGGGCGCCACCACAAACATCCAGATACTGGCGCAGGCGGGGAAGGCGCCGAAGGCGAAGCCCCAGAGTGCAATCAGCATCGAGGCGCCGGACAGCCCGGTGGCGAAGTAGGGAAACAGTGCGGTGCTGGTGCCGATCATCAGTGCCACCAGCAACAGGGTGTGACGCACACTTCGGTTGGCGGCGAAACCGGCAAAAACATTACCCATTACCCCGGCTACGCCATAAAGCAGCAGCAACGAGCCAATCGTCGGGCCGTCAAAGCCGGAGCTGTTTTTGAAGAACGGCGCGACATAGGTATACGCAGCAAAGTGCGCCAGGCCGATCAGCAATACCGCGATCAAGCCGACTCGCGCCTGTGGGTTGATAAACAATGCTGGCAAGTCACGGATCTCAATGGCCTTTTCCGGGGTCAGTCGCGGCAGCAGGAAAATCTGCGCCAGCAGCACCGGAATACCCACCAACGCCGTGACCAGGAAGGTCATGCGCCAGCCCATCAGGCCGCTGAGCCATGTACCCACCGGCACGCCCAAGACGGTGGCCAGGGTCACCCCCATCATGATGATCGAGGTGGCTTTCGCAACCCCAACGCCTTTGGGCGCCAGCCGCCCGCTGAGGGCAATGGCCGTGGCCCAGAAGCCGCCGATGCTGATGCCGAGCAATACGCGGCCGAACAGCAGCAGGCTGAAATCGGTGGCAAAGGCCACCACCGAGTTGGCGATGATCATCACCAGTGTCAGGCCAATCAACAGGTAACGACGGTCCATGGCGCCAATGCTGACCGACAGAAACGGCGCGGCAAGGGCGGCCATGATGCCGGGCAATGTCACCATCAATCCGGCGTGGCCGGCGCTGATGCCCAAATCGCTGGCGACGTCGTTGAGTACGCCCACCGGCAGGAATTCACTGGTCACCAGGGCGAAGGCGCCAACGGCGACCGAAAGAATCGCCAGCCACTGCTGTTTGACGCTTTGTTGATTATGTTCGGGAAGCCCGCTAGGGGCCTGGCTCGCGCTTGGCATGGGATTGGGTTCCGGGAGGAATGTCGCCTGAAGCCAGGCGGGGAGGGAATTTGGAGCGATTATAGGAATCAGTGGCGGCAATCGTTCAGACGCTCGTTTCGATAGTAATCATCAGTGCTATCGATGTGAGATTTTAAAAAGCCTTAAATCTGCCGCACAAACGAAAAAGCCCGGCGCTGAGTCAGCTCCGAGCTTTTCCGGTTATGACGATGGTTAAGGCGCAGCGGTGGAGTCTTATTTTAGCTAGCCAACGCATTCAGTACATGGACTGGGTCATTATGGATAGCTTTCAACAATGCCTTTGCTGGTCCGGTAGGTTCACGACGACCCTGCTCCCAGTTACGTAATGTGCCAAGTTGCACATCAATCAGCGCTGCGAATTTAGCCTGGGTCAGCCCTGTCGCCTTGCGGATCTCTTTGACTCGCATTGAATCAACATGGAATTCACGAGAAGGTTCGCGTTCTCCGCGCAGGATCTCGTTCATCTCTTGAACGCTTTCCATCAGTTCATTAAAAAATCTGCTCATAGCTATCTCCAGTGCTCAATCGCAGCCTTCAGTGACTTGCGCTCGTCGGCAGTCAAGTCCTGCTGTTCATTTTTGGGATAGATCATCAGTAGAACAATCTGTGATGCCGAGACGAAGTGGTAATAGATCACCCGCGCCCCGCCTCGTTTGCCATGGCCCTTGGCTGCTACTCGTATCTTGCGAACTCCACCCGTACCCTCGATTACATCGCCAGCAGAAGGGTTGACTACCAACACGTTCTGAAGAGCCGTGTAGGCATCCTCGTCGATCAATTCTTTAACGCGACGGGTGAAGACTGACGTCTCTATGAAAATCATCGCTAATGTACGCCATTGGCTTAGTTGACTGCAATCCTAGCCGTGCGTGCTTCGACGTGCATCCAGTGAGTTGTAACTGCTTTTTGACACGCAGAATGTGGCCAATTATACGTCGGCCAACCGCCCCAAAAGACACTCAATAAACACCCCCTCCGCCCGGCTCATCTTCTGCTCCCGGTTCCACAGCAGATGAATATCCACATCCGCAATCCCCTCATCCGGCGGCAACCGCCACAGCAGCCCGTTCTTCACATCGTCCGCCACCACATGAATGGGCAAACACCCCAAGCCAAACCCGGCAATCACCAAACGCCGCACTTCTTCCAGGCTGGAAGATGACGCCACGATCCGCCCACCGAACCCTTGCTGATCACGGAAAATCGTCAGCGGCGAGAGCATTCCGCCAATCTGGTCGCTGGTAAAACTCACGAAGTTTTCCGACTGCAAATCCCCCTCGGCCAGGTTTGTGCGCCCGAACAATGGGTGATGTTTTCCGCAAAAGAACGCGTAGCGCTGACGCAGAAACAGGTGCTGTTCCAGGCGCGGCTGAGGCCGACGATTGAGGCTCAACCCCAGGGTCGCGGTTTTTTCCAGCAAGGCGGCGACGATGTCGGAGCTGCGCATCACTTCGACTTCCAGATCGACCCGCGGATGTTCGCGATGAAAGCTGGCGAGAAAGTCATCGAAAGTGTCGGAATTAATCCGGCTGATCATCAGCAAGCGCACTTTGCCGATCACTTCATCGCCGGGCTTTTGCAGGGCGTTGCTCATTTGCGAAACCTGGCCGTACATTTCGCCGGCAATCGCGAAAATCTGTTCACCTGCCTCGGTGAGCACGAAGCGCGGGCCGCGACGCACGATGAGCTGGCAATCCAGCTGTTCCTCCAGGCGCTTGAGCGCCTGGCTGATGGCCGGTTGCGTCAGGTGCAGGCGCGCGGCGGCGCGGCTGATGCTCAGTTCCTGGCCGATCACGCGGAAGGTGCGCAGCAGGTTCCAGTCCAGGCGGTCGTTGAGCAGTGGATGAATATCGCGACGGGATTCGGGCATGGCATCGCTCGATAATAAGCAGGATTTATAATCAAGATAATAAATAGAAAATTGACTAATCATAGCCTGGGGCCGAAAAATCGGGCTCAACAAGCGCCATCAGAGCGCACCGGTTCGACCTTCTCCTGCCAAAAAAATAACCAAAGGAGCCAGCCCCATGAAGCCTTCCGCTTCGCCGCAGCCTCGCCGTGCCGCGGCCGCCGCTTTTATCGGCACCATGATCGAGTGGTACGACTTTTACATCTATGCCACCGCTGCGGCGCTGGTGTTCGGTCAGCTGTTTTTCCCCTCCGACGATAAACTGTTCAGCACCATGGCTGCGTTCGGCACCTTCGCCGTGGGCTTTTTCGCCCGGCCGTTGGGCGGCATCGTGTTCGGCCATATCGGCGACCGCATCGGTCGCAAGAAATCTCTGGTGATTACCCTGGTCATGATGGGTGTGGTCACGGTGTGCATCGGCCTGTTGCCGACCTATGCGCAGATCGGCGCTGCAGCACCGGTGCTGCTGATACTGCTGCGGGTAGTGCAGGGCATTGCAGTCGGCGGTGAGTGGGGCGGCGCGGTGTTGATGGCCGGAGAACATGCGCCAAAGGGGCGCCGTAACTTCTTTGCGTCCTTCGCGCAGTTGGGTAGCCCGGCCGGTTTGATCCTTTCCCTGCTGGCGTTCAGTGCGGTGACCCGTTTGCCCGAAGAAGACCTGCTCAGTTGGGGCTGGCGCCTGCCATTTCTAGCCAGTGCCTTGTTGTTGGTCGTTGGCCTGGCGATTCGCTTGGGTGTGAACGAGTCGCCGGAGTTCCTCGAAGACAAAGCCCAGGCGGAAAAAGCGCGGGCGATCAAGAAGGACCAAGCCCCCGTGCTGGAAGTGCTGAAGACTGCTTGGCGTCCACTGTTATTGTGCATTGGCGCCAACACCCTGGGCATTGCCGGCGTGTATTTCACCAACACCTTTATGATTGCCTACAGCACTCAGCAACTGAACCTGCCGCGCTCGCTGATTCTGGAATGCCTGTTCTTCGTCGCCATTATCCAGTTCTGCGTTCAGCCGCTGGCCGCCTGGGTGGCGGAGAAGGTCGGCGCTACGCGGTTTCTGTGCGCCATGTGCGTACTGGCGATGGCCTCGCCTTACCCGATGTTCGTATTGGTTAGCAGCGGCCAGGCGCCCTTGATCATCCTCGGCATTGCCCTGGCGGTGGTGTGCATGGCGTCGTTCTATGCAGTCATCGCAGGTTTTGTCAGCGGCTTGTTTGAAACACGCGTGCGTTACACCGCGATCTCCCTGGCTTATCAGGTATGCGGTGCGTTGGCCGGTGGCCTGACACCGTTGATCGGCACCTGGCTGGCCCATCAGTACCAAGGTCAATGGTGGCCGATGGCAGTGTTTTACAGCGTGATCGCGGCGGTCTCGTTGGTGTGCGTGCTGGCCTTGTCCCGCCGCCATGCCACGGCCCACCGCTTGGAAATGGCACACAGTTGAGGAAGTCAGCAATGTTGAAGATTAATGGCGAGCGCCTGTGGGCCAGCCTGATGTCCATGGCCGAGATCGGCGCTACCGCACGCGGCGGCAGCTGCCGCCTGGCATTGAGCGCCGAAGACAAGGCCGGTCGCGAGCTGTTCAGTCACTGGTGTAAAGCCGCTGGCCTGACGTTGAGCGTGGATGCCATCGGCAACCTGTTCGCCCGTCGCGCGGGTACCGACAATAACGTTGCCCCGGTGATGATCGGCAGCCATCTCGATACCCAGCCCGAAGGCGGGCGCTTCGATGGCGTGTACGGCGTATTGGCCGGCCTGGAGGTGATCCGCAGTCTCGACGACCACGGCATCCAGACGCGCAAGCCCCTGGAAATTGCGGTGTGGACCAACGAAGAAGGCGCGCGTTTCACCCCGGCGATGCTGGGCTCGGCGGTCTTCACTGGCGCCCTTGCGCTGGACAAGGCGCTGGCGACCACCGACGGTGATGGCGTCAGCGTGGACGAGGCGTTGCGCGCCACCGGCTATAACGGTGAGCGTGCATTGGGTGGGGCAGTGGATGCGTATTTCGAAGCGCATATCGAGCAAGGCCCGATCCTGGAAGACAACGCCAAAACCATCGGCGTGGTGACCGGCGGCCAGGCGATTCGTTGGCTCGATGTGCGGGTCGAAGGCATGGCTGCCCATGCTGGCACCACGCCGATGGCGCTGCGCAAAGATGCGTTGTACGGCGCCGCAAAAATGATCCAGGCCCTGGAAAACCTCGCTGCCGATTTTGCCCCGCATGGCCTGACCACTGTGGGTGAGTTGAGCATCGCCAAGTCGTCGCGCAACACCATTCCTGGTTTGCTCGACTTCACTGTGGATCTGCGCCATCACCGCGACGTCGATATCGACGCCATGGAGCAGCAAGTGCGCGCGCGCCTGCAGGCGATAGCCGACAACCGTGGCCTGAGCGTGACCATCACACCGCACTGGATCAGCCCGGCCACACCGTTCGACGCGCAATGCGTAGCCTGTGTGCAAGCATCGGTGGACGCTCTGGGCTACAGCCAGCAGACCATCATCAGCGGCGCCGGCCACGATGCTATCCACCTGGCGCGCTATTGCCCGACTGCGATGATCTTCATCCCCTGTGTCGGTGGCCTGAGCCACAACGAAGCCGAAGACGTCTTGCCTGAAGACGTGCGCCAGGGCACCGATGTATTGCTCAACGCCGTGTTGAAACGCGCCGGCCAGGTTCATTTCTAAAGGCTGACGCCGTGCCCATGTGGGAGCTGGCTTGCCTGCGATAGCGGTGAAGCAGGCAGTACATTGTGCTCTGACCGTGCGCAATCGCAGGCAAGCCAGCTCCCACAGGTTCTGTGTTTATCCAGGAGCATCCTATGAATACGTTTTTCCATCCCGAACAACTGCTGCATCACCCACGCAGCTACTATTCTCGTGGCCAGATGCGCACGCCACAGGAGGTCCCCGAGCGTGCGCGCAACCTGCTGCTGGCTGCGCGAACGCTGGGCTTTGATATCCAGCAACCGGTCGACTACGGCATGGCGCCGCTGCTCGCCGTACACGGCGCGGCCTACCTGGATTTTCTCCAGGAGGCTCACCAGCGCTGGAAGGAAATCCCCGAAGACTGGGGCGATGAAGTCATGTCCAACATCTTTGTACGCGAGCCCAACGCCCTGCGCGGCATTCTTGCCCAGGCGGCACGTTACCTGGCCGATGGCAGTTGCCCGATCGGTGAGCTGACCTGGCGCTCGGCGTATTGGTCAGCCCAGAGCGCGGTTGCCGCTGCCCAGGCGATCCTCGATGGCGCACCTGCCGCCTACGCCTTGTGCCGCCCACCGGGTCATCACGCCCGCTTCGATGCGGCAGGTGGCTTCTGTTACATCAATAACGCGGCGGTGGCTGCGCAAGCGTTGCGCCAAGGCTTTCAGCGCGTCGCGGTGCTCGACACCGACATGCACCACGGCCAAGGCATCCAGGAGATTTTCTACCAGCGTGATGACGTGCTTTACGCATCGATCCATGGCGATCCGACTAACTTCTATCCAGGGGTGGCCGGCTTTGCCGAGGAAAAAGGCGATGGCGCAGGCTTAGGATTCAATCTCAACCTGCCCATGCCCCATGGTGCCAGCGAAGCGCTGTTTTTCGAAAAGCTGGAACTGGCCCTGGCAGCGGTAAAGGACTTTTCGGCGGATGTGCTGGTGTTGTCACTGGGTTTCGATATTTATGAGCTGGACCCGCAAAGCAAGGTCGCGGTGACGCGGGAAGGCTTTGCGCGGCTGGGACAGTGCATTCGAGGGCTGGGGCTGCCGTGCCTGATCGTGCAGGAGGGGGGTTATCACCTGGAGACGCTGGACAGTAATGCGCAGGCGTTTTTCAGTGCGCCAGCGGCTTGGGAGAAACTATCAGGCGATTAAGCGCTAAAAGCCTGCCGATCAGTTTTCAGCAGGCTTTTCATCTATCAATGAGCAGTCGTTCCCCTCACCCTGGAACAGCGCCGTGTAGTTTTGCCCGCCATAAAATACCCCCACTATCGACACCGTTTCGCAATCAGGCCTCACCCTGAACGCGATGATGGTGCTGCGACGATAGTGCGTGATGCGCAAGTCGGTAAGCAGGTCGTCACGGCGTGTGCCACGCAAGGGGAACAGGGCGAGGCTGTCACAGTAGCTGACGAGATTGTCGATAAACCGCGTCGCTACCAAGGGGGAGCCGGCATCGCAGATGTAATCCTCAAGGGCATCGAGTTGCGTCAGGACTTCAGGCGAAAAAACCACCGAGTAGCTCACGCGTTCCCGATGCCTTTGCGCTGACGCCTGGCTGCCATATGTTCGCGAACCTGTTCTGCAGATAACCCGAGCTCAGGCTGTGCCTCAAGAGCGGTCGCTGCCGGGATGACTTCGTCCCTCAGCCAATCTTCCATGGCACGGTCACGTGCCAGCAGCACCCGCAATCCGTCGCGAATCACTTCGCTTTCGCTGGCATATTCACCGGCAGCCACCTTGGCTTTGACCATGGCCGCCATTTCAAGGGGCAAAGTGATGCTCATTTGCTGGGTTGAGCGCATTGGGATGTCCGCCAGAAGTGAGTAGGATTCAATCCTACTTGACCATTGGCGCGATGCAAGAAGCAACTGATCAATGCCGATCTCCGGCGTCTCGTCGTCCATCCAGAAGGGGTAGGTTTGCATGGGGTGCCGCGTCTCCAGTTGTGTGGGTCAGGCCGCAAGTATTGACCCGTTTTGGCGATCGCGTGACCGTGGATGGCCGATAAGCTGCTGAAATGTATGACTTGATATCTGTAACAGGATTAGCTCGTTAAAGCCGCCCCGGCTTGCATGGCATCCCATCGGCTCCCATACGATAATACTCGCCACCCCGACCACTTTGGCCTGCCTTCCGTGATCATCAACTTCGACCTCAACGACCTCCAAGCCTTCCGCGCCGTGGTAGACAAGGGCAGTTTTCGTGGCGCCGCCGAGGCCATCCGTATCTCGCAGCCGGCCCTCAGCCGGCGTATCGAGAAGCTTGAATCCGCCCTCGATGTAAAGCTGTTCGAGCGCACCACGCGCCGTGTCAGCCTGACTATGGTCGGCCGTGCCTTCTTGCCCCAGGTGGAGCGCATGCTCGATGACCTCGACATCGCTCTGATGGGCATCAGTAATGTCGCGTCGACGCGCATGGGCAATGTCACCATCGCCTGTGTGCCATCCACCGCGTATTACTTCATGCCCCACGTCATCTCCGAATTCCACAAGCTGTATCCGAAGATTCGCCTGCGGGTGCTCGATGCCAGTGCTGGCGAAGTGAGCAATGCGGTGGCCAGTGGCGAAGCGGATTTTGGTGTGAGTTTCAGCGGCAGTCTGGCCGATGAAGTGGAGTTCGAGCTATTACTGCAGGAGCGTTATGTGCTCGCTTGTCGTCGTGACCATCCGCTGGCCGCACGTGAGAGCGTGACGTGGACCGAAGCCTACGAACACGACTACATCACCGTGGACAAAACCTCGGGCAACCGTTTCCTGCTCGACCAGGCCCTGCGTGGCGTGCGCGTGAAAAAGCCGAGTATCTGCGAGACTCACCACGTGACCACGATGATCGGGCTGGTGGAAGCGGGGTTGGGCGTGGCGATGGTGCCGTCGATTGCGATGCCGGCGTGCGAACACCCGATTCTAGTGAGTGTGCCCCTGGTAGAGCCGCAGGTGATGCGCAATGTAGGCTTGATCAAGCGCCGCGGGCGGACATTGCCGCCAGCGGCGTTGGAGTTGGAGCGCTTGGTGCGGGAGATGCCGTTTCGGTCAGCGTGAGACCGAGTCCAGGCCGGTGGATTGCACCACCGGTTGAGCTTGCGGCGAGGCCATGAACTGCAGCAGCGCCTTGGCCTCGTCGGGGTGTTCGGCGTTGACCGGAATGCCCGCCGCAAAGCGTGTCACCGACTGCACGTTTTCCGGGATCTTGCCGACAAACGTCACACCCTTGACCGGCAACAATTCAGCCACCTGTTGCAAGCCGACTTCGTAGTCACCCTTGGCCACCTGTTCGCCCACCGGTACGCGCTCGATCATGGTGCCCTTGGCCGGCATGCCGAGTTTCTTGAACAGCTCCTTCTCGACATACACACCGCTGGCACTGTCCGAATACGCCACGGATTTAGCCTTGCTCAGCACAGCCTTGAGTTCGGCATCGGTATTGATTGCAGGTTTCGCCGCGCCTTCTTTCACCACCAGCCCAATCCGCGAATCCGCCAGTTCCACGCGGGACGCGGGGTCGACCTTGCCCTGTTTGATCAGCTCGTCCAGTGCGTAGCCGACCATGATCACCACATCGGCATGTTCGCCACGAGCCAGGCGGTTGGGAATCGCTTCAGGCGCCTTGCCCATGGAGGGGCCGAGGATGGTGTCGAGGGTGTCACCGCTTTGCTTGGCGTATTGCGGGCCGAGCAACTTGTAGGCAGCGGTGAAGCCACCAGAGGTCATTACCTTGAGTTCTTCGGCCTGGGCCGCCAGCGCCAGGGTACCGAGGGCCAGTGCGGCCAGGGTATTGAAAAGCTTCATTGCACAGCCTCCTGCATGACTTGACCACGGGTATTGGCGCGGCGATACAACGCCAGGGTGGAGCACAGGGCGCACAGCGCGGCGAACATCATCCAGTAAGCCGGCGATGCCTTGTCTTCGGTGATGTGGATAAACCAGGTGGAGATCGCCGGCGTGAACCCACCGAAGATCGCCGTTGCCAGGCTATAGGCCAGGGAGAAGCCTGCCACGCGCACTTCCACTGGCATGATTTCGGTCAGCGCAGGGATCATGGCGCCGTTGTACATGCCGTACAGGAACGAGAACCACAACAGGGTTTCGAGCATGTGCACAAAGCTCGGTGCATTGACCACGTACGACAATGCCGGGTAGGCGGTGATCAAGGTCAGTGCGGTCATCGCCACCAGTACTGGCTTGCGGCCGAAGCGGTCGCTCAGGGTGCCCCCGATCGGTAGCCAGACAAAGTTCGACACAGCCACCAATAACGTCACCAGCAGGGCATCGGAGGTGCTCAGGTGCAGGACGGTCTTGCCGAAGGTCGGCGCGTACACCGTGATCAAGTAGAAAGCTGTAGTGGTCATGGCCACCATCAGCATGCCGCCAATCACCATCGTCCAGTTCGACGCCAGGGTCGCCAGCACTTCGCGCATGGTTGGGCGATGCTTGCGGTTGGCGAATTCCTCAGTTTCCTGCAGGTTGCGGCGCAGCACGAAGATGAACGGGATGATCACGCAGCCGAGGGCAAACGGAATGCGCCAGCCCCAATCGGCTACTACCGCCGGCTCCATCCACACGTTCAGGCCGTAGCCCAGAGCGGCGGCCACCACGATGGAGATCTGTTGGCTACCCGACTGCCAGCTGGTGTAGAAGCCTTTGCGGCCCGGCGTGGCCATTTCGGAAAGGTAAACCGACACACCGCCCAATTCCGCACCGGCGGAGAAGCCTTGCAGCAGGCGGCCTACCAGCACCAGCGCAGGGGCCCACAGGCCGATGGTTTGGTAACCCGGCACCAGCACGATCAGCAGGGTGCCGCTGGCCATGATCGCCAAGGTCACAATCAGGCCCTTACGACGACCCACATCATCAATGTAGGCCCCCAGGATGATCGCGCCCAGGGGACGCATCAGGAAACCCGCGCCGAACACGGCAAAGGTCATCATTAATGACGCAAACTCATTAGCGGCCGGGAAGAACGCGGCAGCGATATAGGTGGCGTAGAAACCGAACAGGAAGAAGTCGAATTGTTCGAGGAAGTTGCCCGAAGTAACGCGCAATACCGCGCCCACTTTCGAACTGGCAGCGTCGGGCCGGGAAGGGCTAGTCATGGTTTTGTGTCTCCAGCGTTCTTTTTAAAGTGCTTGTTTCGCTTAAGACTTGGGATAGTGGCTGACACATTTAGAAATGATAAGTGACAAATTTGGATGGATTAATGTGTGTGGACTATCAATACGAAGGGCCGTCCGATTTGTCAGCGCTGTTCTATGCTTGAGCCTGTGTCCAATTTTTACGAGGAACTGGCTATGGGGAACGAACACAAGCAGCACAACGAGCCAGAGTACGAACAACCTCGGCAGCGGCCAGAGGAAGAAAAACCGCAGACCTGGAAGCACCCCGATGATGGAACGGAGCTTTCAGAGCGTGATCGGGAGCGTCCGCTCAAACCCTGAACCCATTAACAACGCGGACAAAAAATGTGGGAGGGGGCTCGCTCCCGATGACGGTGTATCAGTCAATACATAGGCTGACTGATATACCGTCATCGGGAGCAAGCCCCCTCCCACATTTTTGGGTATGCGTACCTCAAAGCGGGAAACTATTTGACATATTTGATTTGTGATCACATATTGAGGCCATAAGAACCACAACACAGGTTTTGCCTCATGAATGATGGTCCGCTCCTCCTGCCCACCCTGCGCCAGGTGTCTCGCGATACCTTGCAAGACCAGGTCTACCGCCAGATCCGCGAAGCGCTGATGAGTGGCCGCTTCCAACCCGGCCAGAAACTCACCATCCGCGGTCTCGCCGAAGCCCTGGGCTCCAGCCCCATGCCGGTACGCGAAGCGCTGCAACGCCTGAGTGCCGAAAACGCCTTTGAAGTCACCGAAACCTCCCGCCTGCGGGTACGCCTGATGACGGTCGAACGCCTGCGTGAAATTCGTGATACGCGAGTGGCGCTTGAAGGTTTGCTGGCGGAAAAGGCCGTGCTGCTCCTGCAGAAACACGACCTGGAAGAAATCACCGACCTGTGCCGCCAGATGCAACATGCCGCCGATGAGGTCGACGTGTCCCGCTACCTGTGGACCAACTTCGCCTTTCACCGGCGCATTTATGCGGTGGCCCAGGCCGAATTGACCATGGCCGCAGTGGAGAATTTCTGGCTGCACATGGGCCCGTGTTTTGCCCTGGTCGCCCCGGATAAAGCGCACCTGCAACGCTCGATGGAGGCGCATACGCGCATCGTCGACGCGCTGGCCGCCCGCGATGGCGCTGGCGCACGGGCAGCGGTGACCGATGACATCATGCAGGCCGCCGATTCCCTGGCGCGCCTGCTCGTCAAGAACGACCGCGCGCGGTCGTCTGTTTCAGGAGGTAAACGTGCATGAGTGTCCTACAACGGCTGCAGCCTTATCCCGGGTTACGTGTGTTGATTTCCGGCGGGGCTGCCGGCATTGGTGAAGTATTGGCCGCGGCGTATCTGGAAGCCGGCGCCCAGGTGCATGTGTGTGATGTGAGTGAGCCGGCCCTGACGGCGTTTCGCGATAAATACCCGGGCACTGTCGCTACCCGCGCCGATGTCAGCGATGCCGCGCAGATCGAGGCGGTGTTCAAGGTGCAACGCGAGCATTTTGGTGGTCTGGATGTGTTGGTCAACAATGCCGGTATCGCCGGGCCTACCGGCGGCATCGACGCGATCAGCGACGCCGAATGGCAAGCCACCATCAACATTAATCTCACTGCACAATACCGTTTTGCCCACCACGCGGTGCCGATGCTCAAGGAATCGTCCCACGGCCATTTGCTGCATATCGCCTCGGTGGCCGGGCGCCTTGGCTATGCATGGCGTACCCCTTATGCGGCGACCAAATGGGCCATTGTCGGCCTGATGAAATCCCTGGCCTCGGAGCTGGGCGAAAGCGACATCCGCGTCAACGCCTTGCTGCCCGGGATTGTCGAAGGCCCGCGCATGGACGGCGTGATCCGCGCCCGCGCTGAACAGGTTGGCGTGCCCGAGGCCGAAATGCGCCAGCAATACCTCAACAAAATCTCCCTCAAGCGCATGGTTACCGCCGAAGACGTGGCAGCCATGGCCTTGTTCCTCTGTTCGCCCGCCGCACGCAACGTGACCGGCCAGGCGATCAGTGTCGACGGTAACGTCGAGTACCTGTAGGCCAAGGAAGAACACATCGCGCTGTACCCAGGATTTTTTTCATAAGAATAAAAGTCGGAGAATCGTCATGTCCAAAAATCGTCCTGTCATCATCACCTGCGCCGTGACCGGTGCCATTCATACGCCGTCGATGTCACCGCACTTGCCCATTACCGCGCAGCAAATTGCCGACGCCGCCATCGGTGCCGCACAAGCCGGCGCAGCGATTGTCCACCTGCATGCCCGTGACCCGCTTGACGGTCGCCCCAGCCAGGACCCGGCGCTGTTTGCCGAATTCCTGCCACAGATCAAGGCGGCCAGCGACGTGGTGATCAACATCACCACCGGCGGCGCACCGACCATGGGCGTGGAAGAACGCCTGCAACCGGTGATGCAGTTCAAGCCGGAACTGGCCTCGTTGAATATGGGCTCGATGAACTTCGGCCTGTACGAAATGCTTAACCGCTTTACTGAATTCCAGCACGACTGGGAGCGGCCTTACCTGGAGGAGAGTGACGACCGGATCTTTCGCAACACCTTCCGCGACATTACCCACATCCTCAATGCCTGCGCCGAGAACCGCACCCGCTTTGAAATCGAGTGCTACGACATCGGCCATCTCTACACCGCCGCCCACTTCCTGGAGCGCGGCCTGCTCAAGCCGCCGCTGTTTATCCAGTCGGTGTTCGGCCTGCGCGGCGGCATCGGTGCGCACCCGGAAGACCTGGCGCATATGCGGCGTACCGCCGACCGCCTGTTTGGCGACGATTACGTGTGGTCGATTCTCGGTGCCGGGCGTGGGCAGATTCCGCTGGCGACCATGGGCCTGTCCATGGGCAGTAACGCCCGCGTCGGCCTTGAGGATTCATTGTGGGACGGCCCGGGCAAGTTGGCAGCGTCGAATGCCGACCAGGTGAGGCGCATCCGCACGGTGGTCGAAGCCCTGGGCCATCGGGTTGCCACCCCCGATGAAGCGCGGGAAATCCTCGGGCTCAAGGGGCGTGACCAGGTCAATTTTTAACCCTGCTCTTTTATCCAAAGAACGGCCGCGTCTTGGCGTGGCCGGCATCCCGCACAACAACAATAAGGGGATAACACCATGCGTATCGAAGTGCTTGTGGACGTCAAGACCACCCTGGGCGAAGGCCCGGTGTGGGACGTCGAGCAACAACGCTTGTACTGGATCGACAGCGCCGACGGCCGCATTCTGCGCTGCACCGATGACGGTCGTGAACTGCGCGCCTGGGACGTTGGCCAGAAGATCGGCTCCATGGCGCTGCGCAAAGATGGCAAGGCGGCCATCGTCGCCCTGCAAAATGGCGTACACACCCTCGACTTGAACAGCGGCGACCTCACGCTGATCATCGACCCGGAACCCCATCTGCCGAACAACCGCCTCAATGACGGCAAGGTTGATCGCCAGGGCCGTTTCATTTTCGGCTCCATGGACACCCTGGAGGATAACGCCAGCGCCAAGCTCTACCGCCTGGATGCCGACTTTAGCCTGCACACCCTGGACGAAGGCATCATCGTCTCCAACGGCCCGTGCTGGAGCCCATCCGGGGAAACCCTGTACTTCTGCGATACCTGGTCCGGCGAAATCTGGGCCTATGACTACGACTGCACCAGTGGCAGCGTGAGCAACCGTCGCACGTTCGCCAAGGTCGACACCAGCAGCGGTGGCGCCGCCGACGGGTGCACCGTGGATGCCGAGGGCTGCCTATGGCAGGCATTGGTCTATGCCGGGAAACTGGTGCGCTATACCCCCGATGGCCACGTCGACCGCATCATCCAGATGCCGGTGAAAAAGGTCACCAGCCTGACCTTCGGCGGGCCCAACCTCGACACCCTGTTTGTGACTTCAATGGCCAAGCCACCGCTGCCGCGCTTCCCGGGCGACGGCCAGCAGCGCGGTGCTTTATTCGCCATCAGCGGTCTGGGCGTGCAAGGAATAGCCGAGCGACGGTTCGCCAGCTAGCGCGTTTTTTTCAACAAGGCACATTCCTTTCGCAACCTGTATCAGTGCGCGCCCTCGCGCGCCTGGAGAGGCCCATGGCAAGTTTAAAGAAAGCGTCGCTGCGCAATATCCACCGGCATTCCTGGGTATCGCTGCTGGTCTGCTGGATGATCTGGATCCTCAACGCCTACGACCGCGAGATCGTCTTGCGCCTGGGGCCGACCATCTCCAAGCATTTCGATTTATCCGCCGATCAATGGGGCAGCGTGGCTACGGTGGTGATGCTCGCCCTGGCCCTGCTGGATATTCCCGGTTCGATGTGGAGCGACCGCTACGGCGGCGGCTGGAAGCGTGCGCGCTTCCAGGTGCCGCTGGTGCTGGGCTACACCGCTATCTCGTTCCTGTCCGGCTTCAAGGTATTGAGCGGTAACCTCGCCACCTTTGTCGCTTTGCGGGTTGGCGTCAACCTGGGTGCGGGTTGGGGCGAACCGGTGGGCGTGAGCAACACCGCCGAATGGTGGCCGGTGGAGCGTCGTGGCTTTGCCCTGGGCGCGCACCATACCGGCTACCCGATTGGCGCGATGCTCAGCGGCATCGTCGCCAGTTTTGTCATCACGGTATTCGGCGAGGACAACTGGCGCTACGTGTTCTTCTTTGCCTTTGTGGTGGCCTTGCCGCTGATGATCTTCTGGGCGCGGTACTCCACCGCCGAGCGCATCACCGCGCTGTATGTCGATATCGCCGCCAAGGGCATGACCCCGCCGAGCAATGCCGCGGCCAGCACGGTCAAGGGCGAAGCCTGGCGCACCTTTGTCGCCACCTTGCGCAACCGCAATATCGCGCTGACGGCGGGCAATACCCTGCTCACCCAGGTGGTGTACATGGGCGTCAATATCGTGCTGCCGGCCTACCTCTACAACATTGTCGGGTTGTCGCTGGCGGAGTCGGCGGGGATGAGTGTGGTGTTCACCCTCACCGGCATTCTCGGGCAACTGGTGTGGCCGTCGCTGTCGGACATCATTGGCCGGCGCACCACGCTGATCATTTGCGGCCTGTGGATGGCGGCGAGTGTCGGTGCGTTCTATTTCGCCAATACCCTGACCCTGATCATCGTCGTGCAATTGCTGTTCGGCCTGGTGGCCAATGCGGTATGGCCGATCTACTACGCCGTGGCCTGCGATTCGGCCGAGCCCTCGGCCACCTCCACCGCCAACGGCATCATCACCACCGCGATGTTTATCGGCGGCGGTCTGGCGCCCGTGTTGATGGGCAGCCTGATCGCCATGGGCGGGGGGTGGAGCACCTTGCACGGCTACACCGTGTGTTTCTTCGTGATGGCCGGTTGCGCCCTGGGCGGCGCGTTGCTGCAACTGTTTTCCCATCGTTCCCAGGCCATGGCCGTACAACTGGAACCCTAGAACAACATTGATGCGCCCCCCAGCCAGGCTGGCGGGTCGCCAAGAGGAAGTGCCCGATGAATACCACTACCCCGGCCCGCGAACCGCAGGCCCTGAACAAACTGATGTTCGCCAAGCTGATGCCGCTGCTGATCATCGCCTACATCCTGAGCTTCCTGGACCGCACCAACATCGCCCTGGCCAAGCATCATCTGGACGTCGATCTGGGGATTTCCGCCGCCGCGTACGGGTTGGGCGCCGGGCTGTTTTTCTTGACCTATGCACTGTCGGAAATCCCCAGCAACCTGATCATGCACAAAGTCGGAGCGCGCTTCTGGATCGCCCGCATCATGGTGACCTGGGGCCTGATTTCGGCGGCGATGGCGTTTGTGCAGGGCGAAACCTCGTTCTATGTCTTGCGCTTGTTGCTGGGCATCGCCGAAGCCGGGCTGTTTCCCGGGGTGATGCTGTACCTGACCTACTGGTTCAACCGTGAACAGCGGGCGCGAGCCACGGGTTATTTCCTGCTCGGCGTGTGTTTTGCCAACATCATCGGCGGCCCGGTGGGCGCGGCCTTGATGCGCATGGATGGCCTGCTCGGCTGGCACGGCTGGCAGTGGATGTTCCTGCTCGAAGGTTTGCCTGCCGTGGCGTTTGCCTGGGTGGTGTGGCGCAAGCTGCCGGATCGCCCGAGCAAGGCGCCGTGGTTGTCGGTCGAAGAAGCCCGCGGTATCGAACAGCGGATCGCCGTGGAAACCGAGGAAGGTGCCGGGGAGGGTGGTCATTCGTTGAAAAACTGGCTGACGCCGCAAATCCTCCTGGCGATCTTCGTGTACTTCTGCCATCAGATAACCATCTATACCGTGATCTTTTTCCTGCCGAGCATCATCAGCCGATACGGTGAACTGAGCACCATGAGCGTCGGCCTGCTGACTTCGTTGCCGTGGATAGCGGCGGCACTCGGTGCGGTACTGATCCCACGCTTTGCCACCACCCCCGGGCGTTGCCGTCGATTGCTGGTCACGGGGCTGCTGACCATGGCGCTGGGACTGGGCATTGCGTCGGTGTCGGGGCCGGTGTTCAGTCTGCTGGGCTTTTGCTTGTCGGCGGTGATGTTCTTCGTGGTGCAGTCGATCGTGTTCCTGTACCCGGCCTCGCGCCTCAAGGGCGTGGCGTTGGCGGGCGGGTTGGGCTTCGTCAATGCGTGTGGGTTGTTGGGCGGCTTTGTCGGGCCGTCGGTGATGGGCGCCATTGAGATGAGCACCGGTAATGCCATGAACGGCTTGAAAGTGATTGCCGTGGTGTTGGTGGTGGCCGCAGTGTCGGCATTACGCCTGCGCCAGGGCCAGGAGGCCCTTCACACCAGCAACGAGGTCGGAAACCCGGAAGCCAGCACCAGGTAAGCCACCACCGCCGCCAGGCATAAACCGACAAAAACGCGCAGCAAAGTCCTGGCGGTGGGGTTGACGATGAATTTGATGGCCCAGAGCAAAACCCCGCTGAGCAGGATGCTTAAGGCGAAAATGACCAGCACGGCGGTGTACCTGTGACCTTCAAGAGCTGATTTATAGTCCCAAAGCCTGCGGATGAACAGTGCGCACATAGACGCAGCCCCGCTGCCTTTCTAAACTGCGGCTTGTCTTGGGGAAAGGGGCAGGCGCCGATGAATCGCAATGAATTACGCAAGGCCGATATCAACCTGATGGTGGTCTTCGAAGCACTGATGCTCGAGCGCAATGTGACGCGGGTGGCCGAGAAGCTGTTTCTTGGCCAGCCGACTATCAGCTCGGCCCTCAACCGCCTGCGTACCTTGTTCAATGACCCACTGTTTATTCGCGTCGGCCATCGCATGGAGCCCACGGCCCGCGCCGAGGAAATTATCCAGCACCTGTCGCCGGCCCTCGATTCGCTGTCATCGGCCCTGAGCCTGACCCACGATTTTGACCCCTCCATCAGCACCATGACCTTTCGCATCGGCCTGTCCGATGACGTTGAGTTCGGCCTGCTGCCGCCGTTGCTGCGGGCCTTGCGCCAGGAAGCGCCCCAGGTGGTGTTCGTGGTGCAGCATGTGGATTACTGGCGTATTCCCGACCTGCTGGCTTCCGGCGATATCACCGTCGGCATCACCCAGACCCGCGGCCTGCCGGCGAATGCCAAGCGTAAGCTGTTGCGGCATATCCGCCCGTGCCTGCTGCGCGCCGATGCCTCGGACACGCCGCTGACCCTCGACGAATATTGCGCACGGCCCCATGTGCTGGTGTCCCACACTGCCAACGTGGCCGGGTTTGCCGATGAGTGGCTGGCGGAGGTGGGCCGCAAGCGCCATGTGGTGCTCTCGGTGCCGCAATACAGCTCGCTGCCGGCGTTGCTTGCCGGCACCGACATGATCGCCAGCCTGCCGGACTACACTGCCCAGGCCATGGCCGCCAGCGGGAACCTGTTCTGCGAGCCGTTTCCGTTCCAAACCCCGACCCTGGACTTGTCGATGGTCTGGCTCAGCCATGTCGACACTGACCCGGCGGAGCGCTGGATGCGCTCGCGGCTGGAGGCATTCATGAGCGACCGAGGGCCTGCTGGCGAAATGTAGGAGCGAGCTTGCTCGCGAAAAGCGTCAACGTTAACTCGGGATTCCTGAATGAGCGCGGCGCCTGCGAGTTTTCGCGAGCAAGCTCGCTCCTACAAAAGGCTCTGTTCCTCACACGCCCTCACCACTTGCTCACGAAACCAGGTGTTGGCGCTGTCCTGCCCATTGGTTTCGTTCCACTGCATATCCAGGGTGAACCCCGGCAGACCGTTGGGGGCTTCGCAAACACCGAACCCCGGAGCCGCTGCCAACAGTTGCTGTACGCGGCGGGGCAGGGTGACGATGAAATCCGTGCCGGTAATCATCTTCAACGCGGCGCTGTAGCTGTTGGCCCGTGCGATCACCTGGCGCTTGTGGGCCTGGCGCGCGAGCCAGCCGTCGATCATGTTGGTGTCGGAGGTCCAAGGCGTGGGGAATACATGCCGCCGCTCAACGAAGGACTGCAAGCTGAATGCCTGCTCCCTGGGCGCCGAGCGTTGGTCAAATACGCAGACCAGGTCGTCCTCCAGCAGCATCTGGGTCTTGAAGTCTTTATGGGCGCGGTGAAAGTGCGGGCCGAAGCAGATCACCAGGTCCAGGCGGCCTTCGCGCAGGTCGTCGGCGGGAATATCGGTTTCCAGCTTCTGCACATTGACGATCACCGGCAGGTCGGCGCGGTCGAAGTGCTTGAGCAGGCGCGGCAGGATCAGTTGTTCGAAATATTCCGGGGCGCACACATTGAAGGTCACCGCCTGTTGGGTCGGGTCGAAAGCCTGGCCACCGGCGTGACACAGGTTGATGCTCTCCAGGATCTTCTGCACATGCCCGTACATGGTGGTGGCCTTGTACGTAGGGCGCATGCCCGCCCGCGTGTTGATAAACAGCTCATCCTCAAAGCTGGTACGCAGCTTCTTCAGGCTATAGCTCACGGTGGACTGGCTGACGAACAGCGTCTCGGATACATCGGTAACGCTGCTCTGGTCGTAGACGGCGATGAACACCATCAGGTCCTGCATGTCGAGTTTTCTGAGCAAGTTACTGTTTAGCATCGGTTTCGTCCGTAAACCCTTTGTACCGAACTCAGTACAAGACTGGGCAAAATGTTAACGGAACGCTCGTACCAATAGAAAGCTCTGTAGGACCCTTCAATGTTATGTGTGGGACAAATAATGTTTGCAATACGACGTCAGCGGATATGTTGCGCGTAATGCTTCGGATCGAAGCGGATAACGATCAGCAGCATCACTACGATCACCGCCGTCAATGACCACCAGGCCCATTCAAAACTGCCCAGTTGGTCGCGAATCATGCCGGCGATCAGTGGCGACAGGCCGGCGATCAGGTAGCCGATGCCCTGCACAAACGCGGTAAGGCTACCGGCGCGTCGCGGGTTGTCGAGGTGGTCAAGAGACAGGATCAGGCTCATTGGAAACAGGCCGCCAATTCCCAGTCCGAGCAGGCATGGCCACAGCAGGCTCCAGTGTCCGGGGCTCAGGATAAGGCCGCAGAACCCCAGGATGATCAGCACCAGCAGCACCGCGACTACCGCGCGTTTATCCTGGCGGCGGTTGGCGATGGCCGGCGTGACCAGGCCCGAGATCACTTCCATGGCGGTCAAGAAGCCCAGCAGCAAGCCGGCATTCTGTTCACTCCAGCCCTGCTCGACGTAATACGGCGCCAGCCACGCCAACACACAGGTGTAGGACGCCGTGCCGAGGCCGAAAAAGATCGCCAGCAGCCAGGCGCGGCGGTTGCCGAAAAAGGAGGCCTGCGCGCTTGAACCGGCTTGGGGTAAAGACGGCAAGACTGCGCGCTGGGCATACCAGAACACCAGAGCCAGCAACGCCAGTGCTGCCCAGATTGCCAGGCCAATGCGCCAACTGCCGGTCTGCATTTGTACAAACGGTGAGAACGAGGCGGCCAGCGCGGCGCCACCCATGATCGCGGTGACATACATGCCCATGAATAACGAGACATTCGCGCTGAACCGCGACTTGATCAGCGCCGGCATCAGCGCCTGGATCAGCGCAATGCCGACACCCGCTGCGATGGCGCTGACGATCAGCTCCAATGCCGAATCCAGGAACAACCGCGACAAGGTTGCCAGCCCAATCACCAGCAACGACAGCACAATGCTGCGATGTTCGCCCAGGCGCTTGGCCAGGCCCATGCCAAAGAACATTGCCAGGCCCATGGCCATGACCGGCAACATGGTCAGTAAGGCTGCGCTGCTGAAACTCAACGGCACATCCAAGCGGATCGACGACAATAACGGCCCCACGGCTGCCATCGACGGGCGCAGGTTAAGGGCGACCAGCACCACGCTGATCATCAGCCAGACGGCGGTGGTGGGTTTTGCCTGAACGTTTTCCATGGGCCTGCCTTGAGTGAACAAGGGCGAATCAGGCCATGGATGGGAGGAGCGGGGCAAATCAGAAAGTCGCTGGGGCTATTGAAAAAATGCAGGCGCCTGACGTTGCGCACTTCAGATGCGGGAGGCGGATCTGCAGCGTTAGATAGAGCGGATTACAGGCTTGGTCAACGCCCACCGCCCCTGGTCGATTTCAATCAGCGTCGGCCCTGGGCGAGCAGCAGCTGCATGCAATGCCGCACGCAGCGGTTCGACGCCATCGATGCTTTCTGCCGCGCAACCCATTGCCCTGGCGATGCCGATGAAATCCGGGGTGTAGATGTCCACGCCCACCGGCTCGATGGCGCGGTTGACCATGTACTTCTTGATCTCTTCATAACCTTGGTTATTCCACAACAGCACGATCATCGGTATGCGGGCTTCCACGGCGCTGGCCAGTTCCGGCAGGGTGAATTGCAGGCCGCCATCGCCGATCAGGCACACCACCGGTTGCCCGTCGCCGCGCCCCAGCCAGGCACCGATAGCGGCGGGCAGGGCATATCCCAGGGTGCCGTAGCCGGTGGATGAGTTGAACCAACGGCGTGGGTGGTCGAGGTTCAGGGTCAGGTTGCCGCTGTACACCGGTTGGGTAGAGTCGCCCACCAGTACGGCGCCGGGCAGTGCTTCCAGGATGGTGTGGAGTAACAGCGTTTGTGCGCGGGTGGCGGCATCCCAGGTGGGCGCCAGTTCGGCCCACAAACGGGCGACGCGTGCTGCGCCCCACTCGGCGTGGCGCGGTGGCAGTGGCTGGCGGTTCAGCTCGGTGAGCAAGGCCTCGGCGGCGATTGTCGCGTCGGCCACCAGCGCCACCTGGGGCGGGTAGTTGCGTACGGTCTGGTCCGGGTCGATATCGACCCGCAGCAGCGCGCCGGGAATTTCGAAACCGCCGGCGAAGGTCACGTCATAGTCGGTCTCCGCCAGTTCCGTGCCGATGGCCAACACCACATCGGCCTCGGCGACCAAGGCGCGGGTGGCTGCCAGGCTTTGGGTCGAGCCGAGCAACAAAGGATGTGCGGCAGGCAGCAGGCCTTTGGCATTGATAGTCAGGGCCAAGGGGGCGCCGAGGGTTTCGGCCAGGCGGGTCAGTTCTGGCGCTGCATCGATAGCACCGCCACCGGCCAGGATCAGCGGGCGCTTGGCGGCGGCGAGCAAGCGGCTCATCTGCCTGACCGCCGCCGGTGCTGCCCCGGCGCGGGCCACGTTGACCGGTGCACTGCCCATCAGGGCGTCGGCGTTCTCCACCAACACATCCAGCGGGATCTCGATATGCACCGGGCGCGGCCGACCGGCCTGGAACAGCGCAAACGCCCGCGCCAGCACACCGGGCAATTCTGCCGCCGACATCAGGGTATGGGAGAACGCCGCCACGCCTGCCACCAGCGCGCTCTGGCTGGGCAGCTCATGTAACTTGCCGCGCCCGCCCCCCAATTGGCTGCGCGCCTGCACACTGGAAATCACCAGCATCGGGATCGAGTCGGCATAGGCCTGACCCATGGCCGTGGTGATGTTGGTCATGCCGGGGCCCGTGATGATGAAGCACACGCCGGGCTTGCCACTGGTGCGCGCATAACCGTCGGCCATGAAACCGGCGCCCTGTTCATGGCGCGGGGTGACGTGACGGATGTTGGAACGCGCCAGGCCACGGTACAGCTCCACGGTGTGCACGCCGGGAATGCCGAACACCTGGTCCACGCCGTAGTTTTCCAGGAGGTTGACCAATACTTCGCCGCAGGTCGCCATAGAGGTCGCTCTTGTGATGGATTCGAGACGCTATTGGAGCGGCAGGCCGGTAGCGGCAACAAACGATAAAAAGTCATACTCGCCATGTCCTCACGTCATGGCTGCGCCCCGATGAAACGTCTTCCGCCCTTGCCCGCGTTGCATACTTTCTGGGTCACGGCCCAGTGCTGCAACTTCACTCGTGCCGCCGAGCAGCTGCACATTACCCAGGGGGCGGTGAGCCGGCAGATCGCCGGGTTGGAACGCCAGTTGGGCTATGCCTTGTTCCTGCGCCAGGCGCGGGGCTTGAGCTTGACCGAGGAAGGCGGCGAGTGGGCGTTACGGGCGCAGCAGGTGTTCGGCTTGATCAACGAGGCGGTGGAGCAGATCGGCGGGCGCCGCGAGGTCCTGCAACTCAAGGCGCCCACCTGCGTCATACGCTGGCTGCTGCCGCGCGTGTTGCAATGGCAGAAGGAGCGCCCGGATGTGCCGGTGGAACTCACCACCACCGTGGCCTTTACCGTGGACTTTCGCCGCGAACGATTCGACGCGGCGGTGATCTACGCACCCATCGCCGAGCAGGCCGCCGAGGCACGGCATTTGTTCGACGAACAACTGACCCCGGTGTGCGCGCCGGCGTTGCTGGCAGGCTTGCACACGCCGGCTGATCTGCAGCAACAAGTGCTGTTGCATCCCACGCGGGACGAGCGGGATTGGGCGTTGTGGTTGAAGGCGGCGGGTACGCACTTGAGTCACCTGAACCAGGGGCCTCATTTCGAAACCCTGGACTTGGCGATGACGGTGGCGTCACAGGGAAATGGCGTGGCGATCGGTGATCGTGCGTTGATTGGCGAGGACTTGAAGGCCGGACGCCTGGCGATGCCGTTTGAGTTGCGGGTGCCGACGGGGATGGGCTATTACTTGGTGTATCCGCCGGGGAAAGTGCCTTCTGCCGGGTTGTTGGCCCTGATGGACTGGCTAGTGAGCCAGGCACAGCAGTCACAGCACTGAAGATTCAAATGTGGGAGGGGGCTTGCCCCCGATGGGCATGGGTATCTACACAACTCTGACATGCGACCGTCAGTAACCACGATGCGAAGCGAGCCGCTCTTGATCTTGCTCTGCTTTTGGTCTCAGGCCCCCCAAATCCCTGTCGGATTACGGGCACACCGAGCCTGGGCGAGGTGCCGAGTGGTGGGGCAAGAGCGCTGGTTACTTTCGCGCTTTTCGAAAGTGACCCGCCATAAGGGCGGAACCAATAGCGGTCGTCACCTAAACAATGGATATGTACTCGATCCAACCGAACATCCTGGTCGGCTGTGAGGCCGCCATCGGGGGCAAGCCCCCTCCCACAGGGGCCGGCGGCGTACCAGAAGTTGTGTAGATACCCATGCCCCGATAGCGGTGTGTCAGTCACAAATAATCTGCCTGATCCACTGCTATCGGGGGCAAGCCCCCTCCCACATTTTTTACCGCGTGGTGTCAGTAGCCAACGGTGAAGCGCTGACGCGAGTGTCTAGGTGTTTCAACCTCATCAATCATGGCGATGGCGTAGTCGGCAAAGCTGATCGAGCTGTTACCGTCACTGCTCACCAGCAGATCATCCTGGCCCAGACGGAACTTACCGGTGCGCTCGGTTCCATCGAACAGAGCAGAAGGCGACAGGAACGTCCAATCCAACTCTTTTTCCTGACGCAACGTTTCCAGGAATTCAGCCCCGGCACTGGCTTCGGCCTTGTACTCTGCCGGGAAGCCCGGGCTGTCGATCACCCGGCTGCCGTCCGGTAGCAGCAGCGAACCCGCACCGCCCACCACCAGCAAGCGCTTGACCCCGGCCTTTTTCACCGGGCCGATCACGGCGCTGGCGGGCAAGGTGGCAAAGTGTGCGGCGCTGATCACCACGTCGCTGCCGCTGATGGCGTGTTGCAGGGCGTCGGCGTCCAGGGCATCGACCTGCTTGACCGTGACGCCTGGGCGTACACCCAGCTTGTCGGTGTTGCGGGCGATGGCGGTGACGCTATGCCCACGGCGCAGCGCTTCTTCCAGCAGTTGGCTGCCGGCACGGCCGGTGGCCCCAATGATTGCGATCTTGCTCATGACGTTCTCCAACAGGGTTAAGGGTTTAAACCAATCACCACTTCATTTCGCCCTTGGCGACTTTGGCGCTCAGTTCCAGCGAGCTTTCGTCGGCGAGGGTGGGGTAACGCTGTTTCATGGCCGCGATCAAGGCGGCAGCATCCTTGGCCTTGGCGGTCTCGATGTCGAAGGCCTTGATGTAGTCAGCAGTGAATTTCACCGAAGCCAAGGAGGGCGTGCCCAGGTAATGGCCCGGAATCACCGTCTGCGGCTTCAGGTCTTCAATACGTTTGAGGGTTGCCAACCAGTCTTTATGGGATTGCGCGCCCTGGGTATCGGCCATCCACAGGTGGATGTTTTCTGCGACCACCACGCCACCGACCACGGCCTTGATCGACGGAATCCACACAAAGCTGCGATCCGGCTGCGGGCCGTCGAGGCCGATCACCTCAAGCTGTTGCCCTTCAAGGGTCAGGCTGTGGCCTTGCAGTGCCTGCGGCACGATGGTCTTGGCGGGTTTGTCGGCGCCCATTTTCGGGCCCCAGAATTCCAGCTTGCCGGCGACGGTGGCGTTGATATGGTCGACCACCGGTTGCGGCGCCAGCACCTTGGCGTCGGGGAATGCGCTGGTGAGCGTGTCGAGGCCGAAGTAGTAGTCCGGGTCGCCATGGCTGATGTAGATGGTGGTCAAGTGCTTGCCGCTGGCGCGGATCTTTTGCACCAGTTGCTCGGCTTGGCCCTTGCCGAATTGCGCATCCACCAGGATCGCGTCTTTGGCGCCGCTGACCAGCACCGAGCTGACCGGGAAGATTGCGGCTTCGCCGGGGTTGTAGACGTCGAGTTTCAGCTCTGCGGCGGCGGCGTGAGCGGCGAAGGCCAGGGCGGCAGTGGCCAGGGACAAGCGTTTGAACATCGAGAACATCGGGCAGCTCCTGCCATGGATAAGGGATGCACAGAGCTTAGTTGCATAAAACACCACAAAAAATGCGATGCTGGAACATAGTTTGTTTCTGAAATCGGGCAAATCATGGATCGTCTTCAAGCAATGCGCGTGTTTGTCACCGTGGTGGACTTGGGCAGCCAGTCTGCCGCCGCCGACCATCTGGACCTGTCGCGCCCAGTGGTGTCGCGCTACCTGGCCGAGCTAGAAGATTGGGTCGGCGCGCGGCTGCTGCACCGCACCACACGCAAGCTCAGCCTCACCGCCGCCGGCAGTGAAACCCTGCCGCGCTGTCGGCAATTGCTGGAACTGTGTGGTGATATGCAGGCCGCCGTCAGCGAGCCCGATGACGCGCCCCGAGGCTTGCTGCGCCTGAGTGTGAGCACCTCGTTCGGCCAGGCGCAGTTGGGCGCGGCCATTGCCGAGTACGTCAAACGCTACCCGTTGGTGACGGTTGATCTGCAGATGCTCGACCGCACGGTGAACCTGGTGGATGAGCGCATTGACCTGGCGATCCGCACCAGCAATGACCTGGACCCGAACCTGATCGCCCGACGCTTGACCGTATGCCGCTCGGTGGTCTGCGCCACACCGGCCTATCTGCGCGAGCATCCAGCCCCGCAGAAAGTCGAAGACCTGGCCCGGCACAATTGCCTGACCCACTCTTATTTCGGCAAGAGCCTTTGGCATTTCGAAGAACAGGGCGAACACGTGTCGGTGCCGGTGCAGGGCAATATCACGGCCAACGAGGCCAGCACGTTATTGCGTATCACCCTGGCCGGGGCAGGGGTGGCGATGCTCCCCAGTTATCAGGCCGGTGACTTGATCCGCAGTGGTGAACTGGTGCGCTTGCTGCCAGAAGCTGAGCCGCGGCAGATGAACATCTACGCGGTGTATGCCTCGCGCAAGCACATGCCTTCAGCGCTGCGCAGCCTGCTGGATTTCCTGGTGCTGCGGTTTCCCGAGGCGCCCGCATGGGACATCGGGCTCTGAGACGCTATAAGCGCGCTGAATGGCAGCCAATCATGGCAACTTGCCCTAGCTGACCTATGCTTTAAACAGCACCCTGTAGATCGGGTCCGGAGGTCAGTGCCATGAGTATTAAAACCCGCAAATACCTGACGATTTTCTCCCTCTGCGCATTGGCGACGGCGCTGTATGGCACTGCCGCCTATCGCGTCGAGCAAACGCGCATGCAACCGGCGGCGTTCGCCATCAGCTGCCATCAGGGCCAATGCGTGCCGCGCACCGGCAGTTTCAGTGCACTCAGGTAAGCTGCTCGGCCTTTAACTGCTCGCGAAAGGCCTTGGGTGAAAACCCGACTCGGCGGCGAAACAGCCGCGAGAAGTTGGTCGGGTCGGAAAAACCCAGCACCTCGGACATCTCATTGATGGTCATGCTGGTGTAGGTCAACAAACGCTTGGCTTCCAGCAACTGGCGGTCATGCATGATCTGCAGCGCCGGTTGCCCGCCCAACTCCCGACACGTCCCATTCAAGTGTGAGACCGAGATGCCCAGCTTGTGGGCCAAGTCTTCAATCTTGGGGTGCTCGCGGTAATGCTGCTCGACCAGTTGGGTGAAGCGGCGAAAATACTCACGACCCCGCGGCGCCCGGGGATGGCGGCGCTGGATCGCCTGGCGGCTGACCCACACCAGCAGCACGCTCACCAAGGCATGCAGCATCATGTCCCGGGCCGGTTGATCATCGGCGTATTCGTCCTGCAAACGGGCAAAGAGGTTGTTCAAATAGTCGCTGTCCTTGCCCGCCGGGTAACTGCCAAGGGTTTGCAAACCATCGATGGTGTCGCCCAGTTGCGCCTGCAAGTGGCTGACCAGCGGCGCCGAGAGGGTCACGACGTAACCTTGCACCTCTTCGGAAAAACGAAAGCCATGCACACAGAGCGGCGGCAGCACTTGCAGGCTCGACTCGTTGAGGGTGGTGCGCTGGCCTTCGATTTCCAGTTGTGCCTGGCCTTTGTGCACATACAGCAACTGGCACAGGTCCGCGTGCCGGTGGGGCTGGATTTCCCACTGGTATTCCCGACTGCGCCGGGAAATGGTTTCGCAGTGCAACAAATCGGGCGTCGGCCACTGCTGGCTTTCCCCGTAAAGCTTGAAGACCGGAATCGCGGTTTTGGTCATGGTTTCAATCCGATACTCAGGATAGTGGTTCGGTAATCGCCCCGATTGGCGAAAAGTGCAGGCTTTGAGGCAGTTTTCACCTTCTTATGCTGCTCACTCAAGTGAAAAATGTCAGCCACAAGTCCACTGACAACTCTTTCACTCGATCCGTTCGAATGAAGGGTGAAGGCGATAAAAATAATGAAAACCCTGAAAACCCAAGTCGCCATTATCGGTGCCGGTCCGTCTGGATTGCTGCTCGGCCAACTGCTGCATAACGCTGGCATTCAAACCCTTGTCCTAGAGCGTCAGAGCGCCGAGTACGTGCAAGGTCGCATCCGTGCCGGCGTGTTGGAACAAGGCATGGTCGACCTACTGCGCGAGGCAGGCGTCAGCCAACGCATGGACACCGAAGGGCTGGTACACGACGGCTTTGACATAGCGCTCAATGGCCGACTCATCCCTATCGACCTCAAGACCTTGACCTGCGGCCAGTCGGTGATGATCTACGGCCAGACCGAAGTCACCCGCGACCTGATGGCTGCTCGTGCAGCCGCCGGCGCCGCCACCCTGTACGAAGCGTCCAATGTGCAGCCCCATGACCTCAAGGGTGAGCAGCCCTGGCTGACGTTCGAGCATGAAGGCCAAGCCTGGCGCCTGGAGTGTGACTACATTGCCGGTTGCGATGGCTTCCATGGCGTCGCCCGCCAGTCGATTCCGGCCGATGCGTTGAAGGTGTTCGAACGGGTCTACCCCTTCGGTTGGCTGGGCGTGCTCGCCGATACGCCGCCGGTACACGCCGAGCTGGTGTACGCCAAACACGCACGAGGATTTGCCTTGTGCAGCATGCGCTCACCGACACGCAGCCGTTATTACCTGCAAGTGCCGCAGGACGAGGTCGTGGAGCAATGGTCGGATGCACGTTTCTGGAATGAGCTCAAAGCGCGGCTGCCCAGCGCATTGGCGGAGCAGTTGGTCACCGGCCCGTCGCTTGAAAAGAGCATCGCGCCGCTGCGCAGCTTCGTGGTGGAGCCCATGCAATACGGGCGCCTGTTCCTGCTCGGCGATGCCGCGCATATCGTCCCGCCCACCGGCGCCAAGGGCCTGAACCTGGCGGCCAGCGATGTGAGCACCTTGTTCCGGATCCTGCTCAAGGTGTATCGCGAAGGGCGCCTGGACTTGCTGGAAAAATACTCGGCAGTCTGCCTGCGCCGGGTGTGGAAAGCCGAGCGGTTTTCCTGGTGGATGACCTCGATGCTGCATCAGTTTCCCCAGGCGGACGCTTTCAGCCAGCGCATTGCCGAAAGCGAACTGGACTATTTCATCCACTCCGACGCCGGGCGCAAAACCATCGCAGAAAATTACGTCGGGCTTGCTTACGAGCCTATCGAATAGCCTGCTATCGTATCGAGCATTCCTGCGGGCGACCTTTTCCTGCGGGCCTTGCTCGAAGGTTCTGCCGTGACTCACCTCAATCAGCCCGCTCCAACCGTTCCCGCCGTGCGCAGTATCCTTGCTGCGTTGATGATGGCGATCTTCCTCGGTGCCCTGGACCAGACCATTGTCGCGGTGTCCATGCCGGCCATTTCCGCGCAGTTCCACGACGTCAACCTGCTGGCCTGGGTGATCTCCGGCTACATGGTGGCGATGACCGTCGCAGTGCCAATCTACGGCAAGCTCGGCGACCTGTATGGGCGCCGGCCGATGATGCTGATCGGCATGGGCGTGTTCACCCTGGCGTCGCTGTTCTGCGGCATGGCGCAGAGCATGGAACAATTGGTGCTGGCGCGGATTCTCCAAGGCATCGGTGCCGGCGGGATGATCTCGGTCAGCCAGGCAATCATCGGCGACATCATTCCCCCGCGTGAACGCGGCCGTTACCAGGGCTACTTCAGCAGCATGTACGCGGTAGCCAGCGTGGCCGGGCCGGTGCTGGGCGGCTATATGACCGAGTACCTGTCGTGGCGCTGGGTGTTTTTGATCAACCTGCCACTGGGCGCAGGCGCCTGGTACGTGGCCCATCGCACCCTGGTGGGGCTGCCGGTGCCGCAGCGCAAGCCGATCATTGATTATCTCGGCACGGTGCTGATGATCATCGGCCTCACCGCCTTGTTGCTGGGTATCACTGAAATCGGCCAGGGCCATCATTGGCGTGACGCTCAAGTGCTGGGGTTGCTGACCTGCGCGCTGCTGGCGTTGAGCGTATTTGTGTGGCACGAACGCCGCGCCCTTGAGCCATTGCTGCCCATGCATCTGTTCGCCAACCGCAGCGCGGTGTTGTGCTGGTGCACGATTTTTATCACCAGCTTCCAGGCGATTTCCCTGAGCGTGCTGACGCCCCTGCGTTACCAGACCGTGACCGGTTCCGGTGCCGACAGCGCGGCCCTGCACCTGCTGCCACTGGCGATGGGTTTGCCGATGGGGGCGTATTTCGCCGGGCGCATGACCTCGGTGACCGGCCGCTATAAACCCATGATCCTCAGTGGCGCATTGTTGAGCCCCTTGGCCATCCTTGGCATGGCCTACAGCGCGCCCCAGGCGGTGGTGATCACCGCTGTATTCATGTTGCTGTGCGGGATCGCCGCGGGCATGCAGTTCCCCACCTCATTGGTAGGCACGCAGAATTCGGTGGAACAACGGGACATCGGCGTCGCCACCAGCACCACCAACCTGTTCCGCTCCCTGGGCGGGGCCGTCGGGGTGGCGTGCATGTCGGCGTTGCTGCTGGCGCTGTTGCACGATTCCAGTTTTGCCCACTTGGCCAGCGGCGCGCTGGTGGCCGAAGGCAGCTCCGGCAACGTCTTGCTCGACGGCCTTAAGGCCGCCCCAGGCCCAGCCCAGGATGCGTTGCGTGGGGAGTTGGCGGTGACGTTCCGGCATTTGCTGATGGTGAGTGCGGCGGTGTCGTTGTTCGGGTTGGCGGCGGCGATAGCGATGCCGAACCGGGTGCTGCGCGGTCGTGAAGACAAAGCCCGCTAGGTCCAAATGAATGTAGGAGATCAAAATGTGGGAGGAGCAAGCCCCCTCCCACATTTTTATTGCATTCCAAGCCAGGTCAGGGGCTGTAGTAACCCACCGCCACCATGAAGTGCCCGGTCTTGCGCACATAAGCGTGCTTGTTCTCGACCTTGCCGGTCACCGGGTTCTTCCAGCGGTACTTGTATTCCCCCTGATCCTGCTCGGCCATCAGCTTGAGGATCGGCTCACCCACCGGCTTGCCGTCCGGGTCCTTGATCTTGCCGAAGTCGGTATTGACCAAGCGCAGGTTGGTGCCGTGGGCCACATAACGATGGGTATCCAGGTCGACCACAAATACATACAGGTCATCCTGCAGGAAACCGCCCTGCAAGGAGTTGATCGCCTTGAGTGTACCGGTTTCGTCCTTCACCAGCGCATTCACCGCCTTGTTGCGCAGCGCTCGCGCCTGTTCCGGCGTGGCCCGGGGCAGGTAATAGCCCACCGCGAGGATGCGTTCGCCCACCCGCTGATAAAACACGTGCTTGTGTTCGACCTTGCCGTCATTCCAGTTCTGCCAACGATAGTCAGCCTGTTGGATGCCCTGGCCTTCGGGCACCTTGAGCGTGTCCTTGAATGACTGACGCAAATCTGGCCCGAGTACCTCGGACACGTCGCGACCGATCAAGGCAGAGGAGGGGCCGCCACTGGCGAGCAACACGCCCTGGGTATCGACCACAAATACATAGCGGTCCTGGTCGATGAATTCGCCTTGACGGCTGAAGGCGGCAAAGGCCTTGTCGCCTTGCTGGTGGTAGTACGCCAAGGCTTTTTCCAGCAGGGCCTTGGCGGCCTGGGCGTCCGCTTCCTGAGCCGTGTCGGCATGCACCTGGCTGCAACACAACAGCAGCAGCCAGGTGAATCGAAGCAGTGTGTTCATTTACCCGTCCCTCGTTCTTGTTGATGTGCCAAGAGCGTAGACGGTTGCCGGGAAATCAGAAGGGTTTGGTCGGCAGGTATTTGCCGTCTAGGGTGATGACCGCACGGGAACCGCCGTCCGGGTCTTCGACTTTCTTGATATCCAGCTTGAAATTGATGGCGCTGATGATGCCGTCGCCAAACTGTTCATGCACCAAGGCTTTTAGGGTAGAGCCGTAGACCTGCAGCATTTCGTAGAAACGGTACATGGTCGGATCGGTCGGCACGCCGCCTGGGAAACTGCCGCGCAGGGGCACGCTTTGCAGCAGGCGGCTGGCGTCTTGGTCGAGGTCGAGTTTGTCGCACACAATGTCGGCGGCGTCCTTGGGCAACGGATGCTGGCCGAGCAGGGCGGCCGTGACGAAGGCCAGGCTCAGGCCGGTGCCGTCGGTGAGGTCCTGCCAGGACAGGTTCTTGCGCGCCTTGAGGTCGATAATGGTGTCGGCCAGGGCCAGGCGTGGGGTTTGGGCGAATTGGGATTGCAACATGGTGACGTCCTCTTGGTTTAAGTCAGGTTCAGGCGGCGTGGGCACAGGCGGCTGGATGGTCGAGCAGGGAGACGAAGCGCCCGGTGCGCCCGTCCAAAGCGTCAATGCCGCCGGTTTCGATGTCGTAGACCCAGCCATGCAGGTTCATCCGGCTTTGTTCCAGGGCCAGGGCGACGCTGGGGTGAGTCTTGAGATTAGCCAATTGGGCGACTACGTTTTCGCGCACCAATGCATCCAGGCGTGCAGCGTCCGAGACGTGCTGGCGTGAAGCGTTGATCACCTTGGCCGACTCGGCATGGCGCAACCAGTTGGCCACGGCCGGCAGGTGGTCCAGGCATGTACAGGTGGAAATCGCGGTCATTGCGCCGCAGTCCGAATGCCCGCAAATCACAATGTCGCTGACCCCGAGTACCGCCACGGCATATTCGACCGTGGCCGACACGCCGCCCGGCTCCGGCCCGTAGGACGGCACTATATTGCCGGCATTGCGGATGACGAACAGATCGCCGGGTTCCTGTTGGGTCAAAAGCTCCGGGACTACGCGGCTGTCAGAGCAGGACACAAACAAGGTGCCTGGGTTTTGCGTGGTCGCCAGGTGTTTGAACAGGTCGCTGCGCTGGGTAAAGGCTTCACCCTGGAATTTGCGAAAGCCGTCGATGAGATGCTGCATGGTGGTTCTCCTTGCGTCGCTGATGGGGCAAGGATGGAAGTTTTCAGCTATAGCGTCCAAGACCGGTTTATTATGCTTCCTATAAGTTGTGCCTATAGTTGGAGTGTTGTCGATGCTGTTGCGCCATATCCGTTATTTGCTGGCCGTCGCCGAGCACCGTAATTTCACCCGCGCCGCCGAAGCGTTGCATGTGTCGCAGCCGACCTTGTCGCAGCAGATCAAGCAACTTGAAGAAAGCCTGGGTGCGCCGCTGCTTGACCGCTCCGGGCGCAGCATCAGCTTGACCGATGCAGGGCAGGCCTATGTGCGTTTTGCGCGGCTGGCGTTGCAGGACCTGCAGGCCGGCACCCGCGCCATTCACGATGTGCAAGACCTTAGCCGCGGGCATTTGCGCCTGGCGATGACGCCGACCTTTACCGCCTACCTGATCGGCCCGCTGCTGGCGCGGTTCAACCGGCTGTATCCGGGCATTACTTTGAGCATCGAAGAACTGACCCAGGACCGCATCGAAGCCGCCCTGGGCGAGGATCTGCTGGATATCGGCATCGGATTTACCGGCGAGCATGGGCCGGACATCGAGTGTGAGGCGGTGTTTGTCGAAGAACTGAGTGTGGTCGTGGGTGCCACTCATCCCCAACTGAACCGCCTGGATTGGCTCGAGCAGCCGCTGGTGCTACTCAATACGGGGTTCGCCACCCGCCGCTACATCGATGATTACTGCCGTCAGCAAGGGGTTAAACCGTGCATCGCCATGGAGGCCAACTCCATCAGTGCCATTATCGAGATCGTGCTTAGCACGCCGCTGGCAACCATCCTGCCGCGAGCACTGGCCCAGGCGCAGGCAGGCCTGCATGACGTGGCCGTCGACCCACCGCTACCGCGGCGTACTGCCGCGCTTTTGAGCCGCAAAGGCGCCTACCGCAGCGCCGCGTGCAGGGCGTTCGTTGAGTTGATAATGGCGCCAAGTGGCGGGGCAAGCGCGATTGCCATGGTGTAAGACAACCAAAATGTGGGAGGGGGCTTGCTCCCGATAGCGGTGTGTCAGTCAAAAATATTCTGACTGATCCACCGCAATCGGGAGCAAGCCCCCTCCCACACTTTGACCGCGGTGTACCGGTTGGGTCGCCATCAAGGCGCGGCCAGCCACTGGCTGACAATGCCCGCATACGCGCCAGTCGCCACACTCAGATGCAGCCACTGATCCACATAACTCTTCCAGGCCACATCATCCCGAGGCAGCAGGAAGGCTTTTTCACTGTATTGCATTGGCTGCTCCGGGTTGACCGCACACAAACCAGGCTTGAGCTTCTGCTGGTAGCGCGCCTCGCTGGCGTCGGTGATCATCACGTCGGCCTTGCCTGCCAGCAATTGGTCAAAAATCGTCACATTGTCATGCAGGCGAATCTGCGTTTTGGCCAGGTGGGCGCGGGCAAACACTTCGTTAGTGCCGCCTGCCGGCTCGATCACTCGCACCTGGGGCTGATTGATCTGTTCGACTGTCTGGTAGCGCTGCACGTCGGCGCAGCGCACCAGCGGGATCTTGCCGTCGACTCCGAGGGACTGGCTGAAGAAGGCCTTTTTCTGGCGCTCCAGCGACACGGAAATACCGCCCACGGCGATGTCGCAACGTTGGGCAAGGAAGTCCGGCATCAGGGTTTTCCAGGTCGTAGGCACCCAGTTGACCTTGGCGTTGAGGCTCTTGGCCAGGGATTCGGCCATGGCAATGTCAATGCCTTCATAGCGGCCGTCGGTACGCAACGAGGTGTAGGGCTTGTAGTCGCCGGTGGTGCAGACGGTGAGGGTGCCGCGCTGAAGTACTTCATCCAGGCGCGAGGCGGCGGTGTCGGCCTGGGCGGTGCTTGCCAGGGTCGCCAGTACACAGAGGGCTAGAGGCACTTTCATGGGAGTCGAATCCTTGGAGGCCATGCGGGGGGGGCGGCCATTATTTCCAGCAGAGCGCCAAGGTAGCAAGGGGCGGCGAATGTTTGGCCGCATTGCAACAAAACGTTATAGAACCTGGATCTAACTCGCGATCAACGCGTGCTAAGGTACCGGGCATCTACCTCAATGTGATTTGCGCATGGACGGTTCTTCCCCTCATCCCGTGACATTGCCCGTGCCCGGCCGGGCCGATATTGAGGCGCTACCCTCCGAACTGGCCTTTTGGGCCTTGTTTCACTGCCGACACGCACGCCCACCCGATACCTTTTTCCTACGTTGATCTACCCCCATGGATGACGCGCTCCTGTGCGCATCTGCCTGACCCAAACGTATGAGAAGCCCCCATGAGTGTTTTTGCCAGCCTGCACGAAGCCCAGGCGTTCCTTGAACAGAACCCGGACATCGAGCTGTTCGAGCTGTTTATCCTCGACAACAACGGCGTACCACGCGGCAAGCTGCTGCACCGCGACGAGCTGCTGGCGGTGTACGAAACCGGCCGGCCACTGCCCAGCACCATCCTCGGCTTGACCATCAATGGCGACGACGTAGATGACTCCGGGCTGGTATGGGGCGTGGGCGATATCGACTGTCGCGCCTACCCAGTCAGCGGCAGTCTGCAGCGCATGCCCTGGCGCTTGATCCCAACCGCTGCGGTGCAAGTCAGCATGCACCCCACCGAAGGCTTACCCGCCACCGTCGCCGACCCCCGGCACTTGCTGGCCAAGGTCATCGATGCGCTCAAGGCCGACGGTTATTACCCAGTGATGGCCGCGGAACTGGAGTTCTACCTGCTCGACCAGAAGCCCGACAGCAACGGTCGCCCGCAACCGGCGCGGGACTCGGACGGCAAGCGTCCACGTTCGACCCAGGTCTACGGCCTGCGCGAACTGGAGCAGATCGAGCCGTTTCTCGCCGACCTCTATAGCGCCTGCAAACTGCAAGGTATCCCGGCGCGCACGGCCATCTCCGAATACGCTCCGGGCCAGGTTGAAATCACCCTCGAGCATCGCACTGACGCATTGCAGGCGATGGACGAGGCGGTGCGCTACAAACGCCTGGTCAAGGGCGTGGCCCACAAGCACGGGATGACGGCGTGTTTCATGGCCAAGCCATTCGATGACCTGGCCGGCACCGGCATGCATATGCATGTCAGCCTGGCCGATGCCCAGGGCCATAACCTGTTCGCCAGCGAGGCGGCTGATGGCACGCCGCTGTTGCGCCAGGCGGTGGGCGGCATGCTCGACACCTTGCTTGATTCGTTGCTGATGTTCTGCCCTAACGCCAACTCTTATCGGCGCTTCCAGACCAACAGCTACGCGCCCCTGGCCGCCACCTGGGGCGTGGACAACCGCACCGTCAGCCTGCGCGTGCCCGGCGGCCCGGCCCATTCCCGGCATATCGAGCATCGCATTTGCGGGGCTGACGCCAATCCTTACCTGGCGGCCGCTGCGATTCTTGCCGGCATCCACCGCGGCATCCGCGAACAGCGCGACCCCGGTGCCCCGGTGGAAGGCAACGGCTACGCCCAGGCCAAGGAGTTGCTGCCTACCGATTGGCTGACCACCCTGCGCGCCCTTGAGGGGTCAAGTTGGGCACGGGATGCGTTCGGCAGTGAATTTCTCGGCGTCTATCTGGCGGTTAAACGCGAGGAATACCGCCAGTTCATGGGCGAGGTGGGTGAGCAGGATTGGCGTTGGTACCTGCACCAGGCGTGACCGATTCACGGTAGTGAGGCTTTCGACCTTTTTTTCACGTTGCGGTGGTTAAGCTGCGGATCAAGGTCGTTCACTACCGTTCTATCCACATGAGCCCGCGATGTCGCCACAACCCCCATCCTCCATTGAGATCGAATTCGCTGAGCGCTGTGGCCGTGAGCACGCCAGGGTCTGCGGTGATCCGCGCCCACCCCGGCTGCTGCAGCGCCTGGCGGCGTGGCGGGATACGCGGCTGGTACGCCATGCATTGAAGGTGGCCGGCGAGCCGGGGCTTATCCTTGACCTGGCGTGTGGTTCGGGGCGTTTCTGGCCGGTGTTGGCTGAGCACGTCAACCGGGTGATTCTGGCCTCGGACCACTCCCAGGCCATGCTCGATCATGCTCGTACCCATCATCCTGGGGCGCTACTCAAGCGCGTCAAGACATTCCAGGGCTCGGCGTTTTCCATTGGCCTATCGGCGAATGCGGTGGACTGTATTTTCTGCCTGGAATTGTTTCGTCATGTGCCCGGCAGCGATGGGCGATTAATGTTGTTACGCGAGTTTCACCGCGTCAGCCGCGATACGGTCATTGTCGCGGTGAGCGTAGGAACACCGGTGGAAGACGAGTTTCGTCAGGCAGGCTTCAAGATTCTGAATTATCAGGAGTTCCTCCCGGGCTCCAGGCTGTGGTGCGTCTACGTTCTGCGTAAGAGAGGATAACTTCCATTCGTCGGACTATTCTTCATCTCCTGTCGGAGTTTTCATGATGCTGTGTGCACAGCGGATGCTCGCAAGTCCCTTTAGCGATATATACTGCGCGCCATTCTTCAAGGGAGAGCCGTGTGGCCATCGATATTCACTGGATCTGCGACAACGATAGCCTCGGCCAGCATTGCGCCGAATGGCAGCAGTTGCCATTCGTCGCCCTCGACACCGAATTCATGCGGGTCGACACCTTTTATCCTATTGCCGGGCTGATCCAGATCGGTGATGGCATCCGCGCTTACCTGATCGATCCGCTGACCATCGATAATTGGCAACCCTTGGCCGCCTTGCTGGAAAACTCAGGCGTGATCAAGGTGGTGCACGCCTGCAGCGAAGACCTGGAAGTGCTGCTACGCCTGACCGGCAGCCTGCCGGTGCCGTTGTTCGACACCCAGTTGGCGGCGGCTTATCTCAATCTTGGTTTCTCCATGGGCTACTCACGCCTGGTACAAGCCGTGCTGGACATCGAGCTGCCCAAGGGCGAAACCCGCTCCGACTGGCTGCAGCGCCCATTGTCCGAGACGCAGGTCAGCTACGCCGCCGAAGACGCGGTGCACCTGGCCGAGGTGTATATCCGCCTGCGCCCGCAGCTATCGGATGACAAGTACGCCTGGGTACTGGAAGACGGTGCCGAACTGGTGGCCAACCTGCGTCGTGAGATCGACCCCTACGAGGTCTACCGCGATGCCAAGCTGGCATGGAAACTCTCCCGTGCCCAACTCGCCGTGCTGCGTGAGCTATGCGCCTGGCGCGAGCAGCAAGCCCGTGCCCGCGACCTGCCGCGCAACCGTATCATTCGCGAACACTCGTTGTGGCCGCTGGCCAAATCCCAGCCGGATAACCTGGCGGCGCTGGGCAAGATCGAAGACATGCACCCGCGCACCGTGCGCCAGGACGGCCAGTTCCTGCTGGACCTGATCAAGCGAGCCGGCAGCGTGCCGATGGACCAATGGCCTCCCGCCGTCGCCGAGCCTTTGCCGGTGGACGCAGCCACGCTGATCAAGCAACTGCGCGCCCTGGGCCAGACGTTCGCCGAACGCCTGGACATGGCGCCGGAACTGATGCTGCGCAAGAAAACCCTCGAAGCCCTGGTTAAAAGCGGCTACCCCGATGGGCCTTATCAATTGCCAGACTCGCTGCGTGGCTGGCGTCGCGAGCTGATGGGCCAAGCGCTGCTCGACAGCCTGGCCACTGCCGGAGAACAGCCTTGAAACGTATTTGCTCCATCTATCGCAGCAAGAAAAAAGACGGCATGTACCTCTATGTGCTCAAAAGCGACGCTTTGGAACGCGTGCCAGAACCCTTGATGGAAGCTTTCGGCAAGGCGCACCACGCCTTCGACATGGTGCTGACGCCGGAGCGCAAGCTGTCCCGCGAAGACATCACGGTGGTGCTGGAAAACCTCGACAAGCAGGGTTACCACCTGCAAATGCCGCCGGCCGAGGATGAGTACATCGAGCACTTGCCTGAAGAGCTGCTGCGCCGCAACGACCCGATGTGATCGATCAGTGCCCGCATCAGGGCACAGGCTTTAATGGAATCGTATTAGAGGACGGTGGCCGTAAGGATGCGGGCGGCCGTCTGCACTGTTTTTGAAAGGTTTGAACCATGCGTGTTCTGATTGCTGAACAGGATCACCCGCTCTACGCCCAATTGCTCAAGGAAGCGGCCCCAGACCTTGAAGTGCTGACCAGCGGCGATTCTGCCGAACTCTCGCGGCTGGCCGCCGATTGCCCGGTATGGCTGGGCCAGCCCGATCTGCTGGCGACCCTGTTGCGCCAGGGCCATCACCCGCAGTGGCTGCAATCGACCTGGGCCGGTATTACGCCGCTGCTGGCCGATGGCTTGCCCCGCGACTATCGCCTGACCCGTGCGGTGGGGATTTATGGCCAGGTCATGGCCGAGTTCGTCCTCACCTACATGCTGGGCCACGAGCGCGAAGTGCTGGCGCGCCTGGTCAGCCAGGTCGAGCGCAAGTGGGACAACCGCATGGGCCAGAGCCTGGCGGGGCGCAAGGTGCTGATTGTCGGCACCGGCGATATTGGCCAGAGCGTCGCCGATTTTCTCGTGCCGTTTGGCGTCACGCTGTATGGCATCGCCAGTACGGCGCGGGAACAGGCACCGTTTATCGAAGTGGCCGGGCTCGACCAGTTGGGCCGCTTGGTGGGAGAGGTCGATTACGTGATCAACCTGCTGCCCAATACGCCCGAAACCCATGACCTGTACGACTGCGCACTGTTCAAGCAATTCAAGTCCACTGCGCTGTTTATCAACGTCGGGCGCGGCGTGGCGGTGGTGGATGCCGATCTGGTTGAAGCCCTGAAAGAAGGGCACCTGGCCGGCGCGGTGATCGACGTGTGCCGTCAGGAGCCGCTGCCGCAGCGCCACCCGTTTTGGACAGCGTGGGGTCTGCTGTTGACCGGGCACAGCTCGGCACCGACCTCGCCGTCGATGATGGTGGCGTTGTTTGTGCAAAACGTGCGCGCCTACCAGGCCAAGCAAGCGTTGCGTGGGGAAGTGGACTTCGACCGGGGCTACTGATCCTTGGCCATGCATCAATCTAAAATGTGGGAGGGGGCTTGCTCCCGATAGCAGTATGTCTGTCAGCACATTTCTAACTGACCCACCGCTATCGGGAGCAAGCCCCCTCCCACATTGGAGTTGCACTAGGCTTACAGGCTGAAGTCGCCCTCAGACACCAGTTCAGTCAACGGCTTGCGCGGGCTCGGCGCTTCACGGCCCTGCAGATACTCCGGCAAGCTCGACTTGTCACCCAGCTTGCCCACGGCCACGGCCGCATGCAACGCGTACCCTTGTGGGATCTTCAGCTCCTTGCGGGTCAGCTCCTGATCGAAACCGGCCATGCCATGGGTATGCCAGCCGCTTAGGCTGGCTTGCAGCGCCAGATGGCCCCAGGCCGAGCCAGTGTCGAAGGTGTGCCATAGCGCCGGGGTTTCTTCGGTGGCACCTGGAGCCATGAAGTCGGTTTTCGAGGCGATGATCACCAGGGCCGACGCGTGCTGCGCCCAGTTGCGGTTGAATTCATTCAGCAGGCCCAGGAAACGCTCCCAGTCCGGGGTGTCCCGACGCGCATAGAGAAACCGCCACGGCTGCGAGTTGTAGGCCGACGGTGCCCAGCGTGCGGCTTCGAAGAAACTCAGCAGGGTCTCTTTCGGGATGCTTTCCCCGGTAAAGGCGCGGGGCGACCAGCGTTCAGTGAATTGGGTGTGGATCGGGTAATCGGCAACGCGTGTCATGGGTTGTTCCTGATCGTCAATTCGGTGCTCAAAACTACTGCGGGCTCAGTAGTCTGACAAGTGTTGCTACACCGTCAGTCGTAAGCGCTTGGCCCCAGCGGGCTTGGGCACTAGACTGGCGGCCTTTTCAGCTTCCGATACTGATGTAGAGCCATGGCCGCCAAAGTCGAACCTTTCTGGATACGCAAAACCCTTGAGCAGCTCGATCAGCAGGAGTGGGAGTCATTGTGCGATGGCTGTGGCCTGTGCTGCCTGCAAAAGCTTGAAGATGAAGACGACAACAGCGTCTATTACACGCGTATCGCCTGCAAGCTGCTCGACCTGAAAACCTGCCAGTGCACCGATTACCCCAACCGCCGCGCATCGGTGCCGGACTGTATCCAGCTCACCCCGGGCCAGGCCGACCAATTCAAATGGTTGCCCCCGACCTGTGGCTACCGCTTGGTCAGCGAGCGCAAGGATCTGCCGCTCTGGCACCATCTGGTCTGCGGCGACCGTGACGCGGTGCACCACGAACGCATTTCCCAGTCCGGGCGCATGCTCAGCGAAGGCAGCGTGCCCGAGGACGACTGGGAGGACTACCTGATCTTCCGCGCAGGCTGAACAAAGGAGTGTGTATGAAGGTGGCAGCCAAGTTAGCCGCGGGCCTGGTATTGCTGGCGCTGAGCGGGCCGGGCTGGTGCGCGAAGAAAGTCGACCTGGACTATCACGTCAAGCTGCTGCCCCAAAGCGATCAGGCGCAGGTGCGCGTCAGCCTGTCTCAAGGCTCGGCGGTGCGTAGCCTGGACTTCGACTTGGGCCGCGAGGGCGACTACAGCGACTTCAAGGCCGACGGCCAATGGCAGGTCACGGGCAGCCGTGGCCTGTGGCAACCCAGCGCCGACAAAGCCAGCCTGACCTACAAAGTGCGCCTGAGCCATACGCGCAAGCCGGGCATCTATGACACACGGGTCACGCCGGGTTGGGCGTTACTGCGCGGTGAAGACCTGGTGCCGGCTGCGCGTCTCGATCAGCAAGATGGCATTGAGTTGGTCTCGCGCCTGGCGTTCGAGTTGCCCACGGGCTGGAAGAGTGTCGAAACCGCCTGGCCGCGCATTGGCAAGCATAAATTCCGCATCGATAACGTGTCCCGCCTGTTCGACCGGCCTACCGGCTGGATGCTCGCCGGTAACCTCGGCAGCCGCCGTCTGCGCCTGGGCGAAACCGAAATCACCGTGGCCTCGCCCAAGGGGCAGGGCATGCGCCGTATGGACGTGCTGACCTTGTTGACGTTCATCTGGCCCCAGGTGGAAGCCGCATTCCCGCGCCATCCCGGCAAATTGTTGATCGTGGGCGCCAGTGACCCGATGCGCCGTGGCGCCTATTCATTGCGCGATTCGATCTACCTCAACAGCCGTGCCCCGTTGGTCAGCGAAACCGGCAGCAGCCCTTTGCTGCGCGAAGTGGTGCAGGCTATCGGACGCTTTGACGACCATGACAGCAGTGACTGGATCAGTGAAGGGTTGGGGGAGTATTACGCGGTTGAATTGATGAGGCGTGCCGGAGGCATCACCGATGAGCGTTATGCGGCGATCCAGGCGCGGCTGGCCAAAGAGAGCAAGGCGGTCACTACCCTGAGGGGCGAGCAGATCGGCATCGCTGGTGTAGCGCGGGCAGTGCTGGTGTTGCAGGACCTCGACCGGGAGATTCGTGTCAAAACCCACAACAAGCGGTCCCTGGATGATCTGGCGCAGGCAGTGATGCGGGTGAACAGCATTGATACCAAGGAGTTTGTGCAACTGGCTGAAAGTGTAATCGGCGAGTCGTCGGTGGTTCTGGACAGCAAACTATTGCGCTGATTCCAAGCCCTGTGCAATTCAAAATGTGGGAGGGGGCTTGCCCCCTCCCACATTTGGATCTCCAGCATGTCCAATACTCAGGTCAGGCTTTGGGTTTTACTGCCTTCTCAGCCTCCACTTCGGCCTGGGTCTTCAAGTTCTTCAGCTCTTCCCCAGCCCGCTCGATCTTGGTGCGCACGCTGTTCATTTCCTGACGGCCATGTTCCAGCCTGTCCTTGAGCGAACAATGGCCGGTGAAACCACGGGCCAGGGCCATGCCGCCAATCGCCACCTGGATCAACCCAAAAATCCCACCCCGGCGCAGGCCTTTGCCGGCCATCATCACGCCGCCTGCCACCGAACCGATGCGTTCCCAGCCATGCACATTCTGGGCGGGCTGAGTCCTCAAAGGCGTGGCGTCGATGATAGGTTGCAAGATTTTGCTGTCGCTCATGATCTGTCTCCAACAAGGGCAAGTGTTACCAGCTGACTGCGCGCGGCTGCCGGATGTTCCCGGAAAATCAGTACTTGGGGCCCGAGCGGGTGTTGTTGCCCTTGGCCAGGCGGTCGTAGAGCACCACGTTGACCGTGGCCGCCAGGTTCATGCAGCCGGTGGTGGGGATATAAATCACGTCTTCGCACCAGTCGCGGATCTCCTTGTCCAGGGAGCCGTCTTCGGGGCCGAAGATATACAGCGCGCGGTCGGGGTGGGTGTATTCAGGCAGCGGGCGGGCGCCTTCCACCAGTTCCACGGCGACCGGGATGCAGCCCAGGGGCAGGATCTTTTTCAGGTCGTCGATGCCGATCAGCGGAATGTCGTGGTGGACCTTCTTGGTGTCGGTGATGAAATCCCGGGCGCGCTCGTAACGCACGCCGGTGTAGAACACCGAGGCCACGCCGTAGCAGCCGGCGGCACGCATTACCGAGCCGACGTTTTCGGGGGATTTGGGGTTATACAGACCGATGCAGCTGTAGCGTTTATTGCCCACGGGGAAGGGTGCCTTGGAGAAAAACGGCGATTATACGGCCTGGGGGTATGCAGTGCTTGGGCGATCGTCATCGCGGGCAAGCCCGGCTCCCACAGGGGAATGCATTCCAAATGTGGGAGCTGGCTTGCCTGCGATGAGCATGGGTATCTACACAACCTCTGGTACGCCGTCGGACACTGTGGGAGGGGGCTTGCCCCCGATGGCGGCCTGACAGCCGACCAGGATGTTGGATCAGGCCGGGTACATATCCATTGCTGCGGTAACGGCGGCTATTGGTTCCGCTTTTACAGCGGGTCACTTTTGAAAAGAGCCCAAAAGTAACCAAAAGGCTCTTGCCCCACCACTCGGCACCTCGCTCAGGCTCGGTGTGCCCGTAATCCGCCATGGATTTGGGAGGCCGCCGCCACGCGCCATCCATGGCGCGGGGCGGCTAAACCGGCATCCCTGCCGGTTTACCCCCCAAATCCCTGTCGAATTCCGGCCAGCGTGGTTTAACGGGGCGCCTGAGATCAAAAGCAGATCAAGAGCAAGATCAAGAGCGGCTCGCTTCGCATCGTAGTTACTGTTGGCGACTGCAAAGTTGTGTAGATACCTATGCTGCGATGAGGCCAGTACAGACAAGGACGATCTTCAGTCGTCTTTCTTCATCAACCCCGCCAACGCCGCAAACGGATTATGCGTCGCCTTGGCAATGCTCGGGCTGCTGGTGGAGCCTTCGCCGAAGTACTGCTGGTCGGTGTAGCGCGAATGTTCGTTGTCGTGGCAATACAGGCACAGCAACTCCCAGTTGGAGCCGTCCTGGGGATTGTCATCATGGTTGTGGTTACGGTGGTGTACGGTCAGCTCACTCAGGCGCTTGCCGGCGAATTCACGGGCGCAACGGCCGCAGACGTGGGGGTACATCTTCAAGGCTTTGTCGCGATAGCCCATTTCGCGGTCGCGCTGGGCATCGGCGAGGATGCGGTCCAGCTTGGCGGTGTGTGAGGGCGGGTTAGTCGAGCTCATCATGGCTCCTGGCTATTTGGTGGGTCACGGATAAGGTGGATTCTAGCCGCTTGCGCGGTAAATGACCGCTAGGATTGTTCACTGACTGATAAGGAATGGAAATTCATGCGTCTGCATTCATGGACTATCGGGCTTGTGCTCTGTGCCCTTACCGCGCAAGTCCAGGCGTTTTCGACGCCACAACCGGGGCAGGTGATCGAGGTCGCCCTGGAACAATTGCATCCGACCCAGGCTGTGGTTGGTTTCGACCAGATCTACTACAGCCTGGGGCTGTTCGCCGACAAGCCCGCCAAGGCTTTCGATGAATACTGCGAAACCAATGGCCAGGGCGAGGCCGATCAGGTGCCCAAGAACGCCGAACTGCTGCGGCCCGCCAGCTTCACCTGCAAGCGTGCGGTGGGTACCTATCCAAATGAGATGAAAACCGTGGTGGTCGGTCCCGGCGGCCAACTGTACCTGACTGATGGTCATCACAGTTTCACCACCCTGTGGGAGACCCCCGGCGCCGGCCCGCGCTTGAAGATGTGGGTCAAGGTCACCGACGACTTCAGCCGCAGCCCGAACCTTGCCACCTTCTGGCAACGCATGGAGGCTGCGCGCAAGGTCTGGCTCAAGGACAACCAGGGCCAGACGCTGCTACCTGCGCAATTGCCAGCGCACCTGGGCTTCAAGAACCTGCAGGACGACACTTTCCGCAGCCTGGTGTATTTCACCCGCAAGGCCGCCTATGGCAAGCCAACCGACGGTGCGATTGCGCCGGAATTCCTCGAGTTCTACTGGGGCAACTGGCTGCGCACGCAAATTGATCTGGGCAGCTACAACCTGAATAAGAAAGGCGGATACAAGGACGCCATTGAGGCTGTGGCTCAACGCATGGTCAGCCTGGCGCCGGGGTCAAAGGTGGGCGACAGCGGTTTCACGGCCCGGCAATTGGGTGGTATGACCCAGCTGGATCACAGTGAGCTGGAAAAGACTTTCGATAAAAAACTGCCGTATGTAATCGATTACCGCAAAACCAGAGACTGAAGCAGTACCAAATGTGGGAGGGAGCAAGCCCCTCCACATTTGATCGATGGTGATTCAGCCCTTCAGCTTTTCTGCAATCCAGATGGTATGCCGCGTGCCCTTGTTGCCATGGGCAAACACCTGGACTTCCTCAGCCTTGAAGCCTGCCTTGCGCAGTTTGTCGCTGAACAGCTTATCGGCGCTCGCCGACCACACGGCCAGCACGCCCTTGGGCCGCAGGGCCTTGGCGCACGCGGCCAGGCCACCGGCGGAATACAACCAGCTATTGGCCTTTTGCGTCAGACCCTCGGGGCCGTTGTCGACGTCGAGCATGATTGCGTCGAAGCCCTGGGGCTCGGCCTGCAGCACTTTGGCCACGTCTTCCAGACGGATCACCGTGCGTGGATCCAGCAGCGGGCGCCCGGACTTTTCCCCCAGCGGCCCACGGTTCCACTCCACAACCCCGGGCACCAACTCCGCCACCACCACTTCGGCGCTCTTGCCCAAATGCTTGAGCGCTGCGGCCAAGGTAAAACCCATGCCCAAGCCGCCGATCAGCACCCGTGAACCCGGGCGGCCGGCCACCTTGCGGCAGGGGATCTCGGCCAGGGCGTCTTCGGAGCCGTGCATGCGCGTGTTCATCAGCTGGCCGCCGTCACCGCCCTGGATCTTGATGACAAAGTCCTCGCCGTATTCGAACAGGCACAAGGCACCGCCATTGTCGGGGATCGGAGTGGTGTCCAGCAGAACGAAACGTTTCATGGAAATCTCATTGGGAAGGGCATTCTTGCGCAGTTGGGAGTAGCCTTACGATATTCCGGTCAGGCCATGGAGCCATCGATGAAGTGCAGCATTCTAACGGTCATTGTATTGAGCGCGCTCATATCTGCTGTGGCGCAGGCTCAGGAGTTGCAAACCGTTCCGGTCGCGCCCGCTCCAACCCCAGGCGCGCCGGGCACGCCAACGCCGACCTTGTACCCGCAAGTCACGCCACCGGCCGTGCCCAAGACCAACGGCTCGCCGCCCCTGGTGCCCATCGTATTGCCCGCGCCGCCCAAGGACCAGACCGTCCCCGGCCTGCAGCAGAACGACAGCAAGCCCAAGCCCCCCGGCGGTTAAAACTGTTGAGATAACAGTTGCCCGTCGGCCATGCGCAGGCGCTTGGACAGGGCCACGGCAATGGCGCGGATGATCTTGGCCGCCACCCTGGGCGCTTCATTGAGCATTTTTTCCAGGGCATCCTTGCCCAGGTTCAACAGCACGCAATCACTGGCCGCGACGCAACTGGCCGAGCGCCGCTCGCCGTCGAGCACCGCCATTTCGCCAAACGCCCGGCCACTGCGCAGGGTGGCGATGGTCAGGCGCTGGCCGGTGTGGTTGGTTTTCTGCACGGCCACCTGGCCAGTGTGGAGGATGCACATGAAGGTGCCCGCATCGCCCTCGAGGAAAATCACCTCGCCCTGGGCAATGCTGCTGATATTGAAGTAGCCCGCGGCGATATGAAAATCTTCCGGCAGCAGCGGGTCAAACAGCCCGCAGTCCATCAGCATGTCGCGGATTTCGTCGTTGAGTAAGGTGGCTTGTGGCATGGCAGCAGTATTGGTCCGTCAATATGTAGGGCGGTCCCCTGTTCAGACAGGGCCGCCCCGGTAAGTTCCTAAATCAGCCCGAGCGCCTTGAACACAAACGCATATTCGAGCGCTACGTCACGTAATCCCTGGTAGCGACCGCTCATGCCGCCATGGCCGGCGCCCAGCTCGGTCTTGAGCAGCAGCAGGTTGTCGGAGGTGGCGGTGTCGCGCAGCTTGGCCACCCATTTGGCCGCTTCCCAGTACTGCACGCGGCTGTCGTTGTAGCCGGCGATCACCAGCGTGGCCGGGTAGGCCTGGGCGCTGACGTTTTCGTACGGCGCGTAGGCCTTGATGCGCGCATACACCTCGGGGTCCTCGGGGTTGCCCCATTCGTCGTACTCGGTGATGGTCAGCGGCAGTTCCGGGTCGAGCATGGTGTTGAGCACATCGACGAACGGCACTTCGGCAATCGCTGCCTGGAACAGTTCCGGACGCTGGTTGAGTACGGCGCCGATCAACAGGCCACCGGCACTGCCGCCGCTGATCGCCAGTTGCCTGGAGGTGGTTACGCCCTGGGCGATCAGGTGTTCGGCGCAGGCGATAAAGTCGCTGAAAGTGTTCTGCTTGTGTTCCTGCTTGCCGTTGCGATACCAGGCTTCGCCCAACTCACCGCCGCCACGCACATGGGCGATGGCAAACGCTACCCCGCGATCGAGCAAGCTCAGGCGCGCATGGGAGAACCACGGATCAAGGCTTTGGCCGTAGGCACCATAGCCATACAGGTACAGCGGCGTCGCTTGGCCGAGCTGGTCCCGCTTGACCACCAGGCTGATGGGCACCTGGGTGCCGTCAGCGGAGGTGGCCCATAGGCGTTGGCTGACGTAGTCGTCAGCATTAAACACGCCAAGTACCGGGGTTTCCTTGAGCACCACTTGGGCGCCTGTCTCCAGTTCGAGCTGACGTACCTGGGCCGGACGGTTCAAGGCCTCATAGCGCAAGCGGATCCTGTCGCTGTGAAATTCCAGGCTGTTTTGTACGTAGAGGCTGTAGGCCGCATCGGGCAACTCCACGCGATAGGCCGGTACGTCTTCGGGGTGCACCTCGATGACCGGCAGGCCACCGATGCGCAGGCTCAAGGTCATGGCGCTGGCGTTCAGGCTCACACCGTCGAGCATGACCTCGTCACTGTGAGGGATCAGGTTTTGCCATTGATCTTCGCTCGGCACGCCACCGGTATCGGCGGCGATGAACAGCGCGTAGTTGATCCCATCGCGGTTGCTGCGAATAAACCATGTCCATTCGCCATTGCGCTTGCCATGGTCGACATCGTATTCATGGTCTTCGACACGTGGTGCCAGGCAGGTAAAGCCCAGGTGCGGCTGGTTGGCGTCCAGCGCCCAGATTTCGCTGGTGGTCTTGCTGCCCAGGGCCAACAGCAGTTGGCGCTCGGAGCTGGAACGGTAGCAGTGCAGGAAGAAACGGCCGTCGGGCTCGTGGAACACTTCCTGCGCCGCCGTGCCATCCAGGCGATAGCGATACAGCTTGTGCGGGCGATGGGTGTCGTCCAGCTCGCCGAAGAACAGGGTCAGGCTGTCATTGGCCCAGGTCATGCTGCCGTCGCAGTTCTCGAACGCCAGTTCGCTGACTTTGCCTGTGGCCAATTCCTTCACGAACAGGGTGTAGATCTCTTCGCCGCTGGTGTCGAGGCTGTAGGCCAGGCGCTGGTGGTCGGGGCTGATGCTGAACGCGCCGAGGGAGAAAAAGCCGCCGTTGGCCAATACGTTCGGGTCCAGCAGCAATTCTTCGCTGCTGTCATCCACTTGGTTGCTGTCGTCAGCCGGGCGGCGGCAGCGGTAATGGCGCGCATATTCGTCACCGGCGGTGGTGCGCGTGTAGTACATGTACGGACCCCAAGGGGAGGGCAGGGACAGGTCGGTTTCAAGGATACGGCCCTTGATCTCTTCGAACAGGGTCTCGCGCAGCGCCTGCTGGTCGGCCAACTGGGTCTCCTGCCAGGCGTTTTCGGCCTTGAGGTAGTCGAGCACTTCTGGGGTGTCCCGCGCTTGCAGCCAGGCGTACGGGTCTGGGCCTGGGGCCTTGCGGGCAATCGGGGCGGTCGATGACGTCATGGATCACTCTCTGTCTGGCGGAAGGTGGCAGGCATTGCAGCCGCGACACGCAAAAGCCGTTATCATAGCCGCCTGTTTGCCAACCTTGCCATGGACACCATGACCGAGAACGACTATCTGACCGCTTGGGGCCTCTACGCCTTCGCCGCTTTGGGCTGCCTGTTGGTGTGGTGGCGCATGACCCGCTGGATGTGGCGCTGGCTGCGCGAGCCGTTGCAATTGCTGATGGCGGTGTTGTTGCTGAGCCCGACCATCGTCGACCCGGTCAAGACCCAGTTCGCGCCGGCCGTGGCGATTACCGCCCTGGACCTGGTGCTCAAGGTCGGCAACAACGCCTGGCGGGCGATTTCCGATCTGTTCATGTACACCATGATCGTGTTCGCCCTATACATCGTGTTTGTGCTGATCCGCTGGCCCATCGAGCGTGCGGCCAACGCCCGGCGTGAGCGCAAGGCCGCTGCCGATGCTGCCCTGGCCGCCGAGCCGGAAGACGACGAACCGTTCCGTCGCCCGGCGCCGGTGAGTGGCATGCGGGTCGAACCGCGCCTTTAACGTTGTCCGCCCTGCAGCGAGAGCCCTGGCATGTGTGAATTATTGGGCATGAGTGCCAACGTCCCCACCGATATCGTGTTCAGCTTTACCGGGCTGATGCAGCGCGGTGGGCGTACCGGCCCGCACCGCGACGGTTGGGGTATCGCCTTCTACGAAGGGCGTGGCCTGCGGTTGTTCCAGGACCCGGCCGCCAGCAGTGAGTCGGAAGTCGCGTTGCTGGTGCAGCGTTACCCGATCAAGAGCGAAGTGGTGATCGGCCATATCCGCCAGGCCAATGTGGGCAAGGTGAGCCTGGCCAATACCCACCCGTTCGTGCGTGAGCTATGGGGCCGCAACTGGTGTTTTGCCCACAACGGCCAACTGGCGGACTTCAACCCCCGCGCCACCTTCTACCGTCCGGTGGGCGATACCGACAGCGAAGCGGCCTTCTGCGACCTGCTCAACCGCGTGCGCGAAGCCTTCCCCGAGCCGGTAGACATCGAGCAAGTGCTACCGGACCTGATCGCCGCCTGCGCCGAATACCGCAGCAAGGGCGTGTTCAACTGCCTGCTCAGCGATGGCGACTGGCTGTTCTGCTACTGCTCGACCAAACTGGCGCAGATTACCCGGCGCGCGCCCTTTGGCCCGGCGCGCTTGAAAGATGTCGATGTGATCGTCGATTTTCAGGCCGAAACCACCCCCAATGACGTGGTAACGGTGATCGCCACCGAACCCCTGACCGACAACGAAAACTGGACCCGCTACGAACCGGGCCAATGGAGCCTATGGCGACGCGGTGAATGCGTCAGCCAGGGCGTTACCGAGTAAGGATATCGACCATGTTGCTTAGCTATCTGCGGTTGGTGCTGTTTGCCATTGGCTTGTTGGTCGGCGTGCAGGTGCCGGGGTTTATCAGCGACTACGCCAAGCGCGTCGAGGCCCACCTGATCGAGGCCCAGACCGGCCTGCGCGGCTTTGAATCCACGGCGCAACAGTTCTTCAACGGGGACTTGCAGGCCTTGGTGGCCCATTACCGCGCCAGTGACGACCCGGTGTTCCAGAGCGACGCCAGCAGCCTGGGCGCGATGCTCGATCGCCAGCTTGAGTTGGACAAGCAATTCCAGGCCATGCAGGGCCCGTGGTACATCCGCGTGCTGCAAGTGGCGGTGGCCGCCGACCCGGATATCCGCCAGGAAACCTGGAATGGCTACAGCTACCAGATCTTGCTCACACCCGAAGCCATGGGCTGGGGCCTGGGCGGGGCGATGCTGTTGTCGTTCGGCATCGAATGCCTGTACCGCCTGATTGATTGGGTGGTGTTGGGCGGCAGGCGCTTGCGTCAGAGCCGGCCCATCGAAGAGCGGGACCTCAAGGGCCTCTAACGCCCAACTCGGCCAAATGTGGGAGGGGGCTTGCTCCCGATGGCGGCAGGTCAGTCAACATCTTCATCGACTGACCCTCTGCTATCGGGAGCAAGCCCCCTCCCACATTTGGATCCGGTTTAGTCAGTGGCTTAGCACCATCCGTTCTTCACCGACTTCCTCGGCGTAGCGGGCCACCACCTTCTGGCACAACCCCACAATCTCCTCCACCAACTCCACCCCCACGCGCCATGACACCACTACCTGCAAGTTCGGCAGGCGCTGGGCCATCGGCAGCATCACCAATTCGCCCCGCGCCAGTTCTTCGCTGACCAGTACCGGCGGCAGTGCGCCAATGCCGAAGCCATCGCGCAGCAACCGGGTAATCGCCGACACCGAGTTCACACAGTTCATCCGTGGCGCGGCCACGCCGTTGGCCTGCATCAGGCTGATTACGTCCTGGTGCGGGTGGGAGTTTTTCGAGTAGGTGATGATGCGCTCCTGGGCCAGTTCGGCCAGCGAGGCGTAGTCGCGGTGATAGATCGATTGGCTGGCGACGATCCAGGCCATGGGGTGACTGGCCAGTTCCAGGCTGCGTACGGTTTCCAGGCGCAGCAGGTCGGTTTGCAGGATCAGGTCGAGGAAACCTTTTTGTAGCTGATCGCTGAGGTTAAGCGCCGTATCGGCGACCAACTCGATTTCTACCAGGGGGAAATGATCCATCAACTCCGCGACCAGCGGGCTCAGCCAAGTGTGGATCACGGTGTCCATCGCACCGATGCGAATGCGCCCGACCTTGCTGCTGCTGGTTTCCAGAGACTGCTTCAAGCCCTGCATGGTCACCATCATCTGTTCGGCGTAATCGAGCACCTTCAAGCCTTCCGGGGTCAGGCTCACGCCGCGGGAGTCACGCAGGAACAGCTTCACGCCCAACTCGCTTTCCAACACCGCGATGCGGCTGGAAATCGAGGCCTGGGTGGTGAATAGCTTCTCGGCGGTCAGGCGAAAACTCTTGAGCTTGGCCACCCAGACGAAGGTTTCGAGGAACTTCAAATTCATGGGATCAACTTTTTCTTATGCATGGATCGGTTTTTATTAGTTGGACGTCACACCGGGCAAACGCCAAAAATCGAGCTGTTCCACGATAAGCGTCGTAGGGGTGCCAGGACAAGTTGCCAGTTCTGTGTAATAAATCCCACACTACAAAAAAACAAAGCCTACAGGAGCGACCACCGTGAGCCGCCTGCTTTTGAACTGCGACATCGGCGAAAGCTTTGGTAACTGGACCATGGGTCTGGACGCCGAAGTCATGCCGTTCATCGACTGCGCCAACGTGGCCTGCGGCTTTCATGCCGGCGACCCGAGCATCATGCGCAAGACCGTCAGCCTGGCGTTCAAGCATGGCGTGCAAGTCGGCGCTCACCCGGCCTATCAAGACCTGCAGGGCTTTGGCCGGCGTTCCATGCACTACACGCCCCAGGAAATCCAGGATCTGTTGCACTACCAGATCGGCGCGCTGGACGGCATCTGCCGGGCCCAGGGCGGTCGCGTCAGCTATGTGAAGCCCCACGGCGCGATGTACAACGACATGATGGCGAACCCGGCGCAGTTGCGTGCGGTGATCCAGGCCGTGGCCGCCTACGGTGACCTGCCACTGATGCTGCTGGCCACCCGCGACAACAGCGCGGCCCAGGCGTTGGGCGACGAATATGGCGTGATCCTGTGGTTCGAAGCCTTCGCCGACCGCGCCTATGACAGCAACGGCCATCTGGTCTCCCGCCAGCTGCCCGGCGCTGTGCATCACGATCCCGGCACTATCTTGCAGCAGGCCCTGACCATTTCCCGTGGCGCTCCGCTGGTCGCCAGCGACGGTAGTGCGCTGGTGTTGCAGGCCAATACCCTGTGCGTGCATGGCGACAACGCCAGCTCGGTGGCTGCGGTGCAGCGAATCCGTGAAGCGTTGAAGACAGCATGAAGCCACGCATTGAAGTGGTGGCCATCGACTGCCTGATGGTGCGTCTGTTTGAGGTGATTGCCGAAGCCAATATGCCGTGGATGCTCGCCGCCACCCAGCGCCTGCGCGCTGGGTTCGGCCCGGCGTTGGTGGACCTGGTGCCGTCCTATACCACCTTGATGGTGCATTACGATCTCACGACGCTGACCCCGGCCCAGGCCCGGGAACTGATCGACCAGGCCCTTACCGATCTGCAACCCCAGGCCCAGGGTAGCGGCCAGTGCCATGTGCTGCCGGTGTGGTACGACCTGAGTGTCGGCCCGGAACTGACCCTGTTGGCCCAGCGTAGCGGGTTGGCGGTGGATGAAGTGATCCGCCGCCACAGCGCCCACGAATACCAGGTGTTCGCCCTCGGCTTCGCCCCAGGTTTTGCCTTTATGGGGCTGGTGGACGAAACCCTCGCCACGCCGCGCCTCAACACCCCGCGCAAACGCGTGGCCGCTGGCAGCGTCGGCATTGCCGAACGGCAAACCGCCGCCTACCCGGTGGTGTCCCCGGGCGGCTGGAACCTGATCGGCCGCACTGCGGCCAAGCTGTTCGACCGCGATCGCGACGGCTACAGCCTGATGCAACCCGGCGACACGGTACGCTTCGAAGCGGTCGACCATGCCGAATTCATCCACCTGGGAGGCGATGACACGCCGTTGGAGGCGCAGGCATGAGCCGCTTGATCATCGAGGCCAGCACGCCGCTGTGCCTGTTGCAGGACGCCGGGCGTTTTGGCGTGCGCCACCTCGGCGTGACCCAGGGCGGCGCGCTGGATTGGGTATCCATGTCCTGGGCCAATTGGCTGCTGGACAACGCCCTGGATGCGCCGGTGGTGGAAGTCACCCTCGGCGGCTTTACCGTGCAGGCCGAGGACTATTGCCTGCTGGCCCTGGCCGGTGCGGACCTGGGCGCCTACATCGATGATCGCGCCATCAGCCCTGGGCGCAGTTTTATCCTGCAAAAGGGCCAGCGTTTGCGCTTTACCCAGCCGTTCAAGGGGGCACGGGCTTACCTGGCGGCGCCGGGCGGCTTCGACGCGCCGCCCGTGCTCGGCAGTTGTGCCACGGTGGTACGCGAGGCATTGGGTGGGGTGGACGGTTTCGGCAAAGCCTTGGCTGAAGGCGCTCAGTTAACTTATTCCGGGACCGGGGGCGCGATGAAAGTGCTGGCCAACCCGGATTTGCCATCCGCTGCATCCCTGGACGTGATCATCGGTGCGCAGATTGGCCAGTTCAGTGGGCAGAGCCTGTTCGATGCGTTCAACACCGAATGGGCCCTCGACAGCCGCGCTGATCGCATGGGCATGCGCTTGCTCGGTACACCGCTGCAATACCAGGGGCCGTCGTTGATTTCCGAAGGTATCCCGCTGGGAGCGATCCAAGTGCCGCCGGATGGGCAGCCGATCGTGTTGCTCAATGATCGCCAGACCATTGGCGGCTATCCGCGCCTGGGAGCGTTGACGCCGTTGTCGCTGGCACGATTGGCGCAATGCCTGCCCGGTGCGACATTGAAACTGGCGCCTATGGTGCAGCCTGGCGCCCACGCGCAGCATCTGAGGTATCTGGCGCAATACACCAACCCGTAATCGAGCTCATGGGTCAGCGAAGGCACTGCCCTGGCCGGACAGGGACGCCAGAATTGCCTGACTTGCCCTGACGGCTTGAGGCTGTCGACCTCGAGGCGCAGCAATGGGAGCCTGTCGGTTCTTCTTGTTACGAGTTTGTATTATGCGATTCTTGATTCTGCGTGCTTACGATATTACCGACAACGCCAGGCCCGACGTGGTTTACCTGGATTTTTACGACGACACACTCGCGCAGCCCCTTGCCATGGCGGCTGCAGCGGTGGATATGAAGGGCGATGGCAGGCTTGATTGGAGGCTGGCTGACGACATCAACCATAACGGTGTCACTGACACGCTGGATGCAGCCATGGCGCTGGAGTTCGCCCAGCAATTCCTCGAGTTCAACTGGTTCAGCCAGGATGGCTCCGCCGATAAATACCTGATGGTGTTTGCCGTAGACTTCGATGCCAATGGCATACCAGACACCGTGCGCCTGCATTTTCACCAAGGCGAGGGGCAGCTCGATGATGAGTCACTGGCCTACACAGCGGCTTATTTTACCAACGAGGTGGGCACCGCCGATGGCGCCCATATCAGCCAGGACGTGAACAACGACGGCCGCGTCAATGGTGTCGATGCAGAACTGGTGCGGCGGTTCTCCAGTAACTTCCTGCTGTTCGGCTGGCATGATGCGCGCAGGCCCACGCCGTCGACGCCACCCTGCAAACCGTTGCTGAATCGGCCGTAAAGGGCCTGCCGAGGCGGCTTATTTGGCCAGGAAACGCATGCCTTCCTCCAGGCCGCGCAAGGTCAGCGGATACATCTGATCCTCCACCAGCTCCCGCACGATTGCGGTCGATGCCGTATAACCCCAGGTGTCCTTGGGGTACGGGTTGATCCAGATCAGCTTCTTGTACTTGGCCATGAAGCGCTGCATCCACACATACCCAGGCTCCTCGTTCCAATGCTCGACGCTGCCGCCGGCCTGGGTGATCTCATAGGGCGCCATGGCTGCATCGCCGATGAAGATCACCTTGTAGTCGGCGCCGTACTTGTGCAGCAGGTCCTGGGTGGAGGTGCGCTCCGAGGTGCGGCGCTGGTTGTTCTTCCATACCGATTCGTACACGAAGTTATGGAAGTAGAAGTACTCCAGGTGCTTGAACTCGGTCTTGCAGGCGGAGAACAGCTCTTCGCAGGTTTTCACATGGGCGTCCATCGAACCGCCGATATCGAACAGCAACAACAGCTTGATGGTGTTGCGACGCTCGGGGCGCATCTGGATATTCAGCAACCCGGCGTCGCGGGCGGTGTGGTCGATGGTGCCGTCGATATCCAGCTCTTCGGCGGCACCCTGGCGTGCGAACTTGCGCAGCCGGCGCAGGGCGATCTTGATGTTGCGCGTGCCCAGCTCCACCTGGTCGTCGAGGTTCTTGTACTCGCGCTGGTCCCAGACTTTCACCGCCTTGCCCTGGCGCTTGCCGGCGTCACCCACGCGAATGCCTTCCGGGTTGTAGCCACCGGAACCAAACGGGCTGGTGCCGCCGGTGCCGATCCACTTGTTGCCGCCGGCATGCCGTTCTTTCTGTTCTTCCAGGCGCTTCTTGAATTCCTCGATCAACTTGTCCAGGCCGCCGAGGGACTGGATCTGCGCGCGTTCTTCATCGCTCAGGGAGCGTTCGAACTCCTTGCGCAGCCAGTCCTCGGGAATCAGTGCCTGCAAGTGGTCATCGAGCTTTTCCAGGCCGTTGAAGTAAGCCCCGAAGGCGCGGTCGAACTTGTCGAAATGCCGCTCGTCCTTGACCAGGATCGTCCGGGCCAAGTAGTAGAACTCGTCCATGTCGGCGAAGGTCACGCGCTGTTTCAGCGCGTTGATCAGGTCGAGCAGCTCGCGTACCGACACCGGCACCTTGGCTGCACGCATTTCATTGAACAGGTTGAGCAACATTATCGATTACCGCGACGGCTCATGAACGCCAGACGTTCCAGCAGCTGCACGTCTTGCTCGTTCTTCACCAGGGCACCGGCAAGCGGCGGGATGGCTTTGGTCGGGTCGCGTTCGCGCAGCACTGCTTCGCCGATATTGTCGGCCATCAGCAGCTTGAGCCAGTCCACCAGTTCGGAGGTGGACGGTTTTTTCTTCAGGCCCGGCACCTTGCGTACATCGAAGAACACATCGAGGGCTTCGCTGACCAGCTCCTTCTTGATGTCCGGGTAGTGCACATCCACGATCTTCTGCAGAGTGGGGCGGTCAGGGAAGGCGATATAGTGGAAGAAGCAGCGGCGCAGGAAGGCGTCCGGCAGCTCTTTCTCGTTGTTGGAGGTAATGATGATGATCGGGCGCTTCTTGGCCTTGATGGTCTCGTCGATCTCGTAGACGTAGAATTCCATCTTGTCGAGTTCCTGCAACAGGTCGTTGGGGAACTCGATATCGGCCTTGTCGATTTCATCGATCAGCAGGATCACCCGCTCTTCGGACTCGAAGGCTTCCCAGAGCTTGCCCTTCTTCAAGTAGTTGCGCACGTCGTGGACCTTGTCCACACCCAGTTGCGAATCGCGCAGGCGGCTGACCGCGTCATACTCGTACAGGCCCTGATGGGCCTTGGTGGTTGACTTGATGTGCCAGGTGATCAGTCGGGCACCGAAGGATTCGGCCAGTTGCTCGGCGAGCATGGTCTTGCCGGTGCCCGGTTCGCCCTTGACCAGCAACGGCCGCTCCAGGGTGATGGCGGCGTTGACGGCCAGTTTCAGGTCATCGGTAGCCACATAGGCCTGGGTGCCTTCGAACTTCATCGGTCATTCCTCGAATTCATCAATGTCCGGACTATACCGCGCAGCCCTGGCGACTGTGAACGCAGACGGGTTATTCAGTCTCTGAATGGCCGGTCACTTCCCATTGACCCGTGCGGTACATGTGGGAGGGGCAAGCCCCTCCCCACATTTTTTAGTCCGCGCTGGGCTTGGGTTGTTCGTACCTTGCATTGAAAGCCTGGACGAAACCATTACGTAAAATCTGCAAAAACGCGGAGAACGCGCTGATATCTTGCTGATGGACGCTGCCACTGAGTTCTACCCGGGTAGCAAATTGGTTCTTGTTCTGGTTCTTCAGCACGGTCTCGCCGGTACCGACCACGGCTTCCCATATCGAGCGGAAAATACCTTTGTCTTTGTTTTCCACGTCCTGCTGCCAATTGAACACTTCCACATCTCGCAGCAACGGCTTGATATAACCGCTCAACTGGCCTTTTTCGGCCTGGGCCTCGACCACCACCGCGCCGCTACCGGCATTGAAGTCGAACTTGCCATAGGCCGCGGCGAAGTCATTCAGGCGCTTGAGCTGGATTTCCTTGGCGCGAAAGCGGAACTCGAAGTCTTCAAAGTTGCTCAGCGGGTCGAAGGTCGCGCTGGCTTCCAGCGGGGCTTGGCCCAGCAGCATGCCCTTGCCCTCGAAAGTGGCGTCGCGCTTGCCTTTGACGTCGACCACGTTGGTCAGGTTAAAGAAGCTGGCGTCGACCTGGGTGGCGTAGAGGTTCACTGCGGGCTTGGAGTTGAAGTTATGGAAGGCGATCTTGCCGTCCCGGATGCGTACTTCGTTAAGGGTGATCGGTAACAATTTGCCCAGTTGGGCACGCCAGTCGGTGCCCTTACCCGTCTGGGATGCCTGTTTATTGGCCCCACCATCGACGAAGTTCAGCTCAGGCTTGAGAAACTCCACCTCGGCCACCACCGCATGGTCATACCATAGCGAATGCCAGCTCACCGACAGATCAATCAGCGGCGCCTTGACGAACGGCACCGGCACCTTGCCGTCGACCTTGACGATCTGCAGGCCGTTGATCTTGTAGGCGCCACGCCACAGCGCCAGGTCCACGTCAGTGATCTGGCCGCGGTAATCGCCCATGTCGGCGAGCTTGTCATTCAGGTAGTTACGCACCAGGTACGGCAGGGCCAGGTCCAGGGCAACCAGCAGCACCAGCAGCGCGGCGATTGTCCATAACGGCCAACTGTAGCGACGTTTCATGGGGAGGTTCTCCTTGCTTGTAGGAGATTGACTGTTCTGATGAACGCAACGTTCCACCGTCTGGACGCGTTGAAGTACGAGGCATACCCTTGGGGCCTTCTTCAAAGTCGCCAATAGGACCCGTCATGAGCCGTATCTTTGCAGACAACGCGCACTCCATCGGTAATACGCCGCTGGTCCAGATCAACCGCATCGCACCGCGTGGCGTGACCATCCTGGCCAAGATCGAAGGGCGCAACCCCGGTTATTCGGTGAAGTGCCGCATTGGCGCGAGCATGATCTGGGACGCGGAAAGCAGCGGCAAGCTCAAGCCTGGCATGACCATTGTCGAGCCGACTTCCGGCAACACCGGTATCGGCCTGGCGTTTGTCGCTGCCGCCCGTGGCTACAAACTGCTACTGACCATGCCAGCGTCCATGAGCCTTGAGCGCCGTAAAGTGCTCAAGGCCCTCGGAGCCGAGCTGGTGCTGACCGAGCCGGCCAAAGGCATGAAAGGAGCCATCGACAAGGCCGGCGACATCGTCGCCAGCGATCCGACCACCTACTTCATGCCGGCCCAGTTCGATAACCCGGCAAACCCTGCGATCCACGAGAAAACCACCGGCCCGGAAATCTGGAACGACACCGACGGCGCCGTGGACGTGCTGGTGGCAGGGGTGGGGACCGGCGGCACCATCACCGGTGTGTCGCGCTATATCAAGAACACGGCGGGCAAGCCGATCCTGTCGGTGGCCGTCGAGCCGATGGTGTCGCCGGTGATCACCCAGGCGTTGGCGGGTGAAGAGATCAAGCCCAGCCCGCACAAGATCCAGGGCATCGGCGCCGGTTTTGTGCCAAAGAACCTCGACCTGTCGATGGTTGACCGCGTGGAACTGGCGACCGACGAAGAATCCAAGGCCATGGCCCTGCGCCTGATGCAGGAAGAGGGCATTTTGTGCGGCATCTCCTGCGGCGCCGCCATGGCCGTGGCGGTACGCCTGGCCGAGAAGCCGGAAATGCAGGGCAAGACCATTGTGGTGATCCTGCCGGACTCCGGTGAGCGCTACCTGTCGAGCATGTTGTTCAGCGACTTGTTTACCGACCAGGAAAACCAGGCCTGATCAACGGCTGCCGCTGATCGTTCCCACGTTCTGCGTGGGAATGCCGCCCAAGACGCTCTGCGTCGGCCCCTGATCGGCCACTCATCATCGAGGTTGATTCAGGTCAGCTCATTGGCCTGGGCCTTCTGCATAATGCTCCAAGTGTTTATCATGGCCAGCTATTACGTCTGGTTTCCCGTTGACGGAAGTTTGCTGGCCAGGCGCTTATTTCCAGGAGTTGCTGCATGACCTTTTCCTTGGCCACCAAACTGTCGGTGTTGCTGCTGTTTATTGGCAGCACGCTGTATGTCCACCTGCGCGGCAAGGCCCGTTTGCCGATGTTGCGCCAGTTCGTCAACCATTCGGCGCTGTTCGCCCCGTATAACGCCCTGATGTACCTGTTCTCCGCAGTGCCGTCCAAGCCCTACCTGGACCGCAGCAAGTTCCCCGAACTGGACGTGCTCAAGGACAACTGGGAAGTGATCCGCGAAGAGGCCATGCACCTGTTCGACGAGGGCTACATCCGCGCTGCCGAAAAGAACAACGACGCCGGCTTCGGTTCCTTCTTCAAGAAGGGCTGGAAGCGCTTCTACCTCAAGTGGTACGACAAACCCCTGCCATCGGCCGAGGCCCTGTGCCCGAAGACCGTGGCTCTGGTGAGCAGCATTCCCAACGTCAAGGGCGCGATGTTCGCGCTGTTGCCGGGCGGCAGTCACCTCAACCCGCACCGCGACCCGTTCGCTGGTTCCCTACGCTATCACCTCGGGTTGTCCACGCCGAACTCCGACGACTGCCGCATCTTCGTCGATGGCCAGGTCTACGCCTGGCGCGACGGTGAAGACGTGATGTTCGACGAAACCTACGTGCATTGGGTCAAGAACGAAACCGAGCAGACCCGCGTGATCCTGTTCTGCGACATCGAACGTCCGTTGAGCAACCGCCTGATGACCCGTATCAACCGCTGGGTCAGCAAGCAACTGGGCCGTGCTACCGCTCCGCAGAACCTCGATGACGAACGCGTGGGTGGCATCAACCAGGCCTACGCCTGGAGCAAGACGTTCAGCGACAAGTTCAGTAGCCAGGTCAAGCAGTGGAAGCGCAAGCATCCCAAGGCTTACCGCATTGCGCGGCCAGTGCTGGCAGTAGTGGTGCTGGTGCTGCTGTGGAAATGGTTGTTCGGCTGATTTGAAATACGGTCAAAACTGTGGGAGGGGGCTTGCTCCCGATAGCGGTGTGTCAGGTTGAATATCTGTACCTGATCCACCGCCATCGGGGGCAAGCCCCCTCCCACATTTGATCTCCAGCGATCTTTAGCTGGCAATCAACTGACGCAGCACATAATGCAAGATCCCCCCCGCCTTGAAGTACTCCACTTCATTCAAGGTATCAATCCGGCACAGCACCTCAACCTTCTCGCTGCTGCCATCTTCCCGGGTAATCACCAGCGTCAGGTTCATCCGCGGTTCGATCTCGGCATCGGTCAGCCCGAGGATGTCGATCTTCTCCTTACCGGTGAGCTTGAGCGTCTTGCGATTCTGGTCCAGCTTGAACTGCAACGGCAATACACCCATGCCCACCAGGTTGGAGCGGTGGATGCGCTCGAAACTCTCGGCGATCACCGCCTTGACCCCCAGCAGGTTGGTACCTTTGGCCGCCCAGTCACGGCTGGAGCCGGTGCCGTATTCCTGGCCGGCAATCACCACCAGCGGCGTACCTGAGGCCTGGTACTTCATCGACGCATCATAGATCGCCATCTTCTCGCCGGTGGGGATATACAGCGTGTTGCCGCCTTCCTCACCGCCGAGCATTTCATTGCGGATACGGATATTGGCGAAGGTGCCGCGCATCATCACTTCATGGTTGCCCCGGCGTGAGCCGTAGGAGTTGAAGTCACGCGGCTCCACGCCTTGCTCGCGCAGGTAGCGACCGGCCGGGCTGTCGGTCTTGATATTGCCGGCAGGGGAGATGTGGTCGGTGGTCACCGAATCCCCCAGCAGAGCCAACACGTTGGCGCCCTTGACGTCCTTGATCACCGGCAGCGGGCCGGCAATGTCGTCGAAGAACGGCGGATGCTGGATGTAGGTGGAATCCTTCTGCCACACATAAGTTGCAGCCTGCGGCACTTCAATCGCCTGCCATTGCTCGTCACCGGCAAACACCTCCGCGTATTCCTTGTGGAACATGCTGGTACTGACCTGGGCCACTGCGTCGGCGATCTCCTGACTGCTGGGCCAGATATCCTTCAGGTACACCGGGTTTCCGTTCTGGTCGTTACCCAGTGGCTCGCTGCTGATGTCGATGCGCACGGTGCCGGCCAACGCATAGGCGACTACCAGGGGCGGCGAGGCCAGCCAGTTGGTTTTCACCAGCGGGTGTACGCGGCCTTCGAAGTTGCGGTTACCCGACAGCACCGAGGCCACGGCAAGGTCAGCCTTCTGAATGGCCTTTTCGATAGGCTCGGGCAATGGCCCGGAGTTACCGATACAGGTGGTGCAGCCGTAGCCCACCAAGTCGAAGCCGAGCTTGTCGAGGTACTGGGTGAGGCCCGCGGCTTTGTAATAATCGGTGACCACCTTAGAACCTGGGGCCAGCGAGGTCTTGACCCAAGGTTTGCGGGTCAGGCCTTTTTCCACGGCTTTTTTAGCCACCAGCCCGGCCGCCATCATTACGCTGGGGTTGGAGGTGTTGGTGCATGAGGTAATCGCAGCGATCACTACGGCACCGTTTTTCAGGCGATAGGTCTGGCCGTCGTACTCATAGTCCGTTTCGCCGATCAGGTCGGCATTGCCCACGGCCACACCGCCACCGCCTTCACTTTCCAGGCGGCCTTCTTCCTTGCTGGTGGGTTTGAATTGCAGGTCGAGGAAATCGCTGAACGCTTGGCCGACATTCGGCAGGGACACACGGTCCTGCGGGCGCTTGGGCCCGGCGAGGCTGGCTTCGACGCTGCCCATGTCCAGGGCCAGGGTGTCGGTGAACACCGGCTCCTGGCCGGCGTTGCGCCACAGGCCCTGAGCCTTGGTGTAGGCCTCCACCAGTTTGACCGTTTCTACCGGGCGGCCGGACAGGCGCAGGTAGTCCAGAGTCACTTCGTCGACCGGGAAAAAACCGCAGGTGGCGCCGTATTCCGGAGCCATGTTAGCGATGGTGGCGCGGTCGGCCAGGGGCAGGTCGGCCAGGCCGTCGCCATAGAACTCGACGAATTTACCCACCACGCCTTTCTTGCGCAGCATCTGCGTGACGGTCAGCACCAGGTCGGTGGCGGTGATGCCTTCCCTGAGCTTGCCGGTGAGCTTGAAGCCGATCACTTCCGGGATCAGCATCGATACCGGTTGGCCGAGCATCGCCGCTTCGGCTTCGATCCCGCCCACGCCCCAGCCGAGTACGCCAAGGCCGTTGATCATGGTGGTGTGGGAGTCGGTGCCGACCAGGGTGTCAGGGAAGGCGTAGGTACGGCCGTCTTCCTCCTTGGTCCACACAGTACGGCCCAGGTATTCGAGATTGACTTGGTGGCAGATGCCGGTGCCCGGCGGGACTACGCTGAAGTTGTCGAAGGCGCTCTGGCCCCAGCGCAGGAAGGCGTAGCGTTCGCCGTTGCGCTGCATTTCGATATCGACGTTTTGTTCGAAGGCGCTGGTAGTGCCGAACTTGTCGACCATCACCGAGTGGTCGATCACCAGGTCCACCGGCGACAGCGGGTTGATACGCTGCGGGTCGCCACCGGCCTTGGCCACGGCGGCGCGCATGGCAGCCAGGTCGACCACCGCGGGCACGCCGGTAAAGTCCTGCATCAGCACACGGGCGGGGCGGTACTGGATCTCGCGGTCAGACTGGCGCTCTTTAAGCCAAGCGGCGATGGCCTTGAGGTCGGTGCCGGTGACGGTCTTGGCATCTTCCCAGCGCAGCAGGTTTTCCAGCAGCACCTTGAGGGACATCGGCAGCTTATCCAGGTCACCCAGGCTCTTGGCGGCTTCGGGCAGGCTGAAGTAGTGGTAAGTCTTGCTGTCTATTTCCAGGGTTTTAAGGGTTCTCAGGCTATCAAGGGATGACATTACATGACTCCTTATGGTCCGCACGGCTACGGACCTGACGGGACGAACAGAGCTATCACGTTAGCGCTGTTTTCAATAGCAAGCTAATAACTGGACTCTATCGCCGAGCCCAAGGTTCCGAACTCGGCTATCATGCGCGCGTTTTCATGACAGGCATTGCGATAGCGCAAGGTCAGTTGATTCACCAGGAGAGTTGATGAACACCCTTTTTATGCACTGCCGCCCGGGGTTTGAAGGCGAAGTCTGTTCCGAGATCGCGGAACACGCCGCGCGCCTGAACGTTTCCGGCTACGCCAAGGCCAAGACCGGCAGCGCCTGCGCCGAATTTGTCTGCACCGAGGAAGACGGCGCCCAGCGCCTGATGCACGGCCAGCGCTTTGCCGAGCTGATTTTCCCCAGGCAGTGGGCGCGCGGGGTGTTTATCGACCTGCCGGAAACCGACCGCATCAGCGTGATCCTTACCCACCTGCGCGATTTCCCGGTGTGCGGCAGCCTGTGGTTGGAGATGGTCGATACCAATGACGGCAAGGAACTCTCAAACTTCTGCAAGAAATTCGAAGTGCACCTGCGCAAAGCCCTGCTGGGCGCCGGGCGCCTGGTGGACGACCCGAGCAAGCCGCGTCTGCTGCTGACCTTCAAGAGCGGCCGCGAAGCGTTCATGGGCCTGGCCGAGTCGAACAACTCGGCGATGTGGCCCATGGGCATCCCGCGCCTCAAGTTCCCACGTGACGCGCCCAGCCGTTCGACCCTGAAACTGGAGGAGGCCTGGCATCACTTTATCCCCCGTGACCAATGGGACGAGCGCTTGCACGGCGACATGACCGGCGTTGATCTCGGCGCAGCACCGGGTGGCTGGACCTGGCAACTGGTCAACCGCGGCATGCTGGTGACCGCCATCGACAACGGCCCTATGGCCGAAAGCCTGATGGACACCGGCCTGGTGCAACACCTGATGGCCGACGGTTTCACCTTCGTGCCCAAGCAACCGGTGGACTGGATGGTGTGCGATATCGTTGAAAAGCCGGCGCGTAATGCGGCGCTGCTGGAAACCTGGATCGGCGAGGGGCATTGCCGTGAGGCGGTGGTCAACCTCAAGCTGCCGATGAAGCAGCGTTACGCCGAAGTAAAGCGCCTGTTGGAGCGCATCGAAGAGGGCTTCAAGGCGCGTGGCATACGGGTGGAAATCGGTTGCAAGCAGCTGTATCACGACCGGGAAGAAGTGACGTGCCACTTGCGCCGTTTGGTGGATGTGAAGAAATCCAAAAGCCGCTGAAATCAAATGTGGGAGCGGGCTTGCCCGCGATAGCGGTATAACAGTCGAAATCTATGTTGAATGTGCCCACGTCATCGCGGGCAAGCCCACTCCCACATAAGAGCGGGCCTGTTTCAGGAGTAAAGTATGAGTGTTGATTTACCCGTAGACGGCACCCTCGACGCCACCGGGCTCAACTGCCCGGAGCCGGTGATGATGCTGCACCAGCATATCCGCGACCTGCCGGCGGGCGGCTTGCTCAAGGTGATCGCCACCGACCCGTCGACCCGCCGTGATATCCCCAAGTTCTGTGTGTTTCTTGACCACGAACTGGTGGACCAGCAGGAGCAGGCCGGGACCTATCTGTACTGGATCCGCAAGAAGCTCGATTAACCCCTCGCCTTGTCTGCGTGAATGCGTCGGCGTGCACTGCGCGCCAGGCGCACCAGCAACATCCCCGCCGCACAGCTCAAGCCGACGATCAGCCCTTGCCACAAGCCGCTTGGGCCGCTGGGCTCGCCGAGCCAGTCGGTCAGCCCCAGGGCGTAACCCACCGGTAACCCTACGCCCCAGTAGGCGAACAAGGTCAGCACCATGGTCACCCGGGTGTCTTGGTAGCCGCGCAGTGCGCCGGCCGCGGTGACCTGGATCGAGTCGGAGAACTGGAACAGCGCCGAGAATACGATCAGCATTGATGCCAGGTGGATCACCACCGGGTCCGGCGTATAGATCGCTGCGATCTGCTCGCGAAACACCAGCATCAGGCTGCACGACAGGCACGCATAGCCCAGTGCGGTGCCCATGCCGACCCCCGCAGCGAAGCGCGCTTCGCGGGGTTCGCCACGGCCCAGGGCCTGGCCGACCCGCACGGTCACGGCCATGCTCAGGGAGTAGGGGATCATGAACACCAGGGAGCTGACGTTGAGCGCGATCTGATGGCCGGACACCACGGTAGCGCCCAGGCTGCCAAGCAACAGGGCAATCACCGCGAAGATGCTCGACTCGGCGAAGATCGCCACACCAATCGGCAGGCCGATGCTCAATATGCGCTTGATCACCGTCCATTGCGGCCAGTCGAAACGCTTGAACAATTCGCTGCTCTGGTAAACCGGGCCCCAGCGCGTCCAGCCGGCCAGGCCAAGCATCATCACCCACATCGCAATCGCCGTGGCCCAGCCGCAACCCACGCCGCCCATCGCCGGCACGCCGAAGTGGCCGTAGATGAAGATGTAGTTCAACGGAATATTCAACGCCAGGCCGCACAGGCCCATGACCATGCTCGGCCGTGTACGGCCCAGCCCGTCACTGAAACAGCGCAGCACGTAATACAGCGCAATCGCCGGCATGCCCGCAGCGATGCCATGCAGGTAACCCATGGACGGCTCGATCAGGTCAGGCTCGACCTTCATCGCATGCAGGATCGGCTCGGCGCATAGCAGCAACAGCGCGCCGCAGAGGCCGACCACCACGGCCAACCACAACGATTGGCGCACCAACGGCCCGATCTCGGTGAGTTTACCCGCGCCATAACGCTCGGCAACTTTCGGCGTGGTAGCCAGCAAAGTGCCGGTCATCAGCAGGTACACCGGGATCCAGATCGAATTGCCCAGGCCGACTGCCGCCAGGTCTTGGGGGCTGACACGCCCGGCCATCACCGCATCGACAAAGCTCATCGCGGTGGTTGCCAATTGACCGATCATGATCGGCAAGGCCAGCGTCAGCAGGCCGCGCACTTCCCGGCTGATGCGCGCGGGGCGGGAGAGGGTAGCGGTGGCAGTGTTCACGTACAGGTGTCCAATCAAAAGGCAGTCGCAAGGACGGCGGATTCTACGCTTTGACGCAGCGGTCAGGAAAAAACCTGTGTTGTTGATTTGTAATGCAACCACGCAGGCACCCCCCTCCCACATTGGATCCTCACAAGCCTGTACACTGTTGATCCGCCAAAGGAGCCTGCCATGCTGATTGTTGCCGACGAAAATATCCCGCTGCTCGATGCATTCTTCGAAGGGTTTGGCGAGATTCGCCGCGTGCCCGGCCGGTCCATCGACCGCGCCACCGTCGCGCAGGCCGACGTGCTGCTGGTGCGCTCGGTGACCAACGTCAACCGTGCCTTGCTCGAAGGCAGCAACGTACGCTTCGTCGGCACCTGCACCATCGGCACCGACCACCTGGACCTCGATTACTTCAAGCAGGCGAGTATCCAGTGGTCCAGCGCGCCGGGCTGCAATGCCCGTGGCGTCGTGGACTACGTGCTCGGCAGCTTGCAGACCCTGGCCGAAATCGAAGGGGTTGAGCTTGGCCAGCGCACCTATGGCGTGGTCGGGGCCGGTGAAGTCGGCGGGCGGCTGGTCAAGGTGCTCAAGGGCCTGGGCTGGAATGTGCTGGTCTGCGACCCGCCGCGCCAGATCGCCGAAGACGGTGACTACGTCAGCCTGCAGCAGATCATCGAGCAGTGCGACGTGATCAGCTTGCACACACCGCTGACCAAGTCCGGCAATGGTTCCACCTGGCACCTGTTGGATCGCCAGCGCCTGGAGCAGCTCAAGCCCGGTACCTGGCTGATCAATGCCAGCCGTGGTGCAGTGGTGGATAACACCGCCCTGCGTGAGGTGCTGCTGGCCCGTGAAGACCTGCAAGCCGTATTGGACGTGTGGGAAGGTGAGCCCGAGGTGGATGTCGACCTGGCTGACCTGTGCGTGCTGGCTACGCCGCATATCGCCGGCTACAGCCTTGACGGCAAGCAGCGCGGCACGGCGCAGATCTACCAGGCGTTCTGCGCGCACCTGGGCCAGGAGCCGAGTGTTCAGCTGAGTGATTTGTTGCCGGCACCGTGGCTGGCCGAAGTGCACCTGAACGCTGCAACTGATCCTGCCTGGGCACTGGCGACCCTGTGCCGCAGTGTGTACGACCCGCGCCGTGACGATGCGGATTTCCGCCGCAGCCTGGTCGGCACGGTGGAGGAACAGCGCAAGGCATTCGACCTGCTGCGCAAGCACTATCCGCTACGGCGCGAGATTGACGGCTTGAAGGTGCGGATCAATGGTGAGTCGACGGCGTTGTCCGCTATCGTCTCGGCCTTGGGCGCCGAAGCCCTGTAGACCCCCATAAAAAACCCGGCCACCTGGGCCGGGTCTCAAAGAGCGCGGGCGTATCAGCCTTGCTGGGCAGGTTTGACCAGACGCTGTTCCAGCTCACTGCATGCTTGCTGGATCATCTCTTCGGTAATCTGCACTTCGCGGCCCTTGGCATCGATGTACGAGCATGGCAGTTGCTGCGGCTGGCGGATCACTTCAATCTTGGCGTTGCTGCTATCTTGCAAGGTCATGGCCTGTCTCCTCATCAGGTTGTATACCTACTTTAAATCCCCCGCGTGAACGCGCTGTTACAACTCCCTACGCGATCATCGGTTCGAACACCCAGTCCACCAGAAACCGGTACATATTTCCAGATGAGTCTTAGACCGATAGCCTCTATGGGCTTGCGTCGGCGGGCATAATTAACCTGACTCATTGTTATTCACGCAAGTTCCCCCAATGTTGAGGTACAGACTCCTCATTGGTGATGTCCCATGCTCTCGACCCGTCAACGCCGTGCGATCCGCCTGGCCAGCCGCTTTATTGCGCCCTACCGCTGGCAGGCGCTGGGCGCCCTGTTGGCGCTCATCGTCACTGCCGGTATCACTCTGTCCATGGGGCAGGGCATACGCCTGCTGGTGGACCAGGGTTTCATGACCCAGTCACCGCACTTGCTCAACCAGTCCATCGGCCTGTTCATGGTGCTGGTGCTGGGCCTGGCCGTGGGCACCTTCACGCGGTTTTATTTGGTGTCCTGGATTGGCGAGCGGGTGGTGGCGGACATTCGCCGGCAGGTATTCAATCACCTGATCTACCTGCACCCCGGCTTCTACGAGAACAACCGCAGCTCGGAAATCCAGTCGCGGCTGACCACCGACACCACTTTGTTGCAATCGGTGATTGGCTCATCGCTGTCGCTGTTTCTGCGCAATGCCTTGATGGTCATCGGTGGCATCGTGTTGCTGTTCATCACTAACCCCAAACTCACCAGTATCGTGGTGGTGGCACTGCCCCTGGTGCTGGCACCGATCCTGATTTTCGGTCGCCGCGTGCGCAGCCTGTCGCGTCAGAGCCAGGACCGCATCGCCGATGTCGGTAGCTACGTCTCTGAAACCCTTGGCCAGATCAAGACAGTGCAGGCCTACAACCATCAGGTGCAGGACGAACAGCGTTTCGCCGTCACCGTGGAAGAGGCCTTCACTACCGCTCGTAAACGCATCTTGCAGCGCTCCTGGCTGATTACCCTGGTGATCATGTTGGTGCTTGGCGCTGTGGGCGTGATGCTGTGGGTAGGCGGCATGGACGTGATCAGCGGGCGCATTTCCGGCGGTGAGCTGGCCGCGTTTGTGTTCTACAGCCTGATCGTCGGTAGCGCCGTCGGCACCCTGAGCGAAGTGCTCGGCGAGTTGCAGCGTGCCGCCGGCGCGGCCGAGCGCATTGGTGAACTGTTGCAGTCGAGCAACGATATCCAGGCGCCGGCCAATGGCAGCGTACGTTTGCCGGAGCGGGTCAGTGGCCGCATGGAGCTGCAAGATCTGCGCTTTTCCTACCCCTCACGGCCGGACAGCTACGCCATCGATGGCTTGAACCTGACCATCAATCCCGGCGAAACCCTGGCGCTGGTAGGTCCCTCCGGCGCGGGCAAATCGACAATTTTCGACCTGCTGCTGCGCTTCTACGATCCCCAGCAAGGTCGCATTCTGCTCGAAGGCCGCCCGCTGACCGAGCTGGACCCTCTGGACCTGCGTCGCCATTTCGCCCTGGTGTCCCAGAGCCCGGCGCTGTTTTTCGGCAGCGTCGAGGAAAACATCCGCTACGGCAACCCGTCCGCCACCATGGCCCAGGTCGAAGTCGCTGCGCGTATCGCCCATGCCCACGACTTCATCCTGCAAATGCCCGATGGCTACCAGACCCATCTTGGCGATGGCGGCATGGGCCTCTCCGGCGGCCAGCGCCAACGCCTTGCCATCGCACGCGCCTTGCTGGTAGATGCGCCGATCCTGTTGCTGGACGAGGCCACCAGCGCTCTCGATGCCCAGAGTGAGCACCTGATCCAGCAAGCGCTGCCGCAACTGATGCAGGGACGAACCACTTTAGTGATCGCTCACCGCCTGGCGACCGTCAAGAATGCCGATCGAATAGCGGTGATGGATCAAGGCAAGCTTGTGGCGGTGGGTACGCATAGGCAATTGATTGCGAGCAATCCGCTGTATGCGCGGTTGGCGGCGTTGCAGTTCAGTGAAGGGGGGGAGACGGAATGAAGCTGCGATACCCCTGCTCAATGAGGCATCATGTGATCTTTCGTTATTGATCTGGATGAGGACATGAGCCGTTATCAACCTCCGTTGACGCTGACTCCAAAAATGCTGGCCCTTGTGGCAGATATCAGTGAGCAGATTGGTCAGCTTTCAGTCGGTGACGATGGCCGCCAGACGCCTCAGTTAAGGCGCGGCAATCGAATTCGCACCATTCAGGCTTCACTGGCGATCGAAAACAACACGCTCAGCGTCGAGCAGGTGACGGCTGTTCTGGAAGGTAAGCGGGTGCTGGGCTTGCCCCGGGAAATTCAGGAAGTGCGTAATGCATTTGCTGCTTACGAGGCCATGCCGCAGTGGAATCCAGGTGATCGTGTCGACCTGCTCAAGGCTCACGAACTGCTCATGTTTGGATTGATCGACGATGTCGGTCGGTTTCGACAGACAGGTGTCGGCATCTATCGCGGCGAGCAACTTGTCCATATGGCGCCGCCTGCGAGCCGTGTAACTCACTTGGTGGACGATTTGCTGCAATGGCTGGCGGTTTCCGACTGGCATCCGTTGATAGCCAGTTGCGTCTTCCATTATGAGTTCGAATTCATTCATCCATTTGCTGACGGTAATGGGCGGATGGGGCGGCTCTGGCAAAGCTTGATACTCAGCCAGTGGCGCTCGGTGCTGGCATACCTGCCGGTGGAAGCGGTGATTCGAGAGCAGCAAGAGGCTTACTACGTCGCACTGTCCGCAGCAGACCAGCAAGCGCAGGCAACGCCCTTTGTAGAGTTCATGCTACAGGCGTTGAACTTGGCGCTGGCCGAAGCTGGGCAAAGTGGGCTTCCAGCAGCACCATAAAAAATGCCCGCATTTATCAATGCGGGCATTTTCTCACAGCTTCAAACTTATCGCTTGAAGCTGCTCTTATCACTGATCGTCAAAATACCGCTCATGCCAATCCACCAGCGGCTGCGGCGAATTGAGCTTCTGCCCGTAGATCACCGAATAAGACAGCACGTTCTGCACATACTGGCGGGTTTCGTCGAAGGGGATGCTTTCCACCCAGACATCGAAACTCAGGTGGTCTGCGCCGCGCAGCCACTGGCGCACGCGGCCGGGGCCGGCATTGTAGGCGGCGGAGGCGAGCACGCGGTTGCCATTGAACTGGCTGTGCACTTGGCTCAGGTACGCGGCGCCGAGCTGGATGTTTTTGTCCGGGTCCAGCACCTGGGCCGGGGAGGCCAGGGGGATGCTGAACTTGCGCGCCGTTTCCTTGGCGGTGCCGGGCATCAGTTGCATTAGGCCGCTGGCGCCGACGCCGGAGCGGGCGTCATCCATAAAAGCACTTTCCTGGCGCGTTATAGCGAATACCCAGCTCGAATGCAGGCCTCGTACCTTGGCTTCGCGCACCAGGGTGTCGCGGTGGGCCATCGGGAAGCGGATATCCAGGTCGTCCCAGTACTGCGCCTGGCTGATGGTGCGGATCGCCGGGAAGTACCATTTCATGTCGTAGGCCAGCTTGGCCTGGGCAACCATCTCGTCGCGGTTGAAGTGGCGGCTGACGTGATACCACTCGCGGCGGCCGTCGACGATCTGGCCGCGGGCATAGAATTCCAGGGCACGGCGTACACCTGGGGTATTGCGGACCTTGTTGACCAGCGCCTGGCTCATCACCAGCGGTTTATTGTTCAACTGGTAGGGGGATTTGGAGCGATCAGCGGCGAGAAAGCCGTAGAAGTCCCGCTCCTTGGCCACGTTCCTGTAGAGCACCAGCGCCTGCGGGTTTTGCGGCTCGGCCAGCTCCAGGCTGCGCGCCTGCCAGTAGCGCCAGCGGTTGCTTGTGGCCAGGTCTTGTGGAAGCTTGCGGGTCAACTGGTAGGCATCTTCCCAACGTGCCAGGCGCAACAGCAGGCGCAGGCGCCATTCGGACACGGTGTTGTCGCGCAGTTCCGGGTCGTACTTGGTCATCACTTCCAGCGCACGCGGGTCGAAGCGCTTGGCCAGGGTCAGGCCAATCTCGCGGGCAATCGACACTTTTTCGTCACGGGAGAAGTGCATGCTGCTGGCGTAACCGTCGAGCAGGGCCATGGCCTTGTCCGGATCCTGGCGCGCAAGGCGACGCAGGCCCAGGCCCACGGCGTCCGACATCGCTTCGGTGGCCGGCAGGAAGCGTGACGGGTCACTGAGCATGTCGGGCTTCTGCGCCACATCCACCATCAGCCGGCCTTGGGCGCCGAGGGTTGGCAGGGTTTTCACCAGGCTGTTGGCCAGCGCGTAGTTACGGGCTTCGGCGGCGAGTTTGGCGCGGTCCCAGATCTTCTGTTCGGTCAACTGGCCGGCAGCGGCCCATTGGCCGAACGTAGCGTCACAAGCGGTCGGCTGGGTTTTGCCGGTCATCCACAGTTTTTCGGCGGTCTTGTAGCCTTCGGCTTTGAGATTGTGGCTGAGCTGGTACTGGCCGTGCAGGCAGTCGAGTTCGACGAAATTGAGCTTGGCGTCGTAGTACTTTTCAAAGGTCTGCCAATCGCCACGCTCGGCCAGCCAGCGCAGCCAACGCAGTTTCATCCAGTTGGCCTGGGGCAGGTCGCCGTGTTTGGCGAGGAACTGTTCGATTTCCTCGTTGCTCGCGGTTTTCAGGCGTGCGGTCAGCTCGTCATACGCCAGGTACGGCGTGAGCGGGTAGTCGGCCAGGGCCTGGCTGTATTGCATGTAGGGGCCGCTGTCACCCTTGGCCAGGGCGCGTTTGGCTTGATCGTAATACTGACGTTGGGTAGTGAGGTCCACCGCCTGGGCGGATTGAACGGCAGTGGCGGTAAGAAGCAGGCAAGATAAAAAGTTGAAAAGGCGACTGCGCATGAGACGTCCGTGCAGAGAAATCACGACTAGCACCGGCACTGCCGACACTGATTGCCCCTAGCTTAGCCTTTTGCCAGCGGCCCGCGAAAGCTTTGCCGGCCGGTTGGTTGAAGATCGCCAGAAATGTCCTACAGAACGTGTCGATAGAGAAAATCCCGACCGCATCCCACCCTCAAGTCAGGTAGAATGCGCGCCCAGTTTTTGGAGAAGCGTATGACCCTGCTCAAATTCAGCGATGTGTCCCTTGCTTTCGGCGCCATGCCGTTGTTGGACAAGGTGTCCTGGCAGATCGCCCGTGGTGAGCGGGTGTGCATCATCGGCCGCAACGGCACCGGCAAGTCCAGCATGATGAAGCTGGTAAAAGGCGACCAGAAGCCCGATGACGGCTCTGTGTGGCGTGCCCCGGGCCTCAAGATCGGCGAATTGCCGCAAGAATTGCCGGTGGCCGACGGACGGACAGTGTTCGACGTGGTTGCCGAAGGCCTGGACGGCGTCGGCGAGTTGCTTGCGCAATACCATCACCTGGCGCAGAACTGCGTCACCGAGGAAGACCTGGACAAGCTGATGCACGTCCAGCAAGACCTCGAAGCCCGTGACGGCTGGCGCTTGCAGCAACTGGTGGACAGCACCCTGAGCCGCCTGCAACTGCCGGCCGACAAGACCCTCGCCGAATTGTCCGGCGGCTGGCGTCGCCGTGTGCTGCTGGCCCAGGCGCTGGTGTCCGAGCCGGACCTGCTGCTGCTCGACGAACCGACCAACCACCTGGACATCGGCGCCATCGCCTGGCTTGAAGAAGCCATCAAGGACTTCCAGGGCGCCGTGCTGTTTATCACGCACGACCGTGCATTCCTGCAGAGCCTGGCTACGCGCATCCTCGAGCTGGACCGTGGCGGCCTGATCGACTGGAACGGCGATTACGCCAGCTTCCTGGTGCACAAGGAAGCCGCCCTGGCTGCCGAAGAAACTGCCAACGCGCTGTTTGACAAAAAGCTGGCTCAGGAAGAAGTCTGGATCCGCCAGGGCATCAAGGCCCGTCGCACCCGTAACGAAGGCCGCGTACGTGCCTTGAAAGCCTTGCGCGTCGAGCGTAGCGAACGCCGCGAGCGTACCGGCAAAGCCAATATCCAGCTGGATACCGCCGACAAGTCGGGCAAACAAGTCATGGTGCTGGAGAACGTCAGCTTCCATCACCCGGACGGGCCGTTCCTGATCAAGGACTTTTCCATGGTCCTGCAGCGCGGCGACCGTATTGGTCTGCTTGGCGCCAACGGCACCGGCAAGACCACCCTGCTGAAGCTGATGCTCAGCGGTCTGCAACCGACCAGCGGCAAGGTGGAAGAGGGCACGCGCATCGACGTGGCCTACTTTGACCAGTTGCGCCATCAGTTGGACCTGGAAAAGACCGTGATCGACAACGTCGCCGAAGGCCGCGACTTTATCGACATCGACGGCCAGAGCCGCCATGTGCTCAGCTACCTGGGCGACTTCCTGTTCAGCCCGCAACGTGCGCGTACGCCGGTCAAGGCTCTGTCCGGTGGTGAGCGTGCGCGTTTGCTGCTGGCCAAGCTGTTCAGCAAGCCGACCAACCTGCTGGTGCTCGACGAACCGACCAACGACCTCGATGTGGAAACCCTCGAGTTGCTCGAAGAAGTGCTGTTGACGTTCAACGGCACTGTGCTGATGGTCAGCCACGACCGGGAATTCCTCGACAACGTGGTCACCAGCACCCTGGTCTTTGAAGGTGAAGGCAAGGTGCGCGAATACGTCGGTGGTTACCAGGACTGGCTGCGCCAGGGCGGCTCGCCGCGCCTGCTGGGGGTAACCGAGAGCAAGTCCGGCAAGGCCGACCTGACCTCGGCGGTGGTGACTCCTGTGCAAGAGGCTGCACCGGCCCAGGAAGCTGCACCCGCGGCCAAGAAGAAACTCAGCTACAAGCTGCAGCGTGAGCTGGAAGCCTTGCCGGGTGAGATCGACGCCAAGGAACAGCAGATTGCCGCGGTAGAAGCGCAAATGGCTGACGCCGGTTTCTACCTGCGCCCGGCGGCAGAAACCGCTGCGGTCATCGCTTCCCTGGAGACGTTGAACCAGGAGCTGGAAGCGCTGGTTGAGCGTTGGGCCGAACTGGATGCCTGAGTGATTGCACCGCGATAAAAAAGCCCGGCACTCTTCTATGAGCGCCGGGCTTTTTAATATGAAATGCGATTCAACTGTGGGAGCTGGCTTGCCTGCGATAGCGGTGTAACAGCCACCTGATGCATCAACTGACAGGCTGCTATCGCAGGCAAGCCAGCTCCCACATTAGACCTTCATCGGTCTTACGAACTCTTTGCCAGTTTGACGGCCAGTACATCGCAAGGCGCGCCGTGCAATACATCATTAGCGGTGGAGCCCAGCAACAGTGCCAGGCCATGACGGCCGTGGCTGCCGACCACGATCAGGTCACAGGCCTTTTCCTTGGCCAAGTGGTGGATTTCCTGCCGCGGTTGGCCGTATGTCAGGTGGCAGTCTTCCTTTTTCAGGTGCGGGTATTTGAGAATCAAACGGTCCAGGCGCTCCTTGGCCTGGTCAAATTGTTGTTGCTGCAACTGGGAAAGGTCCATCGGTACGTCACCGCCAAAGGCCATGGCCATGGGCTCGACGATATGCACCAGCGACAGGATGGCGCCATTGGCTAATGCAGATTCCTGCGCGCGCTTGATCACCGGATCGCACTCTTCGGTCAGATCGACAGCGACCAGAATATGTTTGTAGGGCATGAGGCGTTCCTCCAAGGGACTGCAATAAGTTCAGTATGGCTGCTTTCAAGCGGATGGGGTTGCGTCAGGTCAAATCCGCTCATCTAGAAATTCGGGAGTACACATATGACGGTGTGGATAGTGGTGTCAATCCTTGCGGTGGTTTTAAGCCCCCTGGCCTGGCTGCGCCCGTCGCGTGGGCAGAGTGGGCGCATGGCCCTGCGCATGGAGGCACGCCGCATCGGCCTGGCCATGCAGCTCGCGCCCCAGGAGTGGCCGCACTGGCTCAAGCAGGAGCCGCCGAGCCCCTGTGCGCAATACTGTCGGCCACGTCGCGGCAGCACCCCGGCCCTCTGGAGTTACTGGCAGCTGGAGCCGGGGGTGTGGGTCAATCAATGGCGTGAAGTGTGTGTGGATGAAAAGTTGTTGCCGCATTTTGCAACGCTGCCGGCGAACGTTTACAAGGTCGAAGCCGACAAGCAGATGATTGCTTTGTACTGGGGCGAGAAGGGCGAAACGAGTGTCTTGAAGGATATTGATGCGTTGCTCAAGGCTTTGGCCTGAGTCCCTACAGAAAATCCTGAATGTCAGGCAATAAAAAGCCCGACATCATCACCGGGCTGGAGGTGGCCAGGCAGGCCGGTAAATCTGCAAGTTGCCGCTAGCCTAGCCGTATATCCCTTTCTGTACAGCCGTTTCCCACATCTTTCCTATTATTGATCCTGTGAATATTTAAATATTGACGGGTTGCCCCCCCTTGGTCCGGGTTCTGAAATGACTGGAAAGTCGCGTTTTTCCTAGCCTTTGGAGCGATTGACAATTGCTCGGAATTGGATGAAGGTGGCGTACCCAAATCAAACGGGCGTATGAATTGAGCGTTTGCCTGTCAGACGACTCGTACAGAATCCCGACTATCGCACTGGCGGGTGTGCCTGGCTGATTGGCGTGAGCATTGATGCAACTGTCAATGTCAAACCAGAAACCAGCGTCCAGTGTGTACTGTTCAGCTTCCATATCGTGGAGATCAGTTGATGATTTACGAAGGTAAAGCCATCACGGTTAAGGCTCTTGAAAGTGGCATCGTCGAACTGAAATTCGACCTCAAGGGTGAGTCCGTCAACAAGTTCAACCGTCTAACCCTGAACGAACTGCGTCAGGCCGTAGACACCATCAAAGCAGATGCTTCGGTCAAGGGCGTGATCGTTTCCAGCGGCAAGGACGTGTTTATCGTCGGCGCTGACATCACCGAATTCGTCGACAACTTCAAGCTGCCCGATGCCGAGCTGGTGGCTGGCAACCTCGAAGCCAACAAGATCTTCAGCGATTTCGAAGACCTCAACGTGCCGACCGTTGCCGCGATCAATGGCATCGCGCTGGGCGGGGGCCTTGAAATGTGCCTGGCGGCGGATTTCCGCGTCATGTCCGCCACCGCCAAGATCGGCCTGCCGGAAGTCAAGCTGGGCATCTACCCAGGCTTTGGCGGTACCGTGCGCCTGCCGCGCCTGATCGGTGCCGACAATGCTATCGAGTGGATCGCAGCCGGTAAGGAAAACAAGGCCGAAGACGCACTGAAAGTCGGTGCTGTCGACGCTGTAGTTGCCCCGGACAAACTGGCCGAAGCTGCGCTGAACCTGATCAAGGGCGCTATCAGCGGCGAATTTGACTACAAGGCCAAGCGTCAGCCAAAGCTGGAAAAACTCAAGCTCAACGCCATCGAACAAATGATGTCGTTCGAAACCGCCAAGGGTTTCGTGGCTGGCCAGGCCGGCCCGAACTACCCGGCGCCGGTTGAAGCGATCAAGACCATCCAGAAGGCTGCGAACTTCGGTCGCGACAAGGCCCTGGAAGTGGAAGCGGCCGGCTTCGTCAAACTGGCGAAGACCTCGGCGGCCCAGAGCCTGATCGGCCTGTTCCTGAACGATCAGGAGCTGAAGAAAAAGGCCAAGGCCTACGACGAAATCGCCAAGGACTTGAAGCAGGCCGCCGTACTCGGTGCCGGTATCATGGGTGGCGGCATCGCCTATCAGTCGGCGTCCAAAGGCACGCCGATCCTGATGAAAGACATCAATGAGCACGGTATCGAGCAGGGCCTGGCCGAAGCCGCCAAGCTGCTGGTTGGCCGTGTTGATAAAGGTCGCATGACCGCGGCGAAGATGGCCGAGGTGCTTAACGGCATTCGTCCTACGTTGTCCTACGGCGATTTTGGCCACGTCGACCTGGTGGTCGAAGCGGTCGTCGAGAACCCGAAGGTCAAGCAGGCGGTATTGGCTGAAGTTGAAGCCCAGGTCAAGGACGACACCATCCTGGCGTCCAACACCTCGACCATTTCCATCTCGCTGTTGGCCAAGGCCCTCAAGCGCCCGGAAAACTTCGTCGGCATGCACTTCTTCAACCCGGTGCACATGATGCCCCTGGTGGAAGTGATCCGTGGCGAGAAGTCCAGCGAGGAGGCAATTGCCACCACCGTTGCCTACGCCAAGAAAATGGGCAAGAACCCGATCGTGGTCAATGACTGCCCGGGCTTCCTGGTCAACCGCGTACTGTTCCCGTACTTCGGCGGTTTCGCCAAGCTGGTCAGCGCCGGTGTGGACTTCGTGCGCATCGACAAGGTCATGGAAAAATTCGGCTGGCCCATGGGCCCGGCGTACCTGATGGACGTGGTCGGCATCGACACCGGCCACCACGGTCGCGACGTGATGGCTGAAGGCTTCCCGGACCGCATGAAAGACGACCGTCGCTCGGCGATCGATGCGCTGTACGAGGCCAAGCGCCTGGGCCAGAAGAACGGCAAGGGTTTCTACGCTTACGAGGCCGACAAGAAGGGCAAGCAGAAGAAAGTGGCCGACCCGTCGGTGCATGAAGTGCTGGCGCCGGTCATCTACGAACAGCGTGAGGTGTCCGACGAGGACATCATCAACTGGATGATGATCGCCCTGTGCCTGGAAACCGTGCGTTGCCTGGAAGACGGCATTGTCGAGACCGCCGCCGAAGCCGATATGGGCCTGGTGTACGGTATCGGTTTCCCTCCATTCCGTGGTGGTGCGCTGCGTTACATCGATTCGATCGGTGTGGCTGAGTTCGTTGCCCTGGCTGACAAATACGCTGATTTGGGCCCGCTGTACCACCCGACCGCGAAGCTGCGTGAAATGGCCAAGAACGGCCAGAGCTTCTTCGGTTAAGTGCCCAGACGACTAGAGCGAGAATATTTATGAGCTTGAATCCAAGAGACGTCGTGATTGTCGACTTCGGTCGTACTCCGATGGGCCGCTCCAAGGGCGGCATGCACCGCAACACCCGTGCCGAAGACATGTCGGCACACCTGATCAGCAAGCTGCTGGAACGCAACGTCAAGGTTGATCCCAACGAAGTCGAAGACGTGATCTGGGGCTGCGTCAACCAGACCCTGGAGCAGGGCTGGAACATCGCGCGCATGGCTTCCTTGATGACCCAGATCCCGCACACCGCAGCTGGCCAGACTGTCAGCCGCCTATGTGGCTCATCGATGAGTGCACTGCACACCGCTGCCCAGGCGATCATGACCGGCAACGGCGATGTATTCGTGGTCGGTGGCGTGGAACACATGGGCCACGTCAGCATGATGCACGGTGTCGATCCTAACCCGCACATGTCGCTGTACGCGGCGAAAGCCTCGGGCATGATGGGCCTGACCGCAGAAATGCTCGGCAAGATGCACGGCATCACCCGTGAGGCCCAGGACGCGTTCGGCGTGCGTTCCCACCAGCTCGCCCACAAGGCGACCGTGGAAGGCAAGTTCAAGGATGAAATCATCCCGATGAACGGCTACGACGAGAACGGTTTCCTGAAACTGTTCGATTACGACGAAACCATTCGTCCGGACACCACCCTGGAAAGCCTGGCGGCCCTCAAGCCGGCCTTCAACCCAAAGGGCGGCACCGTGACCGCCGGTACGTCGTCGCAAATCACCGACGGTGCCTCGTGCATGATCGTGATGTCGGCGCAGCGTGCCCAGGACTTGGGCATCCAGCCGCTGGCCGTGATCCGTTCGATGGCAGTGGCGGGTGTGGACCCGGCAATCATGGGCTATGGTCCAGTACCGGCCACACAAAAAGCCTTGAAGCGCGCAGGCCTGACCATCAACGACATCGACTTCTTCGAGCTCAACGAAGCTTTCGCCGCACAGGCCCTGCCAGTGCTGAAAGATTTGAAAGTGCTCGACAAGATGAACGAGAAGGTTAACCTGCACGGCGGTGCGATTGCCCTGGGCCACCCATTCGGTTGCTCCGGTGCACGTATCTCCGGCACTTTGCTTAATGTGATGAAGCAAAATGGCGGCAATCTTGGGGTTGCAACCATGTGCATTGGTCTCGGCCAAGGCATTTCCACCGTCTTCGAACGCGTCTAAGCGTTTCGTTGACGGAAGCCGGGGCCCAGTGCCCCGGTTTTTGTTTTTTGAAACTTTTTAATATTTTTTTTCAACAAATTTTGTAAGGGGCCAGAGCATGAAAGTCGAACCAGGGCTCTACCAGCATTATAAGGGGCCGCAGTACCGCGTTTTCAGCGTGGCACGCCACTCTGAAACCGAGGAAGAAGTGGTGTTCTACCAAGCACTGTATGGCGAATACGGCTTTTGGGTACGCCCCTTGAGCATGTTTCTGGAGACCGTCGAAGTTGACGGCGAGCAGGTCCCGCGCTTTGCTTTGGTCCAGGCCGAACCCAGTCTTTTTAAAGGGCAATAACGGCAGGTCGCGCAGAATGCTGCGCTTGACCTCACCTTGTTGCCACTATATATAGCGTTGCCGCGTCAGGCGCCAACTGCCTTTCACTTCTCGAATTCAGGAACTTTCCGATCCATGGGCAAATCGCTGGTCATTGTGGAATCCCCGGCTAAGGCCAAGACCATCAACAAGTACTTGGGCAACGAGTACGTGGTGAAGTCGAGTATCGGCCATATCCGAGACCTGCCCACCAGCGGTTCGGCTAGCGCCAGCAAGGAGCCTGCCGCCAAGCGCGGCAAGGCGGCTGCGGGCGAAGGTCCGGTGCTCAGCCCTAAAGAGAAAGCGCGCAAGCAGCTGGTCTCGCGCATGGGGGTGGACCCGGACCATGGCTGGAAGGCCAAGTACGAAATCCTTCCGGGCAAGGAAAAGGTCATCGAAGAGCTGCGCCGGCTCGCCAAGGATGCTGACACCATCTATCTCGCGACGGACTTGGACCGCGAAGGGGAAGCCATTGCCTGGCACCTGCGCGAAGCCATCGGCGGTGATGACAGCCGCTATAAGCGTGTGGTGTTCAACGAAATCACCAAAAAAGCCATCCAGGAAGCCTTCTCCAAGCCGGGGGAGCTGGATATTGATCGCGTCAACGCCCAGCAGGCCCGTCGTTTCCTCGATCGCGTGGTGGGCTATATGGTCTCGCCACTGCTATGGGCGAAGATCGCCCGTGGCCTGTCCGCCGGCCGTGTGCAATCGGTCGCGGTGAAGCTGGTGGTGGAGCGTGAGCGTGAGATCCGTGCGTTCAACCCCGAAGAATACTGGGAAGTCCACGCCGATCTCGGCACCGCCAAGGGCGCCAACGTGCGCTTCGAAGTGGCCCGTGAGAAAGGCGAGGCCTTCAAGCCGCTGAACGAAGCCCAGGCCATGGCCGCGCTGGAAAAGCTCAAGGCTTCCAGCTACAGCATCGTCAAGCGTGAAGACAAACCGACCAGCAGCAAGCCGTCGGCGCCGTTCATCACCTCCACCCTGCAACAGGCCGCGAGCAACCGCCTGGGTTTCGGGGTGAAGAAAACCATGATGATGGCCCAGCGTCTGTACGAAGCCGGCTACATCACTTATATGCGTACCGACTCCACCAACCTGTCGCAAGACGCGGTGGCGATGGCGCGGACCTATATTGAAAGCGAATTCGGCAAGAAGTACCTGCCGGAGAAGCCCAACGTCTACAGCAGCAAAGAGGGCGCCCAGGAGGCTCACGAAGCGATTCGTCCTTCCGATGCCAACACCGAGCCCTCCAAGCTGAGCGGCATGGAGCGCGACGCTGAGCGCCTCTACGAGCTGATCTGGCGCCAGTTCCTGGCCTGCCAGATGCTGCCGGCGCAATACCTGTCTACCACCGTCAGTGTGGGCGCTGGCGACTTCGAGCTGCGTGCCAAGGGCCGCATCCTCAAGTTCGACGGCTACACCCGCGTCATGCCGCAAATCGCCAAGCCAGGCGATGACGATGTGCTGCCGGACATGGCCCAGGGCGATACGTTGAAGCTGATCAAGCTCGACCCGTCCCAGCACTTCACCAAGCCGCCGGCGCGCTATTCGGAAGCCAGCCTGGTGAAGGAGATGGAAAAGCGCGGTATCGGTCGCCCGTCGACCTATGCGGCGATCATCTCCACCATTCAGGACCGCGGCTACGTCGCGCTGCACAACCGTCGTTTCTATTCGGAAAAGATGGGCGACATCGTTACCGAGCGCCTGTCCGAGAGCTTCTCCAACCTGATGGACTACGGCTTCACCGCCGGTATGGAAGAGAATCTCGATGACGTAGCCCAGGGCGAGCGCGACTGGAAAAACGTGCTCGACGAGTTCTACGGCGACTTCAAGAAAAAACTTGAAGTGGCTGAAAGCCCTGAGAGCGGCATGCGTGCCAACCAGCCGGTGATGACCGACATCCCGTGCCTGACCTGTGGCCGTCCGATGCAGATTCGTACTGCGTCAACCGGCGTGTTCCTCGGTTGCTCGGGTTACAGCCTGCCGCCGAAAGAGCGCTGCAAGGCGACCGTCAACCTGGTTCCGGGTGATGAGATCGCGGCCGATGACGAGGGCGAATCCGAGTCGCTGGTATTGCGTGGCAAGCACCGCTGCCCGATCTGCAGCACGGCGATGGACGCCTACCTGCTGGACGAAAAGCACAAGCTGCACATCTGCGGTAACAACCCGGACTGCAATGGCTACGAGATTGAAGAGGGCACTTACCGCATCAAGGGCTACGAAGGCCCGAGCCTGGAATGCGACAAATGCGGCAGCGAGATGCAGCTCAAGACCGGCCGTTTCGGCAAGTTCTTCGGCTGCACCAACCCCACGTGCAAAAACACCCGCAAACTGCTGAAAAGCGGTGACGCGGCACCGCCGAAGATGGACCCGGTGAAGATGCCCGAGCTCAAGTGCGAGAAGGTCAACGACACCTACATCCTGCGTGACGGTGCTTCGGGCCTGTTCCTGGCGGCCAGCCAGTTCCCGAAAAACCGCGAGACCCGTGCACCGCTGGTGATGGAAATCGTACCGCACAAGGACGAGATCGATCCCAAGTACCACTTCCTGTGTGAAGCGCCGAAGAAGGACCCGGATGGTCGTCCAGCCGTGATCCGCTACAGCCGCAAGACCAAGGAGCAGTACGTGCAGACCGAAGTGGACGGCAAGCCTACCGGCTGGAAAGCGTTCTACGACGGCGGCAAGTGGAAGGTCGAGGACAAGCGCCAGGGCGCTTGATCCATCGCATGTGCTGAAGTTCCAAATGTGGGAGGGGGCTTGCCCCCGATGACAGTGTATGAGTCGCCATGTGTATGACTGATGCACCGCTATCGGGGGCAAGCCCCCTCCCACATTTGCACTTGCAGTACGCCCGGCCGTTCCGTGACACTGTTCAGCCAGCATCACGCCTATTCGTTGTGGAGATTGCCGTCATGGCCAACGAACTCTATACCCGTACCAATCAGAAAATTTACTTCGCGGGTTTGTCCCTGGAGGCCCTTGGTCGGGCCGAGGAAGGGAAGGAGATGAACGCCATCGCGCTGGTCCAGGCGGGGCGCGAGGCGGCCTTGTTCCATCTGTATGGCGCTTTGCTGGGTTTGTGTCATGAAATCGCAGGGTTCTATCGCTTGCCCCAGGCCGGCTCGCCCAGAGCGGAAATGATCATGAATCACGAAGTGCTGGAATCCATGGCGATCCCTGAGTTGGCAGAGCTGGTGGAAATGACCCAGAGCCCTGACAGTTGGGTGGCGCGGTTGCTCAAGGCGCATGCAGATATTTTTCAGCCGCCGCGTATTCCTCATGTGCCCAAAGGCGATGTCACCCAGCCGCTGATCGTCGCCGTGGCGTTGGAACAGGATGAGCCCAAGCCCCTGAGCCGCGAAGAGTTGGAAAGCTGGCGCCAGGAGCTGAAAAAGATGGCGCTGCGGTTTCGTGAGGGTTTGAACGAGTGCTGAAAGTGGGCACTTGCCCGGCACCATTCATCACGCGGTAAAGAAACCTGCCCAGTTACCCTGCGAGGCTGGGTGGATGACTGATATAATCCCGGCCTTTCGTGGAGAACAGACTTTTATGCCAACGTCCTTTCTGGAAATTGTTGAACTGCCTGATGGCCGAATCGAACTGCGCCGAGCTGAGGACGAAGGTTCTCTAGTCATTCTGGATTTCTCCGAAGATGCCAAAGTGTTCCTGCAAGGTCAGCATGTGGAAGTGGCCAAGGCCATGTTGAGCGTGGGCGTGCAGATGGCAGGTCGTCTGGCGGAAGGCGAGCCTGAGAAAGACGATGGCCCGCGGGTTCTTCACTGAGCCCCGATAACAAGCTCGCTCGCCACCACAAGCCCCCTCTATCCCAAGCGAATATTCAAGCTCTGTGCATCACCCGTGCGTGCGGCACTGATCAACTGTTGCTTGGCGCTGGCATTCAGCGGATTCAGCCAACTCACTACCGTATGACTACGACCCAGGCGCAAGGCTTCGCAGGTCAGCTGTTGGGCGCTCTGCGTTCCGCGTGGTTGCAGCAACAGGATGCGCTCGCGGTTGAGGCCGGCCTCCCGCAGCCAAGCCTGTGTCAGGCTGGCGGGCGGGGCGATCAGCGTCAGCCAGCGTGCGTCCTTGTCTTCGCTCAATTCGCGCAAGATGGGAGCCAGCAGGTTCAGGCAGCTCCCAGCCGCACCGCGCAACGACAATTCACTGAACGCCTCAGGTTCGCCGCCCCAGGGGGCCTCGACCGTTTCGTTGAGGATGGGCGCAAGGGGTTGGGCCATGAAGGCCTCGAAGAGCGACAGTTGGGTGTGTTGTGGGGTGTGCACGAGCTGCATGATGCCTCCTTTAGCGGCGAATGACGCCGACACTCAAGCCTTCGATCACCAGGTCCTGGTCTTTCAGGTTGACTTCGATCGGGGCAAACTCAGGGTTCTCGGCCAGCAGCCAGACCTTGCTGCCTTCACGCTTGAAGCGCTTGACGGTGACTTCATCGCCGATACGGGCCACGACGATCTGGCCATTGCGGGCTTCGCGGGTGGTGTGGACGGCCAGCAGGTCGCCATCGAAAATGCCCACGTCCTTCATGCTCATGCCGTGCACGCGCAACAGGTAGTCGGCGCGAGGATGGAAGAAGGTCGGGTTGATATTGCAGGATTCCTCGACGTGCTGCTGCGCCAGGATCGGCGCACCGGCGGCGACGCGACCGATGATCGGCAATGTCGATTCGTCGGCCTTGGCTTCGAAGCCAGGGATTCGAATACCCCGCGAGGCACCCGGGGTCATCTCGATCGCGCCTTTGCGGGCGAGAGCCTTGAGGTGCTCCTCTGCGGCGTTCGGGGACTTGAATCCCAATTCCAGGGCAATCTCCGCACGGGTCGGCGGGTAACCATTGTCATCAAGGCAACGCTTGATAAAAGCCAGAATCTCAGCTTGGCGTGGCGTCAGTTTTAGCATGTTGATCGCTCTGTCTTTTTATACAGTGACTGGGATTATATACAGTGGACTGCGCTTGGCAATCATCCTTTTCATCGGCTCCGCTGGACGGTCGTGCGTCATCCTTCCTACGGCCCAGAAATAGTGCTCCCTACAGAGCGAGAGGGATGTGGTTAAATAGCCATGCGCGTGATGACTATCCGGCCGGAAAACGAACCCGCAGGCTTGACAAGACATACTCTGAAACGTATGTTTCAAACAAGTGTTTGTCAGGCGGAGTAGCCATGGCCCAGTCGGAAACCGTTGAACGCATTCTCGATGCTGCCGAGCAGTTGTTCGCGGAAAAAGGATTTGCTGAAACCTCACTGCGGCTGATCACTAGCAAGGCTGGGGTCAACCTTGCCGCGGTGAACTACCATTTCGGCTCAAAAAAGGCCCTGATCCAGGCAGTGTTTTCGCGCTTTCTGGGGCCATTCTGCGCCAGTCTTGACCGTGAGCTGGAGCGTCGTCAGGCCAAGACCGATCACAAGCCGAGCCTGGAAGACCTGCTGGAAATCCTCGTTGAGCAAGCGTTGGTCGTGCAGCCACGCAGCGGCAACGACCTGTCAATCTTCATGCGTTTGTTGGGCCTGGCGTTCAGCCAGAGCCAGGGCCACCTGCGGCGTTACCTGGAAGACATGTACGGCAAGGTGTTCCGCCGCTATATGTTGCTGGTCAACGAAGCCGCCCCGCGTATTCCGCCTATCGAACTGTTCTGGCGCGTGCATTTCATGCTCGGCGCCGCGGCTTTCAGCATGTCCGGTATCAAGGCATTGCGAGCAATTGCCGAGACCGATTTCGGGGTGAACACCTCCATCGAGCAGGTAATGCGGCTGATGGTGCCATTCCTCGCTGCCGGCATGCGCGCCGAAACCGGCGTCACCGACCCGGCCATGGCCGCTGCCCAGTTGCGCCCACGCAGCAAGAGCGCACCGACCGCCGCCAAGGTTTGACTGCCCCCGGGTGTGCGTGGCCGCTTGCATCCGCTAAGCTAGCCGCCATGCCGATTTCAGCTATCTATTCGCAACCCGTCGTGCTTGCCGTGTCTGGTAAGGGCGACGGGTTGTGTGCGTTATTTAAGGAAGGTTTATGACTGCTGCCCTGCAAGGTTCTTTGATGGTCGACGTGGCCGGCACCTGGCTGACGGCCGAGGATCGCCATCTGTTGCGCCAACCGGAGGTGGGCGGCCTGATCATTTTTGCGCGCAATATCGAGCACCCACGCCAGGTTCGCGAGTTGAGCGCGGCGATTCGTGCAGTGCGCCCGGACCTGCTGCTGGCGGTCGACCAGGAAGGTGGCCGCGTACAGCGCCTGCGCCAAGGCTTCGTGCGCTTGCCGGCCATGCGTGCGCTGGCCGATAACCCCAACGCTGAATACCTGGCAGAACAGTGCGGCTGGATCATGGCCACCGAAGTACTGGCTGTGGGTCTCGACTTGAGTTTCGCCCCGGTACTGGACCTCGACTACCAACGCAGCGCCGTGGTCAGCACTCGCTCCTTCGAAGGCGACCCCGAGCGTGCCGCCGTCCTCGCTGGCGCCTTTATCCGTGGCATGAACGGCGCCGGTATGGCCGCCACGGGCAAGCACTTCCCCGGGCACGGTTGGGCCGAGGCCGATTCTCACGTCGCCATTCCCAATGACGAGCGCAGCCTGGAACAAATTCGCGCCAATGACCTGGTGCCCTTCGCACGCTTGAGCAAGAAATTGGCCGCAGTGATGCCCGCGCACGTGATCTACCCGCAGGTGGACAGCCAGCCCGCCGGCTTCTCGCGCCGCTGGTTGCAGGACATCCTGCGCGGCGAGTTGCAGTTCGACGGGGTTATTTTCAGTGATGACCTGTCCATGGCGGGCGCCCATGTGGTCGGCGATGCGGCCAGTCGGATCGAGGCGGCGCTGACGGCGGGTTGTGATATGGGGCTGGTATGCAATGACCGCGCGGCTGCCGAGCTGGCACTCACCGCCGCGCAGCGGATGAAGGTCACGCCGTCGGCACGGATTGCGCGTATGCGTGGGCAGGCGGTTGCGTCAACTGATTACAAACAGGATCCGCGCTGGTTGACGGCTCTCACAGCGTTGCGGGACGCTCAGCTGATTGAGTAAACGGTGCCTGTGCTGTTAGAAGCTTGGTGTAAGAAGTATCTGAATGTAGCTGTAGCTATCTCTTACCGCTTAGTAGGAGTCGCCCTGCTTTAAATCTCGCTGCTGACCGCTATAGAGTTCTGTTCCATGAATGACCTGATTGCACGTATCGTCGAGTTGGATTGGCAGGAATACTTTGACCCTCGTTCGTTGGAGCGTGGGTTTGAGTATGCTGGCGAACATCGTCTTGAAATAAAAGAATTCGGACATGACAGGCTGATTGCACAGTGCAAGGGGTCTGGCCGTAATGTCTATACCCTGGCGATTACCCTGGAGGGTGCAGCATCCCGTTGGACGGGTATCAGGTGTGTGTGTTCCTGCCCGGTGGCGATCAATTGCAAGCACGCCGCTGCGACCTTGTTTACGTTGACCGTGCTGTATGACGAGCTGAACGCCCCGAAAAAGCAGGTGGCTGACCGTCTGAGCCCGCAGCTCGAAAACTGGCTTGAGAGTATCCCCAAGCCCACATCTGCCGATGATGTACAACACAAGAACACCGGTACCTGTTTGCTGTACCAACTCGCCCCCGATGCTTATTCAATGAGGTGGTCACTGGAGGTATATCGGGCACGCGTGACGAAGAAAGGTGACTACAGCGATATCAAGCCGCTGCACTCGATGGATGAAATATTGCGGCGTACTCCCGCTTATATGCATGAGCTGGATATAAGCCTTGGTCGCTTGCTCATGTTGAGCCGTCCTTACCTGAGCTACGGCAGCACTTTTCAGTTAGCGGGTGAGGCGGGCGCCGAAATACTCCAGCTGGCGTTGAAAACCCAGCGTCTGTTCTTTGATTTGGATGCTGGGTTAGCGCTTAACCCGGGGCCTGTCCGTGCCGCTCGTTTCAATTGGGCCGTGATGCCTGACGGCAATTATTGTCCTGAATGGCTCAGCAATGGTCGTGAACTGGACGAAGTATTGCCTCTCAAGCCGCTCCATTATCTGGACTTGGACAACATGCAGTTGGGCGTGCTTGAGCCTGGGGTGGATGAGAACCTGGCGATACATTTATGTGGCCTGCCCGTGATTCCAGCTGATCAGGTGGCGATGTTCAGTCATCGGCTCAGTGTGGTGTCCCAAGCCATTCCTCCGCCACGTGAGCTGACCGAGCGCGTCGTGGATACGCTGGAACCACAAGGCTGCCTCACCTTGGGAAGCGACGAATCCTACGTCTACAGCCAGACCGACTATCGACGAATGCCCATCCTGGAACACCGCGCTGCCTTGGCTTTCCGTTACGACACCAGCCTGGTCAGCGGCAAGGGCACTGAAGACATCCTGTTTCTCAACGGCACCGAAACCCAGCGCATTCAACGCAAGCCGGCGGCTGAAAAAGCCCTGCGCAAGACGCTCACAAAAATCGGCTTCAAAACGGTCAATCGTAAAACCCGTGCGCTGCCTGCCAGTGCAGGAGAGATGTTCGATCTACCCAATGATGAAGCCTGGCTGGCGTTTGTTGAGAGCGGGCTGTCGGTTTTGCGTGAGGCAGGATGGGACGTCGTCATCCATCCGGGGTTTTATTACGATGTGGAGGCTGTAGACGGCTGGTACGCGGACATCGAAGAGTCGCCCGGCCACGAGTGGTTTGACCTTGAGCTGGGCATTGAGGTCAACGGCGAGCGTCACAGCCTGCTGCCAATCGTATTAGACTTGATGCGTCGTCAACCCAAACTGCTTGACGCCGCCTACATGGCCGAGCGTGATGATCAGGAGCGCGTGTTGGTCAGTCTTGGCACCCGCACTCATACCAAAGTCGCGCTGCCCTACGGTCGTATCAAACCCCTGATGGCGACCCTCGGCGAACTCTACCTGCGTGCACCAGAAGGCGATGCACTGCGGCTGAGTGCGCCGGATGCGGCACGGCTCAGTAATCTGGATGCACTACCCTTGGTCTGGCAGGGCGGCGAGCGACTGCGTGATTTCGCCAAGCGCCTTAAAGACTCCATTCACGTTCATGTGCCGGCTCCTCGGGGCCTGAACGCCGAACTGCGCGGCTATCAGCTCGAAGGGCTGAACTGGATGCAAACCCTGCGCGAGCTGGAAGTCGGCGGTATTCTGGGTGACGACATGGGGCTTGGCAAAACCCTGCAGGCGCTCGCCCATCTGCTCTGCGAAAAGCAGTCTGGCCGTTTACAGGCGCCTGCACTGGCGGTAATGCCCACCAGCTTGATCCCGAACTGGATGGACGAAGCTGCGCGTTTTACGCCACAGCTCAAAGTCCTGGCACTGCACGGTGCGCAGCGTCAGGCTGACTTCACGCGCTTGACCGATTACGACCTGGTACTCACCACCTATGCACTGTTGCCACGGGACCTTGAAGTCCTGCAGCCTCAGCGCTGGAGCGTGCTGATCCTGGACGAAGCGCAAAACATCAAGAACCCCAACAGCAAAGCGGCCCAGGCTGCTCGTCAGTTGGAGGCCGGTCAGCGTTTATGCTTGAGCGGTACGCCTTTGGAAAACCACTTGGGTGAGCTGTGGTCGCTGTTCCACTTCCTGTTACCGGGCTGGTTGGGCGACAGCAAAACCTTTAATCGTGATTACCGTACGCCCATCGAGAAACACGGTAATGCGCAGCGTATGCAGCACCTCAGCGCGCGTATCAAACCGTTCCTGTTGCGACGTAAAAAGGAGCAGGTCGCGACGGAATTACCGCCCAAGACAGAAATCGTGCACTGGGTCGAGCTGAGTGATGCACAGCGGGATGTTTACGAAACGGTGCGCGTGGCAATGGATAAAAAGGTGCGCGACGAAATCAGTCGGCATGGCGTGGCCCGCAGCCAGATCATCATTCTTGAAGCCCTGCTCAAACTGCGCCAGGTGTGCTGTGACTTGCGGCTGGTCAAGTCTGCACCGGTGACTAAGGCTGCCAAGGCCGGCGCCGGCAAGTTGGGCAACTTGATGGAGATGCTGGAAGAGTTACTCAGCGAGGGGCGGCGGATTTTGTTGTTCTCGCAATTCACCTCGATGCTGGCGTTGATTGAAGAAGAGCTCAAGCAGCGTGGGCTTGAGTATTCGATCCTGACTGGAGACACCCTTGACCGACGTACGCCAGTGAAGAACTTCCAGGACGGCAAGACACCGTTGTTCTTGATCAGCCTGAAAGCGGGCGGTACGGGCTTGAACCTGACGGCGGCCGATACGGTGATTCATTACGACCCGTGGTGGAACCCGGCAGTGGAGAACCAGGCTACTGACCGAGCTTATCGTATAGGCCAGGAAAAGCCGGTGTTTGTGTACAAGATGATTGCGCGGGGCACGGTCGAGGAGAAGATTCAGGCGTTGCAGTTGGAGAAGGCCGCGTTGGCCGATGGGGTGCTGGAAGGTGGCGCCAGTGCGGGTTGGAAGCTGGAGCAGCGGGATATTGAGGCGCTGTTTGCACCTTTACCTGGCTGAAAATCGCGGCGCGCCCTTCGCGAGCAAGCCCGCTCCCACACTTGAATCTATTCACAAATCAAAATGTGGGAGGGGGCTTGCCCCCGATGGCGATGGAGCAGTCAGCGCTTTTCTTGCTTGTTGGGCAGTGGCGCAAACAACGCCTCAATCTCTTCATTACCCAACTGCCAATCCCCAGTCGTACGCCCATCCAGCACGCCCGCCGCCAGGTCGGATTTCTCCTTTTGCAGGTGCTGGATTTTCTCCTCCACCGTGCCCCGCGCAATCATCTTGTACACAAACACCGGCTTTTCCTGCCCGATACGGTACGCACGGTCAGTGGCCTGGTTTTCCGTGGCCGGGTTCCACCACGGGTCGTAATGAATCACGGTGTCGGCTTCGGTCAGGTTCAAGCCCACGCCACCGGCCTTCAAGCTGATTAGAAAGATCTGCAGCTTGCCGCTCTGGAAATCCTTTACCGGTGTGCGCCGGTCACGGGTCTGACCGGTCAGCAGTGCATAGGCAATCCCGCGTTTATTCAGCTCGATCTCGATCAGGCTCAGCATTGAGGTGAACTGGGAAAACAACAGTATTCGCCGGCCCTCGGCAAACAGCTCGTCGAGCATTTCCATCAGGCTGTCGAGCTTACCCGAGCTGCTGCCACGCACCGCCAGGCTGGCATCGTTGACCAGGCGCAGGTCGCAGCACACCTGGCGCAGCTTGAGCAGGGCTTCAAGAATGATGATCTGGCTACGCGCCACGCCCTTGCGGGTGATCTCATCGCGGACCTTTTTATCCATGGCCAGCCGCATGGTTTCGTACACGTCGCGCTGGGCCTCGTTGAGGTCGACCCAGTGGATGATTTCAGTCTTGGGTGGCAATTCGGTCGCCACCTGTTCCTTGGTGCGGCGCAGCAGGAAGGGTTTGATTCGACCGTTGAGGTGCTGCAAGCGCACGTCACTGGCGCGTTTTTCAATCGGCACGCGGTAATCACGGTTGAAGCTCTTCACGTCGCCCAGCCAACCCGGTAACAGGAAGTGGAACAGCGACCACAGTTCACCCAAGTGGTTTTCCAATGGCGTGCCGCTCAGGCACAGGCGCTGGCGGGCATTCAGCTCGCGTGCGGCCTGGGCGGCCTTGCTGGACGGGTTCTTGATGTACTGCGCTTCATCCAGGATCAATACATGCAAGGGCAGGGCGGCGAGCGTGTCGATGTCCTTGGGCAGCAGGGCATAGGTGGTCAGCAGCAGGTCGTAGTCGTGCAGGTTGGCGAAGTGTTTCTTGCGCCCTGCGCCGTACAGTGCCTGCACCCGCAGTTGCGGGGTGAAGTGCGCAGCTTCGTCGAGCCAGTTCGGAATCAGGCTGGTGGGCATCACGACCATGCAGGGCCGATCAAGGCGCCCGGCGATTTTCTCGGTGAGAATATGCGCCAGGGTTTGCAGGGTTTTGCCCAGGCCCATGTCGTCCGCGAGAATCCCACCCACTTCCAACTGGCGCAGTGACTGCATCCAGCTCAAGCCTTCCAGTTGATAGGGGCGCAAGGTTGCGTTCAGGCCCTCGGGCGCGACGCAGGTGAAGTCCTTGATGTCCCGCAGGCGTTGGGCGAAGTTGCGGATCTTCTCGCCGCCTTCCCATTGCAACGGCAGGTCTTCCAGCGGGTTGAGCCTGATCGCGTCGGCCTTGGCCAGGCGCAACGTCGTGGTGCCGGTTTCCTGCAGGTAGAACTCGCCGAGAGTCGCCAGCACCGGCTTCAAGCGCCCGTAGGGCAGCGCCACTTGCAGCGGGCCGTGGCCGTTGGGCAGCCCGGGAATATTCACCAGGATCAGTTCATCATCGCGGCGCCTTGCGAGTTTTTCCGGGTTGAGGATCTCGGTGTGGGAGCGCATCAGGTTCAACAGGATCGGCAGCAGGCTCAACCGCTCGCCATTGACGATGATGCCCAGCTCCAGGTCGAACCAGTCACGCTCGGGTGCTTCATCGACGCTGGCGTACCAGTCGTCCACCGGGCTCAGGTCGAAACCGAAGTCTTCATCAATTTGCAGCTCCCAGCCCTCGGCCCGCAGCGTTGGCGATGAGTTGAGCGTGAAGTTCAGCCAGGCGCTGTCGTTGACCATCTCGAACAGCTCGCCGGCACTTTCCGGCAGGGCCTTGCTCTGGCGCGTGGCGATCTTGAAGCCGAGCAGGCGCAGTTGCTCGCGATAGGATTGCTCCAGCTCGGGATGGCGCCTGATGCGCAGGCTCTGAGTTTCCTGGCGCACGATAATGTCGGCATTTTTTTGCCCGCTGACATAGTTGCCCAGGTAGTTGAATGACAGCGCCGCACGATGCTGGATATAGCGCTGCATCTTGCCGTTGCGCGGCTCGAACGCGCTGAACTCCACACTGGCCAGCCACAAGCGTGGCACCGGATGTACATCGTCCATCACCACCTGTGGCAACACCACGCGGTTATCCAGTACGGCCTGGAGCTTCTCCAACAGTTCGGCATCCTGGGCCGCCGCCGGGTAGGCCAGGGTTTCCTGGACCTTGAGCAGCACCGCTGCGATATGTTTGCAGTTGGTATGCACCGGGCACGTACAACGGCTGTCCACCAGGATCAGCATGCCCTTGGCCGACTCGCGCAGCGAGATGGTCTGGCGGTACACATTGCCACCCGAGCCTTCGCAGCTGGCGATGATGGTGCTGTCGCCGCACTCGACGATGCGTACGCGGTTTTCCAGGGCGTAGCGCCGTCCGCGCTCAAGGCTTTGCTCTTTAAAGCGATTGGCCCACGAAGGGGCCAGGGGTTTGGTCAGTGACGACGTCAGGGGCATGGCGCTGGATCAGTCCTGAAGGTCGGGCGGTGGAGCGCTGGGTGGCTTGGCGGTCAGCGAGGTGATCTTGATCAGCAGCGCCAGGTGACCGCCGTCCAGGTAGTTGAGCTGGTTGTTCTTGGTGCGCACGTCTTTCTGGCTCAGGTGTTCGCTGGTAATCACGCTGCCGTTATTGTCGAACTGGTTGATCCAGAAATCCGCGTCGATATCGGTAAAGCGCCCCAATTGCAGGCTCAACACACCTTCGATGGGGAACTGGCCGAATTGCTCCTGGCCGTCGGTGATCGCGACTTTGACCGGCTGCTCGCCCAGGTTCTGTTCCCAGGCCTTGTGGGCGAGCACCGTGTAGTTGGCATCGGCACGCAGCTTGTCGACGATATTGCCCAGGCGCGGCGGGCTCATCCGTTCGCCCAGGCGCGGCGCACCTTCATCCCAGTTTTCCGGTGCGGCGCGACTGTTGATCACCGGCTCGGCATTCTGGCGTACCAGGATCATTTCCACCTGGTACAGGCTGTCGGCAAATGCCGACGGCGCAAGTACCAGCAACAACAGGCTCAGAATGCGGAACAGGCGCATGGCGGCGTCCTTCAAGCGGATTTCGGAAGGAGGCGCTCAAACAGCGCCTCCAGGGTATTGAAGCGTTCTTCGGCACGTTCCATCGGCACCATGAACTTGAACAGCGTAGCCCCTTCGAACTTGTAGCGATTAGGCTGGCCCTGGATCAGCTTGATCAGCACCAATGGGTCTACCGGCGTCTGCGCTTCGAATTCGATGCGTCCGCCTTGCGGTCCGGCGTCGACCTTCTTGATACCCAACTGCTCGGCCTGCAACTTGAGCAGGGTCAGGCGCACCAGGTTCTTGGTCGGTTCCGGCAGCAGGCCGAAGCGGTCGATCATTTCCACTTGCAGGTCCTTGAGACCTTCTTCGTCAGTCGCCGAGGCAATGCGCTTGTACAGGATCAGCCGTGCATGCACATCCGGCAGGTAGTCTTCGGGAATCAACGCCGGCAGGCGCAGGTTGATCTCCGGGCCGCCGCCCAGGGGTTGGTCGAGGTTCGGTTGCTCGCCCTTGCGGATGGCTTTCACTGCGCGTTCGAGCATCTCCATATACAGGGTGAAGCCGACCGCCTGGATCTGGCCGCTCTGGCCGTCACCGAGCAGTTCGCCGGCGCCACGGATTTCCAGATCGTTGGTCGCCAGTACAAAGCCGGCACCCAAGTCCTGTGTATTGGCAATCGCTTCCAGGCGCTTTTCCGCGTCGCCGGTAATCTGCTGGCGCGGCGGCGTGAGCAGGTAGGCATACGCCTGGTGGTGACTGCGCCCGACGCGCCCGCGCAGCTGGTGCAGCTGGGCCAGGCCGAACTTGTCGGCGCGCTCGATGATGATGGTGTTGGCGCTCGGCACGTCGATGCCGGTCTCGATGATGGTCGAGGCGATCAGCACGTTGAAGCGCTTGTGATAGAAGTCGCTCATCACCTGTTCGAGTTCGCGCTCGCGCATCTGCCCGTGGCCGATGGCGATGCGTGCTTCGGGCACCAGCTCGGCGAGGTCGGCGGCACATTTCTCGATGGTCTTCACATCGTTGTGCAGGTAGTACACCTGGCCGCCACGCAGCAGTTCGCGCAGCAGTGCTTCCTTGACCGTGCTCTTGTTCTGTTCCATTACAAAGGTGCGCACCGACAGGCGACGCGCCGGCGGCGTAGCGATGATCGACAGGTCGCGCATGCCCGAAACCGCCATGTTCAGCGTGCGCGGAATCGGCGTGGCGGTCAGGGTAAGAATGTCGACTTCACTGCGCAGGGCCTTGAGCTGTTCTTTCTGGCGCACACCGAAGCGGTGTTCTTCGTCGATGATCACCAGGCCCAGGTTCTTGATCTTCACATCGTCCGACAGCAGCTTGTGGGTGCCGATGACGATATCAATCTTGCCTTCGGCCAGGTCGGCGATGGCGGCGTTCACCTCCTTGGCGGACTTGAAACGGCTCATCACCTCAACGGTCACCGGCCAGTCGGCAAAGCGGTCGCGGAAGCTGTTGTAATGTTGCTGGGCGAGCAGGGTGGTCGGCACCAGGATCGCCACTTGCTTGCCGCCGTGTACCGCAATGAAGGCTGCGCGCATCGCCACTTCGGTTTTGCCGAAGCCCACGTCGCCACACACCAGGCGGTCCATCGGCTTGGGCGCGAGCATGTCGGCGCGCACCGCTTCGATGGTGGTCTGCTGGTCCGGGGTTTCTTCGAAGGCGAAGCCGGCGCTGAAGGTGGCGTAGTCGGCTTTCGGGTCGGCGAAGGCATAGCCTTCGCGGGCCGCACGGCGGGCATAGATGTCGAGCAATTCGGCGGCGACATCGCGCACCTGTTCGGCGGCCTTGCGCTTGGCTTTCTGCCAGGTCTCGGAGCCCAGGCGGTGCAACGGCGCCAGGGCATCGTCGCTGCCGGTATAGCGGGCGATCAGGTGCAGGCTGGCCACTGGCACGTAGAGCTTGGCGCCTTCGGCGTATTCCATGGTGAGAAATTCGGCGGCCTGGTTGTCGATCTCCAGGGTCTGCAAGCCCAGGTAGCGACCGACGCCGTGGTCGATATGCACCACCGGCGCGCCTTCGCGCAGTTCGGTGAGGTTCTTGATCACCGCATCATTGTTGGCGTCTGCGCGCTTCTCACGGCGACGGCGCTGCATCACACGCTGGCCGAACAGCGGGCTTTCGGCGATCAGGGCGAGGGCGGGGTCGTCCAGCAGCAGCCCTTCGTCCAACGGCGCGATGGTGATCGCCAGGCGCTCTTTACTGGCGACAAAGTCAGGCCAACTGTCGACGGTCTTCGGCCGCAGTTTCAGGCGTTCCAACAGCTCCAGCAGTACTTCGCGACGCCCGGCGGATTCGGCGGTAAACAGCACGCGGCCGGGAAAGTCACCGAGGAAGTTGGACAGGGCTTCCAGCGGTTGGGTGGCCTTGGCCTGGATCGCCAGGTCCGGCAGCATCCCCGCCGGGAAGCGCTCACGGCCACTGCCGGCGTCCACATCCTGCTGGCTGGCAACTACACGCGGCCAGTTTTTCAGGCGGGCGAAGCAGTCTTCCACCGGCAGGAACAGTTCGGCGGGCGGCAATAAAGGCCGGGACGGATCGACGCGGCGTTCCTCATAGCGGTTGCGCACATCGTTCCAGAAATTTTCCGCCGCCTGTTCGATGCCTGGCAGCGAGAACACTTGGGTGTCCTGGGGCAGGTAGTCGAAGAGGGTGGAGGTTTCGTCGAAAAACAGCGGCAGGTAGTACTCGATACCCGCCGGGGTAATCCCGCTGCTTAAGTCCTGGAAGATTGGGCAGCGACGGAAATCCACGTCAAAGCGCTCACGAAAGCGCGCCTTGAAGCGCGTCACCGCATCTTTTTGCAGCGGGAATTCCCGCGCCGGCAGCAGCTTGATCGAGTCGACCTTGTCGATGGAGCGCTGGTTTTCCGGATCGAAGGTGCGCAAGGTCTCGATTTCGTCATCGAACAGGTCGATGCGATACGGCAACTTGCTGCCCATCGGGAACAGGTCGATCAGGGCGCCGCGCACTGCGAACTCACCGTGCTCGTACACCGTGTCGACGCAGCGGTAGCCGCTGGCTTCCAGGCGCGTGCGCATCTGTTCTACGTCAAGCTTCTGGCCGATATCCAGCACCAGGCTGCTGCCGAGCAGGAACTTGGTCGGCGCCAGGCGATGCAGGGCGGTGGTGATCGGCACCACCAGCACGCCGTGGGCCAGTTCCGGCAGGCGGTACAGGCTGGCGATGCGCTGGGAGATGATGTCCTGGTGCGGCGAGAACAGGTCGTAGGGCAGGGTTTCCCAGTCGGGAAAATGCAGCACCGGCAAATCCGGGGCGAAGAAGCTCAGCTCCTGCTCCAGCCGTTCGGCACTTTGGCTGTCGGCGGTGAGCAGCAGGGTAAAGCGCTTGGCTGCGCTGGCAGCCTCGGCAATGGCCAGGCTCAGGGCGGCACCGGGCAGGTTGCCCCAGTGCTGTTTACCTGCCGCGGCAGGGAGAAGCGGTAGACGCAGAACGGGCACGGAAGGTTGAGCTCCAAGCGTTGCGACAAAGTCGGTAATTGTAACGGCCCGAGGTGCCGCCTGTCAGTTGCTGACTGTGCCTATTACGGTTTGTAGGAAATGTAGTGGCTAAGACAAACAATGCCGGGTTTTGACTCAATATGTAGTGCCAAAAAGCGCGAATGTTTAGGAGGGTTACGGACAAGTCGACCCGTCTGCTCAACTAGTGGCCTTCTGGAACCCGCGTATTTCCTGGGCTGTAGCGCGGTGGTAATTTTTTGCAAGGGCTTTTTGTTGCCCCTCGCGCATTGCTCATCGTGCAGCCGGGCGACATAATGTAGCCCCTTTTTTCAGCCCCTACATGTGGAAGGTTCCCGTGACTCAGAAGCCCGACCAGTGTCTTGGTGAATGGATCGACCGTGAAGCACTCGCAGAAGCGATGATTCCGCTTATCGGCCAGCTGTACCGCAATAACAATGTGGTGAGCTCGATCTATGGCCGCAGCCTGATCAACCAGTCTGTCATCGCGATTCTCAAGGCGCACCGCTTTGCGCGCCATCGCTCCGCCGACGACAGCGAACTCTCCGTCCACGAAACATTCCCACTGCTCAAGGCCATGAGCGAGCTCAAGCTCGGCGCGGCCTCGGTAGACTTGGGCAAGCTGGCCTACAAGTTCCGCAAGGAAGGTGCCGGCCGTAGCGCCGAGCAGTTCGTGCGTGAAGAAATGGCCGATGTGGTTGGCCAGCAAAACGCCGCCCCTCGCAAAGGTACCGACGTAGTGCTGTACGGCTTCGGGCGTATCGGCCGCCTGCTGGCGCGCATCCTGATCGAGAAAACCGGTGGCGGCGACGGCCTGCGCCTGCGTGCCATCGTGGTGCGCAAAGGCGCCGAGAATGACCTGACCAAACGCGCCAGCCTGCTGCGTCGCGATTCGGTACACGGTTCGTTCAACGGCACCATCACCATCGATGAAGAAAACAACACCATCACCGCCAACGGTAACCTGATCCAGGTGATCTACGCGAAGAACCCGACTGAGGTGGATTACACCCAGTACGGCATCCAGGACGCCCTGCTGGTGGACAACACCGGCGTATGGCGTGATGCCGAGGGCCTGGGCCAGCACCTGGCTTGCCCGGGTATCGACCGCGTTGTGCTGACCGCGCCTGGCAAAGGCAAGCTCAAGAACATCGTGCACGGTATCAACCACGCTGAAATCACCGCTGACGACAAGATCGTCTCCGCCGCGTCCTGCACCACCAACGCCATCGTGCCGGTGCTCAAGGCGGTGAATGACAAGTTCGGCATCGTCAACGGCCACGTTGAAACCGTTCACTCGTACACCAACGACCAGAACCTGATCGACAACTTCCACAAGGGCGATCGCCGTGGTCGCAGCGCCGCGTTGAACATGGTGATCACCGAGACCGGTGCTGCCACCGCTGCTGCCAAGGCCCTGCCTGAGCTGGCCGGCAAGCTGACCGGTAACGCGATCCGCGTACCGACGCCAAACGTGTCGATGGCCATTCTCAACCTGAACCTTGAGAAAGCCGCCACCCGTGAAGAGATGAACGAGTACCTGCGCTACATGGCGCTGCACTCCGATCTGCACAAGCAAATCGACTTCGTCAATTCCCAGGAAGTGGTCTCCACCGACTTCGTCGGCTCGCGCCACGCCGGTGTGGTGGATGCCGAAGCGACCATCACCCAGGACAACCGCGTTGTGCTGTACGTGTGGTACGACAACGAGTTCGGCTACAGCTGCCAGGTGGTTCGCGTGATGGAAGACATGGCTGGGGTCAACCCGCCTGCGTTCCCGCGCTAAGCCTTTGGGCTGAATGAGAAAGCCCCGACTGGTTCGGGGCTTTTTTATGGCTGTGGATTTTGTGTTGCCTGGAGGGCCTCCACAGTGTGATTTGCGTACACATGACAATGTGGGAGGGGGCTTGCCCCCGATAGCGATGGCTCAGTCGACACATTAAACAGATGAGAGTTGTCGCATAATGCTCATTCCGAAATCGGCGCTGATTTGCGTCCTGTAGTATGGCAACACTGGCCTACGACGCGACCAAGGGTTAATGTTCGCGGCGCTCGGCCTTCTATAGACTGTGCCCCGGTTCACACACTTGAGCCAAATTGTCCTTCATGCCCGCTGGCCGCGGCATGATTTAGCCCGGCGTCCAACCGTACGCCTGGCCTGTTCTGAGGAGTACGCATGGCTGTCTACAACTACGACGTGGTGGTACTGGGTTCCGGCCCAGCTGGAGAAGGTGCGGCGATGAACGCTGCCAAAGCAGGGCGCAAGGTGGCGATGGTCGATAGCCGTCGCCAGGTCGGCGGCAACTGCACCCACCTGGGTACCATCCCGTCCAAGGCGTTGCGTCACTCGGTGCGCCAGATCATGCAATTCAATACCAACCCGATGTTCCGGGCCATTGGCGAGCCACGTTGGTTCTCGTTCCCGGATGTATTGAAGAGCGCCGAAAAAGTCATCTCCAAGCAAGTCGCCTCGCGCACCGGCTATTACGCCCGTAACCGCGTCGACCTGTTCTTCGGCACCGGCAGCTTCGCCGATGAGCAAACCGTCGAAGTGGTCTGCGCCAACGGTGTGGTCGAGAAGCTGGTGGCCAAGCACATCATCATTGCCACCGGCTCGCGCCCGTATCGTCCGGCGGACATCGATTTCCACCACCCGCGTATCTACGATAGCGACACCATCCTCAGCCTGGGCCACACCCCGCGCAAACTGATCATCTATGGCGCCGGCGTGATTGGCTGTGAGTACGCCTCGATCTTCAGCGGCCTGGGTGTGCTGGTGGAACTGGTGGACAACCGTGACCAGTTGCTCAGCTTCCTCGACTCGGAAATCTCCCAGGCGTTGAGCTACCACTTCAGCAACAACAACATCACCGTGCGTCACAACGAAGAGTACGAGCGGGTCGAAGGCCTGGACAACGGGGTGATCCTGCACCTCAAGTCCGGCAAGAAGATCAAGGCCGACGCCTTGCTGTGGTGCAACGGCCGTACCGGCAACACCGACAAGCTGGGCATGGAAAACATCGGGGTCAAGGTCAACAGCCGTGGCCAGATCGAAGTGGACGAGAACTATCGCACCTGTGTGACCAATATCTACGGTGCCGGTGACGTGATCGGCTGGCCCAGCCTGGCCAGCGCCGCCCATGACCAGGGCCGTTCGGCCGCCGGCAGCATCGTCGACAATGGCAGCTGGCGCTACGTGAACGATGTGCCGACCGGGATCTACACGATTCCCGAGATCAGCTCCATCGGCAAGAACGAGCACGAGCTGACCAAGGCCAAGGTGCCTTACGAAGTGGGCAAGGCGTTCTTCAAGAGCATGGCGCGTGCGCAGATCGCCGGTGAGCCGCAAGGCATGCTGAAGATCCTGTTCCACCGGGAAACCCTGGAAGTCCTCGGCGTGCATTGCTTCGGCTACCAGGCGTCGGAGATCGTGCACATCGGCCAGGCGATCATGAGCCAGCCGGGTGATCTCAACACCCTCAAGTATTTCGTCAACACCACCTTCAACTACCCGACGATGGCCGAAGCCTATCGGGTGGCCGCCTACGACGGCCTCAACCGGCTTTTTTGAGCGGCTCCGGCCGGTGGCCTGAGCCGGCCGGGGAGACCGATTTCAGTAATTCCCGAGGGTGGCAGTGGCCAAACCGGGAAAGTCTGTAATCAGGCTATCTACGCCGAAGTCGGCGAGCCTGCGCATCAGCGCGGGTTCGTTGACTGTCCACACGGACACGTGCAGGCCCTGGCGCTGGGCTTTTTCCAGCCGCTCAGGGGTGCACAGCGTCCAGTTCAACGCCAAGTATTCACAGCCATAGTTCTGCGCGACCTTCAACGGGTCGAGCCAGGCATATTCGGCGACCAGGCCGCGTGACAGGTCCGGGGTGAGTTCGACCGCCGCCTTGAGCACTTCCCGCGAGCTTGACGTCACGGTGACCTTGTCCATCAGGCCAAAACGCACGGCCATTTCACGGATTGCCAGCACGGTGGTCGCAGCACGGGTACGCGAGGCGCTTTTGACTTCCAGTTGCCAGTGATCGAAGTCGCACTTTTCGAACAGCTCCTCCAGCCGCGGGATCGGGCACGGGGTGACCCAGCCTGGGCCGCCTTTGCGCGCGTCCATTTTCACCAGGTCGGCTGCCGAGTACTCGACGACTTTGCCGCGCCGGTCGGCGGTGCGCTTGAGGGTCGGGTCGTGGATGACCATCAGCTCGCCGTCCATGGATAGGTGCAAATCCAGTTCGCAACGGCGCACGCCGTGCTTGAGGCACTCCTGAAAGCTGGTCAGGGTGTTTTCCGGTGCTTCGCCTTTGGCACCGCGGTGGCCGTAGATCAGGGTCACAGTTGCTCCTTTGCGCCAGGTGATCTGGCGGGGTCATACGAATTCAGGTGTCCTGGGCGTCACTTTGTTCTCGCGCCAGGCGCCGTTCCTGCGCCTGTTTCTGCAGGATGTAGCGCGCCAGCAACTGGCGTTGGGCATCGGTCATGGATTCGAATTCCGTGCCCACAGCAAAGCCGTCGCCCTTGGGATCGCAATGGGTCACCCGCGCGCGCAGCAACAGGCCGAGCGCCTGGGGCATCAGCACCAGCTTGACCGCCAGGTGAGTATCGGGTGCCAGCGGGGTAGGGTGCTGGAAGTCGATACCGCCCTCGGAAAGAATCACCGGTTGCGGCGCGCCTACTTCATTCAGCAGGCCGCGGGCCATGACCTGGCTGAGCAGGTCCAGGCGTTTGTTCTGCACTTTGAGGAACGCTGCCAGGCTGCGGTCTTTCTCGCTGATCTGGCGCAGCAGGTGCTGGGCTTCGAATTCGCTCAGGTGCAGTTCGCTCAGCAGGTTGAACAGCGGCGAATCATCCAGCAACACTTCCTTGCTCGCCGCTTCGGGGCCAGACAATGTGCTGATTTGAAGTGCGATCATGTCGTCGATACGGTAGTATTCGCGGCGCTCTTCTTCATCTAATGTCGACATGGCGAACCCCAGGTTACGGTAATGGTCTGAGTGTAAAGCTGCTTACCAGACCCCGCCACCGGGACGTCTTCTTTTCCTCCGAACAAGCCCCGACATGTTCAGACCTCTCTTCGTATTTATTGGCACGCGTTATACCCGTGCAAAGCGTCGCAATCATTTTGTGTCGTTCATTTCCTTGACCTCGATGATCGGTCTCGCCCTGGGCGTGGTCGTGATGATCGTGGTGCTGTCGGTGATGAACGGCTTCGATCATGAGATGCGTACCCGCGTGCTGGGCATGGTGCCCCACGCGACCATCGAGGGCGACGCGCCCATCGATGACTGGCAAAGCCTGGCCGCCAAGGTCAAGCAGAACCCCAAGGTGGTGGCCGTTGCGCCGTTTACCCAGATGCAGGGGTTGCTGACCAACGACGGCAAGGTGCAGAAGATCCTGCTCAATGCCATCGACCCGGCCCAGGAGCGCAACGTCTCGATCATCGACCGGTTCATGCTGCAGGGTAAGCTCGACGACCTGGCGCCCGGCAGTTTTGGCATCGTCATCGGCGACAAGGCCGCGGCCAAGCTCGACGTGGGCGTCGGTGACAAGCTGACCTTCGTCGCTCCGGAAGTCACCGTGACCCCGGCCGGCATGTTCCCGCGCATGAAGCGCTTTACCGTGGTTGGCACCTTCCATGTCGGCGCCGGCGAGATCGACGGTTACATCGGCCTGACCAACCTCACCGACCTGGCCCGCCTGCATCGCTGGCAGCCGGACCAGGTGCAGGGCCTGCGCCTGAAGTTCAATGACCTGTTCGATGCGCCGCGCGGCGCCTGGGAAATCGCCCAGCACCTGGGCGAGTCGCAGTACTATGCCCGCGACTGGACCCGCACCCACGGCAACCTGTACCAGGCCATCCGCATGGAAAAAGCCATGATCGGCCTGCTGTTGCTGCTGATCGTGGCGGTTGCTGCCTTCAACATCATTTCCACGCTGGTGATGGTGGTGAACGACAAGAAGGGCGATATCGCCATCCTGCGCACCCTGGGCGCCACGCCGGGGCAGATCATGGCGATCTTCATGGTGCAGGGCACCGTGATCGGCGTGGTCGGCACCTTGATCGGCACGGCGGTGGGCATCCTCGCCGCGTTGAACGTCAGCGCCGCCATCGCCCTGCTAGAAAAAGTGATCGGCCACAAGTTTCTCAACGCTGACGTCTACTTCATCGATTACCTGCCGTCCCAGGTGCAAACCCAGGACGTGCTGATGGTGGGCGGCGCTGCGTTGGTCCTGAGCTTCCTTGCCACCCTGTATCCAGCCTGGCGCGCGGCACGTACCCAGCCAGCACAGGCATTACGTTATGAGTGAATCGGGCATGAGTGAAAAAGCAATCCTGAGCTGCCGCAACCTGGGCAAATCCTACGAGGAAGGCCCGGAGTCTGTGGTGGTGCTGTCCAACCTGCAACTTGAACTGCACCCGGGCGAGCGCGTGGCAATCGTCGGCAGTTCAGGTTCCGGCAAAAGTACCTTACTCAACCTGCTGGGCGGCCTCGATACGCCGTCCCAGGGCAGCGTGTGGCTGGCCGGCGAAGAGCTTTCGGCGTTGAATGAAAAGGCCCGTGGGCAACTGCGCAACCGTTCGTTGGGCTTTGTGTACCAGTTCCACCACCTGTTGCCGGAATTCACCGCCCTGGAAAACGTGTGCATGCCGCTGTTGATCGGCAAGACCGCGATCCCCGAAGCGCGCCAGCGTGCCACCGCCTTGCTGGAGCGCGTCGGCCTCGGCCACCGCCTGGAGCACAAGCCGGCCGAACTGTCCGGCGGCGAGCGCCAGCGTGTGGCGATTGCCCGCGCCCTGGTGAACAACCCGGGCCTGGTGATGCTCGACGAGCCTACCGGCAACCTCGACTCCCACACCGCCCAGGGCATCAAGGACTTGATGCTGGAACTGAGCACCCAGATGCGCACCGCGTTCCTGGTGGTGACCCATGACATGAGCATGGCCCGGCAGATGGACCGCGTGTTGCACCTGCAGGAAGGTCACCTGGTCGCCATCTGACCTGTTTCAAGCCTGGCGCCTGGCGTCGGGCTTTTTCATTTTTTCAGGCGGTGTACGCGAATGTTCAGACCGTTATCCATTTTCATCGGCACGCGCTATACCCGCGCCAAGCGCCGCAACCGTTTTGTCTCGTTTATCTCGATGACCTCGATGATCGGCCTCGCCCTGGGCGTATTGGCCATGATCGTGGTGCTCTCGGTGATGAACGGCTTCCAGCGCGAAATGAGCTCGCGCATCCTCGGCATGGTGCCCCACGCCACCATCGTCGGCGTAAAGCCGATTGATGATTGGCAACCGGTGGCCGCCGCGGCGATGAAGAATCCGCAAGTCACCGCCGCCGTACCCTTCACGCAGATGGACGGTATGTTCTCCTACAAGGGCGCCATGCAGCCGATCGAGATCAGCGGCATCGATCCGGCCCAGGAAGGCAAGGTGTCGATCGTGACCCAGCACATTGTGCGCGGCAAGCTGGACGACCTGAAGCCCGGTGAGTTCGGCGTGGTGGTCGGCGATATCACCGCACGCCGCTTCCGCCTGAATGTGGGCGACAAGCTGACCCTGATCGTGCCGGAACTCAGCAGCGCCCCAGGTGGCATCACACCGCGCATGCAACGGCTGAACGTGGTGGGTATCTTCAAGGTGGGCGCCGAGCTGGATGGCTCCATGGCGCTGATCCACATGGCCGACGCGGCAGAAATCCAGCATTGGCAGCCCAACCAGGTGCAAAGCGTGCGCCTGGCGGTAAAAGACCTGTACGCGGCACCCAAGGTCTCGGCGGATATCGCCACCAGCCTGGGCGCAGCCTACAAGCCCGATGACTGGACCCACACCCAGGGCAGCCTGTTCAGCGCGATGAAAATGGAAAAGACCATGATCGGCCTGCTGTTGCTGATGATCGTCGCCGTGGCCGCGTTCAATATCATCGCTACCTTGATCATGGTGGTGAACGACAAGGGCGCGGACATCGCGATCCTGCGCACCATCGGCGCCACGCCCCGGCAGATCATGGCGATCTTCATGGTGCAGGGCACGGTGATTGGTGTGGTCGGTACCCTGATTGGCGGGGTGCTGGGGGTGATCGCAGCGCTGAATGTCAGTGAGTTGGTGGGCTGGCTGGAGCGGGTCAGCGGGCAGCATATCTTCAGCTCGGACGTGTACTTCGTCAGCAACCTGCCTTCGGAGTTGCAAGGTGGGGACGTATTGCTGATTTGTTCGGCGGGGTTTGTATTGAGCTTTTTGGCGACGATTTACCCGGCGTATCGGGCGGCGAAGATTGAGCCGGCGCATGCGCTGAGGTACTCGTAAGGCCTCAGACCGCTATCGGGGGCAAGCCCCCTCCCACACTGGACCGCGTTTATTCAGGAACAATGAGGTCAAAATGTGGGAGGGGGCTTGCCCCCGATGGGGCCGGCCCAGCCTGCATCAATCTCCCTTGGGCAACTCGATCACAAACCTTGTCCATCCCGCCTGCGACTCACAATAAATCCTCCCCCCATGGGCCCGCACAATCGATTGGGTAATCGCCAACCCCAGCCCTGCATGCTCACTACTGCCTGCACGCCTTGACGGGTCGGCCCGGTAGAAACGGTCAAACAACCGCGGCAATAACTGCGCTGGAATGCCATCCCCGGTGTTCTCAACCGCAAGTGTCACGCCTTCGTCCATCCGCACCCGTATTTCACCGCCTGGTGGGGTAAACCGCAGCGCGTTATCCAGCAAGTTCGACAAGGCCCGGCGCAACATGCCGCGATCGCCCAGCGTATGGGCGGTGCCTTCGCGTACCAGGCTGACCTGTGCTTCATCTGCCAGTAACGCAAAGAACTCCAGCAACGCGTCGACTTCATCGGCCAGGGCCAAAGGTTCACGTGTCGGTACCAGCAAGCCGTGGTCGGCCTTGGCCAGGTACAGCATGTCGTTGACCAGTTGCGCCATCCATTGCAATTCCTCCAGATTGCTGTGCAGCGCTTCGCGGTAATCCTCCAATGGGCGCGGCTGGGTGAGGATCACCTGGGTCTGGGTCAGCAGATTGGAGAGCGGTGTGCGCAGTTCGTGGGCGATATCGGCGGAGAACGCCGACAGGCGCTGGAACGCGTCGTCCAGGCGCTCCAGCATGGCATTGAAGGCCTGGGCCAATTCCGCCAGCTCCACCGGCATTTGCGCCTGGGGCAGGCGTTGGGTCAGGGAGTGGGCGGAAACGCTGGCGGCCACTTCGCCCATGCGTCGCAACGGTCGCAACCCACTGCGCGCAGCCCAGGCGCCGAGCAGGGCAGTGGCCAGGGCCGAGAGGCCGACGGTCAGCCAGATCAAACGCTGCATACGCTCCAGAAAGTGCTGATGGTGGGTGATATCGAGGATCAGGCTCAGCTGTGGCGAGCCGGGTTGGCCGGGCGTCAACGGCGCGTTGTACACACGGTAGTCGGTGCCGGCATTTTGCAGGCTGTGCAGGCCGGGTGCTGCGGGCACGCTGAGGTACGGCGCACCGTCCACCCAGCGCTGGTCGGCCGCCGTGATGCGCAAGGTGAAGTCGGGCTGGTGATCAAGTTCTGCGCGTAATTGTGGGCCTCGCAGGGCAAAGGCTTCCCGCGAGTCGACACCCTGCAAGGCGCTGCGCAGGGCCACCAGCTTGCTGTCGAGCAGTTGCTGGTCCAGTTCGATAAAGTGCGCCTCGCTGGCGCGGTTGAACAGCACCCCGGCAATCAACGAGACCACCGCCGTGCAGGCGGCAAACAGCAGCGCCAGGCGGCTGGCCAGGGACAGGCGCTTGATCACGTGAACCGCTCCTCCAGCACATAACCCATGCCGCGCACGGTGTGGATCAGTTTGTTGGGGAAGTTGTCATCGACTTTAAGGCGCAGGCGACGGATCGCCACTTCGATGATGTTGGTGTCGCTGTCGAAGTTCATGTCCCAGACCTGGGAAGCGATCAGGGTCTTGGGCAGCACTTCGCCCTGGCGGCGTAGCAGCATTTCCAGCAGGGCAAATTCCTTGGCGGTGAGGTCGATGCGCTGGCCGTCGCGCTCGACCCGGCGGCGGATCAGGTCCAGGCTCAGGTCGGCCAGTTGCAGGGTGGTTTCCTGCGGTGTGCTGCTGCCACGGCGCAACAAGGTGCGCACCCGCGCCAGCAGTTCGGAAAAGGCGAAGGGCTTGACCAGGTAATCGTCGGCGCCCAGTTCCAGGCCATGCACACGGTCTTCCACGGCATCGCGGGCGGTGAGGAACAGCACCGGCATATCCAGGCCGGCACTGCGCACCGCCTGCAGGATCTGCCAGCCGTCGCGGCCCGGCAGCATCACATCGAGGATCAACAAGTCATAGTCACCGGTCAGCGCCAGGTGCTGGCCGGTCGTGCCGTCGGCCACCAGTTCGGTGGTAAAGCCAGCCTCGGCCAGGCCCTGACGCAGGTAGTGGCCGGTTTTGGGTTGGTCTTCGACGATCAGCAGTTTCATATCGGGCTCTTGGTAAAGGATGGCAGCCGGCCTTTATACCCTGGGCGCAAGGCGATGGGCGCAAGCTGACAAAGTTGTAATCTAGCAGTCAGCTGGCTGGCAGCGAGGCTATCTTAAAGTGCGCCCCAAGCGGGTCACCTATTTTTTGGAGAGTGAAAGATGGCGTTGCGCACACCCCTGTTATTGGCGAGCTGCTTGTTGGCGATGAGCTTCAATGCGCTGGCGGACGCTGCTCACACCTACGCGTTCGGCCAGCCGGCACCGGCGGATAAAGCCACGCGTACTGTGCAAGTCACGCTGCAGGACATTGCCTTCGAGCCCAAGGCCCTGGACGTAAAGGCCGGTGAAACCGTGCGGTTTGTACTGGTCAACAAAGGCCAGCTGCTTCACGAATTCAACCTGGGCGACGCGGCGATGCATGCCGCCCACCAGAAGGAGATGTTGCAGATGCAAGCCAGCGGTATGCTCACCGCCACCGGCATGGGCAAGATGGACCACAGCGCCATGGGCCACGGCGATATGGGCGGCATGAAACATGACGATCCCAACAGTGTGTTGGTGGAGCCGGGCAAGACGGCCGAACTGACCTGGACCTTCACCAAGTCCACGGGCCTGGAGTTCGCTTGCAACCTTCCCGGCCATTATCAAGCGGGCATGGTCGGCAAACTGACCGTTGAGTGAGGCGTTTGTTAAGGGCGGGGGCAAAGGCTGGTAGACTGGCGCGGTTTATTTAGCCAGGTTTCCGCCATGCATCCCGCAGCCGAACATTCGCCGCTGGGCAAGTCCAGTGAATACATCTCTACCTATACGCCTTCGTTGCTGTTCCCGATCCCGCGTGCCGCCAAGTGGGCCGAACTGGGCCTGAGCGCCGAGACCCTGCCGTACAAGGGCGTGGATTTCTGGAATTGCTTCGAACTGTCCTGGTTGCTGCCGTCGGGCAAACCGGTGGTGGCCATCGGTGAGTTCAGCATTCCGGCGGACTCGCCGAACATCATCGAGTCCAAGTCGTTCAAGCTGTACCTCAACTCGCTGAACCAGACTGCGTTTGCCGATACGCCAAGCCTTGAAGCTACCTTGCGCACCGACCTCAGCGCTGCTGCCGGCAAGCCGGTGACTGTGCGCATCCGCAGCCTGGCCGACATCGAGGCCGAAGGTGTGATGGCGTTGCCGGGTGCGTGCATTGACGGCCTGGATATCAATGTCAGCAGCTACGAGCACCCGCGCCCGGAGCTGCTGCGCTGTGATGACTCGCGTGTTGTTGAGGAGAGCGTGCACAGCCACTTGCTCAAATCCAACTGCCCGGTGACCAGCCAGCCCGATTGGGGCAGTGTGGTGGTGGAGTACCGTGGCGCGGCGCTGGATCACGCCAGCCTGCTGGAATATATCGTGAGTTTTCGCCAGCACTCGGACTTCCATGAGCAGTGCGTGGAGCGGATCTTCCTGGACCTGCAGCGCTTGCTCAAGCCGCAGAAGTTGACTGTGTATGCGCGCTATGTGCGCCGGGGCGGTTTAGATATCAACCCGTACCGCAGCACTGAAAATACGCAGTTCCTGAACGTGCGCCTGGCGCGTCAGTAAGCCTGCACACACAAGCAAATGTGGGAGGGGGCTTGCTCCCGATAGCGGCGTGTCAGTCACAGCATCTGTGTCTGAACTTCTGCTATCGGGAGCAAGCCCCCTCCCACATGCGGGTCTTTGCTTGGCTGGCGGGCAGGTTAGATGCCGATATTGCCCAGGGTGATCATGATATTGCGCAATGTCCCGGAAATGACCGGGTGCTCAGCGTCGAACTCTATGGCAGCCTGATTCACATCGTCGGAGATGCTCGGCGTCTGAGTGGCCGGTTCCAATTCAAGTTGCACTTCGAACTTGGCAATCAGTTCCTCCAACGCTTCACGTTTTTCCGGTGACAGCGGTGGCTCCTGTTCCAACTGCCCGCGCAGGATCTCGACCTGTTCTTCCAGCTTTTTGCGATCAGGCATGACGTTCTTTCCTTTTATCGATAGTCACTGGCATAGACCACGGCACGCCGCGAAAGGTCTACGGGCTGACCTGTAGATTAATCCACTGGGGCCAACCGTGCATGATCTTGATCAGGGCTTCTCGCCTTTGAGCCGGCGCAGGCTGATGTCTGCCAGGCAGCTGCCGAGCTCGCCGAGGTGGTCGATCACAGAGTGCACGCCCAGGCCATAGAGCGCCACCGTCGCCTTGCCGCGTTTGTATTCGCGTTGCTGCGCGGTCAGCGCCTGCCATTGCTCGGGTGACAGGCCGCAGAGCGAGCCACAGGAGGCCAGGCCGATGGTCCACAACCCGGCATTGAGGCCCGATTGCAGCAGGCGCGGCTCGCCACTGACCAGTACGCAACCTTCCAGGCGTTCGATGTTCAACTCCATCAAGGCTTGCCAGCAGGCGTGGGGCGCGGGCCAGCGGATGGAGGAGGGTGAGGCGGCCTTGACCCAGTCCGGCAGGCTGGTGGACAGGGGCGTGGTAACCGAGGGCGGCAGTTCATCCAGCCAGGCGCAGGGCACGCCTAGTTCTTTCAGGCTACGCAGGCTTTTTAAAGCACCGGGTGTGGCCACGGACCCGGGGCAGGGCGAATCGGTACGCGCCAGGGAACCAAAATCCACCAGGCAGCCACTCAGGCCAAATAACACGGCGGTCAAAGAGGGGGCTGTGGCGATGGCAATCTCGGCGTGTGGCATCTGAACGTCCCTGAAATAGCAGCAACACTATCGGGGCGGGATGACAAGGGCATGACACTGGCGGTAATTGTAGGAATTTTGTGCATTTTCAGTAAGACCGATCCTAGTAGCTGCCTAAACACGCACTTCCGTCATATACTGACGGCCTTATTCAGGGCATAGCGCCCATGACAGACCATTCAAGGAGCAAAAGCTATGCGCTGGAGCCATTACTTCGCTCAGCTGTCGGTGTGTGCCACCGTGCTGTTGGCACCTTTCGCCGTACAAGCCGCGTCGGAAGATGACCCATGGGAAAGCGTCAACCGCCCGATCTTCACCTTCAACGACACCGTTGATACCTACGCCCTCAAGCCAATCGCCCAGGGCTATCAGTTCGTGACCCCGCAATTTGTGCAGGACGGCGTTCACAACTTCTTCCGCAACATCGGTGATGTCGGCAACCTGGCCAACAACGTCCTGCAACTCAAGCCCTACAATGCTGGCGTCGACACGGCTCGCCTGCTGGTCAACACCACGTTTGGCGTGCTGGGCTTTATCGACGTCGGCACCAAAATGGGGCTGCATCGCAGCGATGAAGACTTCGGCCAGACCCTCGGCTACTGGGGCGTCGGCAGCGGTCCATACGTGATGATCCCGTTGCTCGGCCCAAGCACCTTGCGTGATGCGCCGTCCAAATACGTCGACAGCTACACCCAACCCTACCGCTACATGAACGACATCGGCTGGCGTAACAGCACCTTCGGCCTGAACGTCGTCGACGTGCGCGCCAGCTTGCTCGACAGCGAAAAGCTGATCAGCGGCGACAAGTACACCTTCATTCGTAACGCCTACCTGCAGAACCGTGAGTTCAAGGTCAAGGATGGCAAGGTCGTTGACGACTTCTAGGCCGTGACGTTTTGAAATGAAAAAGGCGACCTTTTGAAAGGTCGCCTTTTTTGTGCGCGCATTTCAGCGCATCTTCAAGATCCTGAGACCCAAGTGCTGTTCATCGCCCGCAGCCTTGGTCCACACGACTTCAGTGTCTGCCTCCAGGCCCTTGAGTGCTGCGTGCTCTGAATCGATGCGTACGGTCAGTGGGTCGCCCACGTTGAACTGGCGCGGCGCCTGCACCTGCATGCCGGAGCTGGAAAGGTCCAGGCATACACCTTCAATCTCCTGCCCGGCGTGGATCAGGGACACATTGGCGTCCACCCGCATGCGGATGAAATCGCGTTTTTCGGCGTAGTCGCGCTCGTGTTCGCTCACAGCATCCATCCTTACTTTACGTTGGGGTAGTGGCAGTTCTTATAACTCCCGGTGATTTGCGATGTAAAGACGCCCGGCGACCATCGGCATGAGCTTGAAACCCCTCACGGATGGGAGTACCGTCTGCGCCTTAGAAGGGCACCTCTGCTTTACCGTTGTGCATGGGCGAAATCCCAATGCTTTGTAGGACAGAGAGGCTAGAAAGCGAATCCAGTACGCGAGTCCGGCCATTGCCGAGCCGCCTACGCCAACCTAATTCTGGCGCCGTTTGCCCACATGCAAAAAACCAGTGCCACGCTGCTGATAATCGATGACGACGAAGTAGTGCGCGCGAGCCTCGCGGCCTATTTGGAAGACAGTGGCTTCAGCGTCCTGCAGGCCAGTAATGGCCAACAGGGTCTCCAGGTATTCGAGCGCGACAAGCCCGACCTTGTGATCTGCGACCTGCGCATGCCCCAGATGGGCGGCCTGGAGCTGATTCGCCAGGTGACCGAGCTTGCCCCGCAGACGCCGGTGATTGTCGTGTCCGGTGCCGGGGTCATGAACGATGCCGTGGAAGCCCTGCGCCTGGGCGCTGCCGATTACCTGATCAAGCCCCTGGAAGACCTGGCCGTGCTGGAGCACTCGGTGCGCCGCGCCCTGGACCGTGCCCGCCTGCTCCTGGAAAACCAGCGCTACCGCGAAAAGCTCGAGACCGCCAACCGCGAGCTCGAAGCCAGCCTGAATCTGCTCCAGGAAGACCAGAACGCCGGTCGCCAGGTACAGATGAACATGCTGCCGGTGAGCCCCTGGAGCATCGATGAGTTCAAGTTTGCCCACCAGATCATCCCGTCGTTGTACCTGTCGGGTGATTTTGTCGACTACTTCCGCGTCGATGAGCGACGCGTGGCGTTCTACCTGGCCGACGTTTCCGGCCATGGCGCCTCTTCTGCCTTTGTGACCGTGTTGTTGAAGTTCATGACCACACGGCTGTTGTTCGAGTCCAAGCGCAATGGCACCTTGCCGGAGTTCACCCCCTCCGAGGTGCTGGGCCACATCAACCGGGGCCTGATCAGCTGTAAGCTGGGCAAGCACGTGACGATGGTTGGCGGCGTGATCGATGAAGAAACCGGTCTTTTGACCTACAGCATTGGCGGCCACCTGCCGATGCCTGTTTTGTACACTCCTGACAGTGTGCGCTACCTGGAAGGGCGTGGCCTGCCCGTAGGCTTGTTCAATGAAGCCACCTACGAAGACCACATCCTGGAACTGCCGCCGACCTTCAGCCTGACGCTGATGTCCGACGGCATCCTGGACCTTTTGCCAGAGCCTACACTCAAAGAGAAAGAAGCCGCCTTGCCCCAAAAGGTCAAGTCGGCGGGCGGCAGCCTGGATGGCCTGCGGCAGGTTTTTGGATTGGCCACGCTAGGGGAGATGCCGGATGATATCGCCCTATTGGTGTTGAGCAGGAATCTTTGATGAGTACCGGAAGAATCCAATTCGCCGAGCAAGACGGGACCTTCGTCCTCAAGTTTGTCGGCGAAGTGCGCCTGACCTTGTGTTCGGCGCTGGATGCGACGATTGAGCGGATCTTCACAGCGCTGAACTTCTCGGCGATCGTGATCGATCTGACCGAAACCCGCAGCATCGACAGCACCACCCTGGGGCTGTTGGCCAAGCTGTCCATTCTGTCGCGACAGAAGGTCGGCCTGTTGCCGACGGTCGTCACCACCCACGAAGACATCACCCGTCTGTTGCAGTCCATGGGCTTCGACCAGGTGTTCAACATCGTTGACCGCCCAATCCCTTGCCCGGAATGCCTCACCGACCTGCCGTCGCAAGACCAGTCCGAAGAGATCGTACGGGTCAAGGTGCTGGAAGCGCACAAGATCCTCATGGGCCTCAACGAGTCCAACCGCGAAGCCTTCCACGACCTGGTCAACGCCCTCGAGCGCCACTGACGGCTTCTCTGACCAAACACATACCCATGTGGGAGGGGGCTTGCTCCCGATAGCGGTGTATCAGTCGGCACATATCCAGCTGACAGTCCGCAATCGGGAGCAAGCCCCCTCCCGCAGTTGATCTGCGACTGGCTTGAGGCTGGCGCACACAAAAAAGGGCGGCACCCTCACAGGTGCCGCCCTTTTTGCTGCTATCTGCCCTTACAGCTTGGCCGACAACAACGCCTCCAGCTTCTCCTGATCCCGAGCAAACTGGCGAATGCCCTCGGCCAGCTTTTCAGTCGCCATCGCATCCTCGTTAGACTCCCAACGGAACTGCGCTTCAGTCATATGCACGCGGGCCTCACCGGCATGGCCTGGCGCCAGCTTGCGCTCCAGCTTGCCTTCATCCGCCGCCAGCTTCTCCAGCAGGTCCGGGCTGATGGTCAGGCGGTCACACCCGGCCAGCTCTTCAATCTGGCTCAGGTTACGGAAGCTCGCGCCCATCACCACAGTCTTGTAGCCATTGGCCTTGTAGTAGTTGTAGATGCGCGTCACCGACTGCACGCCTGGGTCATCGGAACCGGTGTAGTCGTTGCCGTTGGCCTTCTTGTACCAATCGTAGATACGGCCCACGAACGGCGAAATCAGGAACACACCGGCTTCAGCGCAGGCCACGGCCTGGGCGAAAGAGAACAGCAGCGTCAGGTTGGTCTGGATGCCTTCTTTTTCCAGCTTCTCCGCGGCGCGGATGCCTTCCCAGGTGGAGGCGATTTTGATCAGCACGCGATCGCGGCTGACCCCGGCTTTGTCGTACAGGTCGATCAGACGGTGCGCACGCTTGAGAATGGCCGCCTCGTCGAACGACAGGCGCGCATCCACCTCAGTGGAAATACGGCCCGGCACTACTTTAAGGATCTCCTGGCCGACCGCCACGGCAAAACGGTCACTGGCCAGGCCCACATCGCCGTTGCAGTCCTGTACACACTCATCCAGCAGCTTGGCATAGCCAGGGATCGACGCAGCCTTGAGCAGCAGGGAAGGGTTGGTGGTAGCGTCCTGCGGCTTGAGCTTGGCGAGGGTAGAAAAATCGCCGGTATCGGCTACGACGGTGGTGAATTGCTTGAGTTGTTCCAGCTTGGAAGTCATGGGCGTGCTCTGTCCTGTGGGTCTGATGACATTACCCGAGCGCTGGCAGGCGCTCAAGGGCGCAAATGCGTTAGGTCGTTTGCGGGGGCAATAACCTGGAAACGGCCGTTTGAATTACCGGCAGTGGTGTTCAATAGGAGGGCAAAATCGCTGGCAGGTTCAACCCAACTGCCCGATAGCGCCTTCATCGCCACACGCCGCACCAAATGTGGGAGGGGGCTTGCCCCCGATTGCAGTATGTCAGTCAACCCATAACGAACTGACCCGCTGCAAGCTACCCAGTCACCGCCCTTCCAACAATTCCCCAGCCTGATCCAGCAACGCCAACGGATCCGCCGCTTTATGAATATCCACGGACAACAACTGCCTGAACTTACGAGCCCCCGGAAACCCAGTACCCAACCCCAACACATGCCGAGTAATATGGTGCATCGTCCCACCACTGGCCAAATGCTCAGCAATATAAGGCCGCAACTGCACCAACACCTGCGCCCGACTAATCACCGGCGCCTCACTGCCAAACAACCGCTGATCCACCTCCGCCAACAGATACGGATTGTGATAAGCCTCCCGCCCCAGCATCACCCCATCGAACGTCTGCAAATGCTCCTGGCACTGCTCCAACGTCTTGATCCCACCATTGAGATTAATCTCCAACCCCGGAAAATCCCGCTTCAACTGCTCCGCCACGTCATAACGCAACGGCGGAATGTCCCGGTTCTCCTTGGGCGACAGCCCCTCCAGAATCGCAATCCGCGCATGCACGGTAAAACTGGTGCAACCGGCATCCTTCACTGTCCCGACGAAATCACACAGCTCGGCATAACTGTCCCGGCCATTGATGCCGATACGGTGCTTTACCGTCACCGGAATCGACACCGCATCGCGCATGGCCTTCACACAGTCCGCCACCAGGGCAGGGTGCGCCATGAGGATCGCGCCGATCATGTTGTTCTGCACCCGGTCGCTGGGGCAGCCGACGTTCAGGTTCACTTCGTCGTAGCCTGCGGCCTCGGCCATACGGGCACAGGCGGCCAGATCAGCCGGAACACTGCCGCCCAATTGCAGTGCCAGCGGGTGCTCGGCTTCGTTGTGGCGCAGGAAGCGCTCGTGGTCGCCGTGGAGGATAGCGCCGGTGGTGACCATCTCGGTGTAGAGCAGGGCGTGTTTGGAGAGCAGGCGTAGGAAGAACCGGCAGTGGCGGTCAGTCCAGTCCATCATGGGGGCGACGGAGAAGCGGCGGGAGAGGGCTTGCGGTGGAGCTATGGCTGAAGGCATTGGAGTCTTGGATGGAGAATGCGAAGGGTGGGCAGTTTATCAGGAATGGATCGGAGGAGGCTGGGTGTTGATCGTGCGATGCGAGACCTAAATATTAAATAATCTGTCCCCGTTTTTTGCCCGTCCACAGGCGCGTATGGTGCAGGTGAATGACTGGCATGGTGAGGAGGTTGTGCGGTTCAAACCCTATGATATTCCTGTGGGGGCGTAATCCCTTTTCGCCGTCACCATCTCGATCAACCCGAGCGCAGAGAATAATTAACTCAATAAAAGATACTTTTTTTGAATGAAGAGAGCGAATTCGTGGAAGTTTGCGTTCTTGATTCGCTCTACTTCGTAATCGCATGAGTATGTTAGTTAGTGGCTGCGATTTGCATGCGGTTTTGAATGATTTCTAACTTGTGAACATGTCATCAGTTGGTTCAAGAGTTTTGTCAAGTTTTTCCTGCAGGGATAAAATTTCTAACTCGTGTTTTGCGATGATATCTCTATGCTCTTTTATTTTGTCGTAAATTATCTGCTTTTCATTTTCACGTGATACCGGGTAGTTTTCGTCGAGTGACGCGAGTTTTTTATCGAGGGATACTTTTTTGTTTGCTTCTAGTAGGGCGTCTTCATCCATCAGCATAACCAGTTTTTTAAGATCTGATGTGTTGGTTATGTTGAAGAACGATTTTTCTGAAGATACGTAAACAACAGACTTCTTCTTTTTCTTAAGTAATTCTATTACGTTGCTCAAAGTTCCGGGGCTCTTGCAATCCCAGATCATAAGTCCAAAATCAGAGTCGTCAGCCATTTTCAAATCTTTGGCCGTAAAATAGGCTCTGGATTTTGTTTTAACAGGTGGTTCAACATTCACGACAGGCCATTGACCGTCGTTGTTTCTTGGGACACTACCAGTACAGTATACAGTTACCTCAGCAAAATTATGTTGCTTGAAGTATTGCTGAACGGATTTGTCAACACCACCAGCATCGCCGATTAGAACGTCTAGTCCGGACGCAATAACATTGTTTAGCCTTGATTTTACTTTTTCATCAAGGCTTTTGATGTTTATGGAGCCAGAAATAAATACTTTTGACATTTAATGTCTCCGGGTTATGGCGACGACAGATATGTTTTTGATGTTGGTGTTTTGTCTAAGTTTATTGCACGCGGCTTCTAATGATGCGCCAGTATCATATAGGTCATCTATTAGAAGTGCATTCCATGGCCCTCTGCTGATCTTATCACGAATTTCGAAGCATCCATCTAGGGCTGCGGAACGCTCAGCATATGTTTCCAGGTCCTTCATTGCACCCGTAGGTTTTATTTTTTCTAAAGTGTCTTCGCTACAGTAAATTCCCAGTAATTCGGCCACTTTTTTGGCGATTTCAGTTACTGGTTGTTTTGCGCGAACTTTGCTTGCAGGCATTGGAATTACAACTTCGATTTTCGGGAATGGTTGACTATTTAATGCTGCTATTATTTGATTGGCTATGTATTCTACTTTTGTAAAGTCAAAGCGATATTTTAGTTGGAATACGGCTTCACCAATGTCTGTTCTTTCGGTGTCAAATTGCATGTGTCCATAATCATTGTAGCCAATTGGTACGGAACGAATAATGTGTTTGTCGAGGCTTACTGCTAAATCCCAAGCGCCATTGCTGGGTATCGTTCGAATTGCCATGATTTTTTCATCCTTGAATATTTTATTGAGGTTTTTTAGCCCGTTTATAGAGTTAAAATCCGCCATTGTTTATCAATAATCACCAAACGCTTTGTTGTTCTGAGCGCTCGTCGCTTTGCTTCCTGCGTCGCCATTAACTGTTTCGATTCTACTGCGTGAAGCTTATCGGAATCCTGTTTCATGAGATAGGTTTGTTTTCAGGACTTCTCCCGGCTGGCCTCCACTTATCACGAATGGATCTTGGGGGTCGGAGAGGCAAGTTTTGCGCGCATTACCGCTTCGAACGAGGCCGTTGCCGTGTGTGGAATACGCCAAGGATCTGCAGTCGATCACCCCGAGCTCTGTACGGGATCAGATAGGACCAGTTGGGAGCTGTCCATCGTGGGTGTGTTTCACCCGACCTTCACGTCCCATGGAAGGAAGCTGAGCCAGCCTGTCGACGCTGGCGAAAATGGCATCCGAGAAGTCGTCAGCGGCTTTTGGATTTTTGAGAGCGACATAGTTCACTTCGTCTTCCAGATTTTTGAGTGCTTTTTCAAGCCACTCAACCTGCATTCCGGCTCCAGCACCTAGCGCGCATGGACGCCACTTGGTCATCGGTGGCGAATTTGCCTTCGTTGGCTTCCTTTACTGCCAGCTCGATTTGGGCGGTCAGCGTTTTCTCGTGTTCGATGTAGTCGCGAAGAACGTCCATCGCAAGGTAGCTCGCTGTCTGACCGTTGGTTTTGTCCAGGTCGGCGAAAGAGTTGGATAGGTCTTCTGGCAGGTTTAGGGATAATCCAGTCATGATGGCCTCGATGGTGAACGCTTGTGCTCATCTTACACCGTGGTGCGTTGGCTCGAATCAGCTGGTCGTCGAGAGGTGTATCCGGAAGTGATATGTGCGCTGTTTCTCTAGTTTGAAAGACTGGATAACGTGATCTGACCTCTACAGCCGCTAGAATTCATGTGCAAAGAAGGTGTTGAGAAGGACTGAGCTCCCGGGATTCGGGAGGCTCAATCGGGCTTGTGATTTTTACTGTTTATGCATACAGTTCTTTGTCTTTTAGGCTATGCTGGATGCGTCAGTTGTCGCGGTATGCAGTGCCAAGTGACACTCGGTTCCGCTGGCTATGCAGAATTTACTAACGCTCGTATGATGAAGTCTTTTTGCTATCACGTGCTTTCAAAATAAAACGTGATTATCTCATTCGCCAGGAGCACGTATGGAAACGAAAGTAAATTTTGCTGTAGTACACGAACTGGTTAAAGAGCAATATAAAGATATTCTTGATTCTAATATTCGGAATGTTGTCTTTGATTTAGCTGTCCCAGCGGTATTAAAGTTGATAGAAGGTGCAGTAGGTATATACGGCAAGAAAAATAACAACGCTCACTATGGTACTTTTGCAAAAAAAACTGCAAGCGAGTATCCGAAAGATTTTCATGCATATTTTTCTCAGCCCGATCTTGCAGAAAAGTCATTCATGGAGCTGACGCAATCTGCAATGGGGGAATTGCACGCGACTGCAAAACCACTGCCAGCTGCTTCTGGCGGATATATTTTGTTTGTAGACTATGAAAGTGCTCAAGGTCGGTTTTTTTTGATAGCTATGCTTAAAAAGCGAGACGGTCTGCGCCTAAATGAGAATTTAGAGCCGGAGGAATTGATTGAGCTTGATTTGAACAGCCTTTATCAAGCTGCGCGAATAAATTTCGAACGTTATGGTAAGTATGTGGCGGCTGATGAAGGTGAGCGTCTTGAGTTGAACTACCTAAGTTTCTTAAGTCAGACATCGGGTCGTTCGGCAGCGGGTTATTTTGTTAATTCTTTAGGGTGTATGGTCGGTAGCGCTTCCTCCCAAGCGACTAAAAACTTAATTTTGGAAAGTACACAGTTTTTTAGAGAAAGGCCGGATCTTTATCCGCGTCGATTGGAGATGAAGGACCAAGTGTTACATTACCTGGAGAAGAAAAGGGAGTCGGGTGATTCTGTCAAGCTAACTGAAGTTGAAGCTATAGCCAGGCAGTTTTTTCCCGCGACTTACGAAGGGCAAGCAGATGATTTGGCTGGTGAGTTTGTAGCACATTTAAATAGCGAAGCTGTAGGGGTTCCAGTTGAGTTTCCGCTCAGCAAAGCAACGCTGCAAAAATATACCCATGTTTCTTTTAAGGCCGAAAATTGGCAGTTAAAGTTTGATCGAGATGCGTTAGGTGAGGATGTCAATTCTGAGATTCTTTTTTTAGAAAAGGATCGTAAATTGATACTTAATAATTTGTCAGAGGAGGCTGTAGCAGTCATACGTGCTGCCATCAATGAAAAGAAAGATGAAGGGGTGAATAAGTAAAATGGCTTCCTCCGTGAGGTTTGCAAAGGCCTATCGTGCTTTGGGTAAACCAAAGCTACAAACGAAAAGCTCGTTCTGTTTTCTTGCGGAGCAGTTCAATGCGGAGGTAGGACCTGCAGTATTGGAGCTTGTGGCGTCACAAACTGGTCGGTTTGATGAGATTTTGATTGATGGAAAAGAAATTGATGCCGCTACAATCGAGATTCCAGACGTTTGGTCAAGATTTGAATTTACTTATAAGCTAAGTGGCGCTGGCGAGGCTGATGTTTATCAAGGCTTCCAGCAGTTGTTGCTTGAGTGCAAGGCAATTGCGCGCGGTAAACTTCCAAAAGAAATATATCTAATTGATGAAGATGTTTGTTCTCAAGGTGAAGAGTTTTTAGATTCCCGTTTAGGGAATCTTAATTCCATCTGTCAACTGATCATGTGTCTTGCAGATCTTGCTCATTATCATGATGAAAAGTTGAGGGGTGAAGAGTATAAGCTCATTTTTGTTGAGGATGATGGGGCTAAAGGCGCAAAAACTATAGCTTTGCAACCAAATATAGATTTAGAATTGTTGAAGTGTAGCGTAAACTCAAATTTAATTACTGCCCTTTTAGAGTCGAATTTTGATAAGAATCCGCATCTTGTTAAGGAAAGGTCTATTTTCCGAGCTTCGCTTGTGGAGTTTTCTAAAGAGTCAATTGATGCGAGAGAAAGATTTAAGCTTTTAGTTTTAAAGTGGGATGAGTTTTTAAGGCTTTATAATAATAATCTGGATACTTATTTAAGTGGATTTTCTTTTCATAAGGCTAAGCAGGAAGTTGGTTCTGCTGAGTTGAGTATTGCGGATCAATTGTCAAAGCTAATAAGCGATATTAGTGGTAAGGTTTTGAGTATTCCTATTTCGCTAATTGTCTTGATTGCCATTGTGAAAGCTGAAAATGTGTTTGAGAGTACTGTTTTAGTGCTGGGTGTTACACTCACTTCTTTTATAATGGCTGAGACTATTGCAGCACAGAGACTGCAGTATAAACGGATCTGTCACTCTAGAATGCTATTGTTTTCCTCTCATGAAAAAAAGATCGAAATTTATCCTGAAGATCTTAGGCTGTATTTGCGATCAGCTATTTGGGGACTAAAAAAGAATGAAAGGATGTTGGGGCGATCTCTTTGGGCGCTTAGATTTTTGGCTTGGGTTCCTGCTATCGCAGCTGTATCTCTACACTCGTTCATTTATATAAACGAACTTGATGCCTCTTGGCGTAACATAATGGTTGTCGCGCAAGAGCTATTTGGAAAGGCGTTTTGTTTGTGATGTTTGTAATTGTGCGTGAAAGTGCTTGGGTAGACTCAGTAACTATCGCTCTTAAGACAGAGACGTTCAGTATCTAAGGTTAATTCGGTAAAACAAGACGAGTGCAGCTCACTATAATGCATAAGAGATTTCCTACGATTTTCTCAGCTTGCCCCTCAGACCTCCCCTAGCTAACCTCCTCAAGCCGCTGGCAATCCAGCGGCCGGATGTGGAAGTCCGACCAAGCTGAAGGCGCTCAATCGCGCATAAACACCTACCGGCGTTTTTTTACGTCTGTATGATTGCTTATGGCGGCTGTGCGCGGGGCACTTCGGTGCGCCGGGTCCTTTAGCCCTGGTCTTCCACACCTGCGTACAGCTGCCACCCCTCATGTGGAAGTGAGATAGGCAGTTCCTTAAACGCTAAAGGAGCTTCGCCATGTACAAGGTCACACCTAATCCGCCTTATGCTTCAAACGCTGCATTTTCTGTTCCCAAGCTTCAAGCCGCAGCTCACCGAGCAATCCATCATCACTTGCCCCCATCCGACGAAGCTGCGCCCGTCGAACGCCCAAGCAACAACCTATTCCTCGTAAACCCAACCCTCGACCCTGAAACCCTCCTGGCCAATGCCACCGAAAACCTGGCATCCGCTAACGAAATGGCCGCCACCCTGGCGTTCGACCTCGACGACTCCCAGCGCGCCATCGCCTTGGGCATTCAGCAGTTAATCGAGTTGAGTTCGCTGCTTGTTGACCGAGCCCAGGAGCAAGTTGCGCCTGTGACCGCTCCAGTCAAAGCCTGACAACCAACCCCGCCGCCTTACCCCAAGGCGGCAACCTGAACTCATGCTGTCCCCCCGCAAAGTTTCATAATTCCCTGCGCCTTTGAGGCCTACGATTGCCTGCAAGAGAGGACCCCAGCGCCTCCAGCCCATAGGGAGTTGAAACCATGATCTCGAACCTCGTCAAAGTTGTGATGATCGCCGGCACGTTGCTGTTGAGTGCTTGTTCATCTTCACCAGCCGTGAGCAGTGACCCGTGCTTTTCAGGCGGATGCCAGTCGTTTGGGGACCACAGCCCCAGCAAAGCCGCCAAGATGAATTTTGGTGGCAGTGGGTTGGGGAGTAGTTATGGGGAGTATGGGGCGGGGTTGTTGCATGATGATTGATGAGGGTGGTGAGGCAGTCAGTGGTGTGTTGACTGACACATGGCAATCGGGAGCAAGCCCCCTCCCACAGTTTGATCTTCAGTGGTCAGGCGTTTGGCGACCGTAGCTCCAGCGAAGCTGCCAAGATGAATTTTGTTGGCAGTGGGCGGGGAGTATGGTTCGGGGTTGTTGCGTGATGATTGATGCCGCGCTGGGCTGCTGTGCAGCCCGCTTGAGTGATGACGTGTAGGAGCGAGCTTGCTCGCGGAAAACTTGAGGGCGCGGTGGTGAATCAGGATGCCCGCGTTATCGTTGGCGATTTTCGCGAGCAAGCTCGCTCCTACAGAGAGCCTAGTGGCCGCCTTTCATACGCCGGGCAATCAGGTAGAGGCCCAGGCCGACCAGGGCTGTTGCGGCGCCGATGTAGCCGGTGCTGGTCCAGCCAAGGCCGGCAGTTATGGCCATGCCGCCAAACCACGGGCCCAGGGCATTTGCCAGGTTGAACGCGGCATGGTTAGACGCTGCCGCCAAGCTCGGCGCTTCGTGTGCTATGTCCATCAGGCGAATCTGCAACGGTGCTGCCAGCGCAACCATGGTGCCAACCAGTCCCATGCTCAGCAGCACGCCCCACAGCGACGCCGCGGCGAAGGGGAAGAACAGCAGCACGGCCATCGACCACACCAATATCAAGCCCACCGCCCGGAACTGCATGCGATCAAACAGCTTGCCACCGGCAATGTTGCCGATGATGCCGCCGACGCCGAACGCGGCAAGGCCAAACGGAATCCACTGCGGCGAGACCTTGGTCACTTCCAGCATGGTCGGCGCGAGATAGCTGAATACGCAGAACATCCCGGCAAAGCCAATCGCGCCGATGGACAGGGCCATCCATACCTGGGGTTTGGTGAAGGCGCGCAGTTCTTTGCGTGGGTCGCTGCGTTGTTCGTCGTGGCGGTGGGGCACGAATTGCCACACCAGGGCGATGGTGAGCAGGGCGATCACGCTGACCAGGGCGAACGCCGAGCGCCAGCCCAGGTGTTGGCCGAGGAAGGTGGCGATGGGGTTGCCGAGCAGCATGGCCAGGGTCAGGCCCATCATCACGCGGGCTACGGCGCCGGCGCGTTTGTCGGTGGGCACCATGCTGGAGGCAACCACGGCGGCGATGCCGAAGTAGGCGTCGTGGGGCAGGCCGCTGATAAAGCGGAAGGCCACCAGCGAGCCGAAGGTGGGGGTGAAGGCGGTGGCGAAGTTGCCCAGGGCGTACAGGCCCATCAGCAACAGCAGCATGTGTTTGCGCAGCAGCTTGGCGCCGAGGATGGCCAGCAGTGGGGCGCCGACCATCACGCCGAGGGCATAGGCGCTGATGGCGTGGCCGACCTGGGGTTCGCTTAACCCCAGGTTCTGGGCGATGTCGGGCATCAGGCCCATGATGGCGAATTCGCCGGTGCCGATCGCGAAGGCGCCTACGGCCATGGCCGCTTCCATTTTCGCGGCGCTGCGCGCGGGCAGTACGTGCCCGGGTGTTTGCTGGGTAGTCATGGGTAACTCTATGTGGAAGGTGTGCACGAAGGACAGCCGCCGATGCTACGCAGGCAACGGCGAAGGTGTCTAGAACCGCCATTTGCGCCAGAGTTCCAGGCCTGTGACCGCAGGTCGCGGCTGTCAGGCTTGACACCGGCGCATTAAAAGCCGCGATTTGGGCCTGTCAATTGGCCAAACGGCGCATAAACGCTGTTTAGCGTGATATTCTGCGCGCCGTCTTGGTCTAGGCTTTCCCTGGTGCGTACACCCGTATACGTCCCAGCGGTTGGCTGTTGCCCAGGTAGCTGAGCCAATAATGATAAGAAGTCAGCGCAGAAGGGACATAACAGTGAGGTCGCTCAACCGGCCTTGTGTGCCCACCCTGCAGTCCTCATGTGCATGTGCAGACCCCGCGCGACGTTGCCTGACGTAGCGTGATCGAGGGTCGCCCATGACGGGGGGCGGTAGGGCGGATGGCGTTTTATCATAGGTGCTACTGATGTTTAAAAAAGTAAACACTGCCCTGCTGGGGCTGGCTTTGTCGATGGGGATCACGTCCGCGCAAGCGGAAGAGGCAAAGAAAGTCGATGTGCTGCTGATCGGCGGCGGCATCATGAGTGCAACCCTGGGTGTCTGGCTCAATGAGCTGGAACCGGATTGGTCGATGGAAATGGTCGAGCGCCTCGATGGCGTGGCCGAAGAAAGCTCCAACGGCTGGAACAACGCAGGTACCGGTCACTCGGCCCTGGCTGAGCTGAACTACACCCCGGAAGACAAGAACGGCAACGTTGAGATCCCGAAAGCGGTCGAGATCAACGAAGCGTTCCAGATCTCCCGTCAGTTCTGGTCCTGGCAGGTTCAGCAGGGCGTGTTGAAGAACCCGCGTTCGTTCATCAACTCCACGCCGCACATGAGCTTTGTGTGGGGCGATGACAACATCAAGTTCCTGAAAAAACGCTACGAAGCCCTGCAAGCGAGCCCGCTGTTCGCCGGTATGCAGTACTCCGAAGACCCGGCGCAGATCGCCAAGTGGGTTCCGCTGATGATGGAAGGGCGTGATCCGAAGCAGAAGATCGCGGCCACCTGGAGCCCAATCGGCACCGACGTGAACTTCGGCGAGATCACCCGCCAGTTCGTCGCTCACCTGCAAACCACGCCGAAGTTCGATCTGAAACTGTCGAGCGAAGTGCAGGACATCACCCGCAACGACGACGGTTCGTGGCGTGTGAGCTACAAAAACCTGAAAGACGGCACCAAGACTGAAACCGACGCCAAGTTCGTGTTCATCGGCGCCGGCGGCGGTGCCCTGCACCTGCTGCAGAAGTCGGGCATTCCTGAAGCCAAGGAATACGCCGGTTTCCCTGTAGGCGGTTCGTTCCTGGTAACCGATAACCCAACTATCGCCGAGCAGCACCTGGCCAAGGCCTACGGTAAAGCCTCGGTCGGTTCGCCACCGATGTCGGTTCCGCACCTGGACACCCGCGTGCTGGATGGCAAGCGCGTGATCCTGTTTGGCCCATTCGCAACCTTCTCGACCAAGTTCCTGAAAGAAGGCTCGTACCTGGACCTGCTGACCAGCACCACCACCCACAACATCTGGCCCATGACCAAAGTCGGTATTCGTGAATACCCACTGGTCGAGTACCTCGCCGGCCAACTGATGCTGTCGGATGACGACCGCTTCAAGGCGCTGCAAGAGTACTTCCCGAACGCCAAGCAATCCGACTGGCGCCTGTGGCAAGCCGGCCAGCGCGTGCAGATCATCAAGCGTGACGAAGAGCAGGGCGGCGTGCTGAAACTCGGTACCGAAGTGGTCAGCTCTGCCGACAACTCCATTGCCGGCCTGTTGGGTGCATCGCCAGGCGCTTCCACCGCGGCTCCGATCATGCTGACCGTGCTGCAAAAGGTCTTCAAGGACAAGGTAGCCAGCCCGGCCTGGCAGGAAAAACTGCACCAGATCGTGCCAAGCTACGGTACCAAGCTGAACGACAGCCCTGAGGCTGTTGCCAAGGAATGGGCCTATACCGCCGGTGTGCTGCAACTGACCCCACCGCCAGCGATCCCGCAACTGGCTGCTCCACAGGCTACCGAGGCTGCCAAGCCTGCGGCTGAGCCGAGCAAGCCGGCGTCTGACCTGGCGCTGTAAGCAACACCCACGAAAAAGCCCGCTGAACCGGTGACGGTCAGCGGGCTTTTTTGTGGGCGCAGTTCAGACCTTGAAGTGGCGGATTTGCTCATGCACATGCAGCGCCAGCGCATTGCCGGTATCGCACATCAGGTACAGATGCTGCGCGGGTAGAGGTGGCAGTTCTGACATGTGGATCAGCCCTTCGCCCATACGGCTTTGCTCCATCAGGCCAACCGCCACGCCACTGCGTACACAGGCTTCGACCGCAGACGAGTTGGGGCTTTCCAGCAGTAGCCGGTGGTAGACCCCATGATCCTTCAACGACTGCAGCGCTGCGGCGCGATAGGGGCAGCCAGTGATGGGCACAGTGATGGGTAATGGCACGTTCGGCGGCGAGTTGAAGCCTTCGGTCGCCACCCACAGCGGCTGCACGGCCCCCAGGCGTTCACCTTGTGCGAGTGGGTGCGCGCTGACGGTGATCGCCAGGTCCAGTTGGTTGGCCATGAATAAGTCCAGTAACTCACCGCTGGTGCGCGCTTCGATCTCCAGTTCCAGCAGGGGGTTGTCAGCGATCAGTCGCGGTAAAAATTCCTGGATGAAGGCGGGCGCGTAGGTATCCGGCACCCCCAGGCGGATCTTGCCCTGCATGCGCTGGGGCATCAGCGAAATCAGCAGGCGGTCATGACTCTTGAGAAACTCGGTGGTTTCGCCCAGCAATTTCTGGCCGTACAGGGTCAACTCCACGCCTTGGTTACTGCGGCTGAACAGACGCTGACCGACCTGATCCTCCAGCTTCTGGATTTGCGTGGTGACGGTGGACGCGCTGCGGTGCACATGCTCGGCCGCCTCGTTAAAGCGCTTAAAGCGCGCTACGGCGTGAAAGGTGCGCAACAGCTCGATATTCAGTTGTTTAGTCATGATTCGGTTTTTTCGGATTTATTGTTCGTGTAATTCAAATATACGCAAGCATGTGCAGCCTTTAGCCTTTGAGTCAAATCACAGCGATGGGAGGCGATATGAAGCGATCTACCTTGGGGCTGCTGCTGTTGCAGGCGGTTTTCGTTTTGTCGTGGAGTTCAGGCTTTATCGGCGCCAAGCTCGGCACCCAGGGTGGTGGAGCGTTCAATCTGCTGTTCTGGCGTTTCCTGCTGGTCTCGCTGTGCCTGGCGCTGTTCCTGAATAGGCGGTTGCTGGAGGTGACCTGGCAGCAACTCCGCCATCACGCGGTTGTCGGGTTCCTGTCGCAGTTTCTCTATTTGAGCTGCGTCTACGTCGCCATCCAGAACGGCCTACCACCCGGGATCGCGGCGATTATTGCGGCGTTGCAGCCATTGATGACGGCGGCATTGTCGACGGGCATGGCCTCCGAGCGCAGTGGCGGCTGGCAATGGGTGGGGTTGGTGATCGGCTTTGTCGGTGTGTCGATTGTGATTGCCGGGCAGTACGGTGGTGGCGGGCAGGATGTCGGGCTGGTCATGTACCTGTTGCCCCTGGTATCGGCACTGGGACTGACACTGGCGACCTTGTACGAGCGTCGCTCGGTGCAGGCCCAGGACTGCGGGTTGGTGTTGCCTCTGTTTATCCAGTCGCTGTTGACCTTGATAGGTTTTACCGCGGCCGTGATCTACACCGACACCCTGAGTATTCCCCATGACACCAACGTACTGATCTCGATTGTCTGGTTGACTCTGTTCTCCACCTTCGTCGCCTATTTGAGCCTGTGGATGCTGCTGCGGGTGATGACCGCCACCCATGTGGCGACGCTGGTGTATCTGGAACCGCCGGTGACATTGGTGTGGGCGGCGTTGATGTTTGGCGACGTGATCCATGCATCGACCTACGCGGGCATAGCCGTGGTCGTGGCCGGGTTGGTGCTGGTGCGTCTGAAGCGACCGACTGTCGCCTGTACTTCCTGAGGCTGGCGGGTTCAGCAAGCTGACAGACACCACCTGTTAAAAAGTACCCATGCCTAAGCAGGAGCGCGGCTGAAACAAGGGGGGACTTTTACCAGTGCAGGTATTGGGCGTTCGCGCCCGAGGGTTTTGTATGTTGCTACGTTATGCAGCATTGGCCGCCATGGTGGTCGCCGCTTCCGGGTGTGTGCAAGAGCGTGTTGTGCATGAGCGCAGGCCGATGCAACGTGAGTATGTAGAGGTTGTAGCGCCGCAACCGCCGCCCGTACAGGTGATCGAAGTCGAGCCGCCGGTACGTGAAGGTTATATCTGGTCTCGTGGTTACTGGCGCTGGCAAGGCGGGCGATACGTCGCGGTGCATGGTCACTGGGAACCGGTGCGCGAGGGCTACCGCTATGTGCATCCGCATTGGGTGCAGCGTAACGATGGCTACCACTGGCAGATAGGTGGCTGGGTTCGCTGACCCATCGCCCTCTTTCGTTGTAGGAGCGAGCTTGCTCGCTCCTACAACGAAAGAGGGCCTAGCCGATCCGTTTCATACCCGCTGCCTTGGCCGCGTCCAGGTCGAAGGTGGCGGTGTACTCGCAGCCGGCCGCATGGGCGCAGCGTTCGATCAGGCAGTCGGCGAAGTCAGCCTTGTTCGCCACAAACCTGCGTAGCGCCTGCCAGATCACCTCGGCATGTTCTACGGTCAATTCGCGGGTGCGCAGCAGGGTTTCCAGCACCGTCACTACATCACTCTTGGCCGACTGGTAGCAGCTCTGCAGCACCCATACCAACTCGACGACTGACACCAGGCTGATAAAGCCCGGCGAAGCAGTGGTCAATGATTCGATCAGTTCGGATGCCTTGGCTGATTGAATCGGGTCATCCTGGGTGACGTAGCGCACCAGCACATTGGTATCCAGGCCAATCATCGGGCTTTGGCCCCCTGCGCGGCGATAGCCTGGTTCATCTCGTCGATGGACACCGCCTTGACTGGCTTGCGGATCAAGCCCTTTAGGTCGTGCACCGTTTTGCTCGCGGCTATGATGGAAAACTTTCCATCTTCCGTTTCTACGAATTCAACCCGGTCGCCTGTTTCCAGGCCCAGGGCTGTCCTGACTTGGACAGGAATGGTGATTTGACCTTTCGAGGTCAGCGTGGCGGTCGCCATAGTAAAGATCTCCATCGTGATATTCCTTACCATAGGGTAAGGAATGATGGAGGACAATATCCGTTGGTCCATAGGTCGCTCTCTGAGGTGTGGGGGGCGTCGCGCTCATGAAAAACCCTAGTCCGAACGCTTGCTCTTCACATCCTTGATCACGGCTCAAACAGATACAAACTATGTCCGACCGCCGCTACCTCACTGCACCACGCGATAACACGGCACATACGCTGCGCCGCCCGGCAGTTTCATGCGGTGCTGGGCCACGAATGCCTTCAATAGCTCATCCAGCGGTTTCATGATCGCCGGGTCGCCGTGGATCTCATACGGGCCGTTCTCCTCGATCAGGCGAATGCCCTTGTCCTTGACGTTACCCGCCACGATCCCCGAAAACGCCCGGCGCAGGTTGGCCGCCAGTTCGTGGGGGGGCAGGCTGTGGTTCAGTTGCAGGCTGGCCATGTTTTCGTGGGTGGGGTCGAACGGGCGCTGGAAGCCTTCGTCGATCTTCAGCAGCCAGTTGAAGTGAAACGCGTCGTTACGCTCGCGGCGGAATTGCTTCACGTCCTTGAGCCCGGTGGTCATCTGGCGAGCCACTTCGGCCGGGTCGTCGATGATGATCTGGTAGTGCTGCTGCGCCGCTTCGCCCAGGGTGGCGCCGACGAACGCATGCAATTGTTCCAGGTAGGGTGCGGCGTGTTTCGGCCCGGTGAGAACCACCGGAAACGGCAGGTCGCGATTGTCCGGGTGCATCAGGATGCCCAGCAGGTACAGGAACTCTTCGGCGGTGCCGGCGCCGCCCGGGAAGATGATGATGCCGTGGCCGACGCGTACGAAGGCTTCCAGGCGTTTCTCGATGTCCGGCAGGATCACCAGCTCATTGACGATGGGGTTCGGCGCTTCGGCGGCGATGATGCCCGGCTCGGTCAAGCCCAGGTAACGGCCATTGGTGATGCGTTGTTTGGCGTGGGAAATGGTCGCGCCCTTCATCGGGCCTTTCATTACGCCGGGGCCGCAGCCGGTGCATACGTCAAGGCTGCGCAGGCCCAGTTCGTGCCCGACTTTCTTGGTGTATTTGTATTCTTCGGTGTTGATCGAGTGCCCGCCCCAGCACACCACGATCTTAGGCTCCACACCCGGGCGCAGCGTGCGGGCGTTGCGCAGCAGGTGGAACACGTAGTCGGTGATGCCCTGGGAGTTGCTCAGGTCGATGCGCTGGCTGTCCAGCTCATTCTCGGTGTAGACGATGTCGCGCAGGGCGCTGAACAACATCTCGCGGGTGCTGGCGATCATTTCGCCATCGACGAAGGCATCGGCCGGCGCGTTGAGCAGTTCCAGGCGCACGCCGCGGTCCTGTTGGTGAATGCGCACTTCGAAGTCTTTGTAGGCGTCGAGGATGGTCTTGGCGTTATCGATGTGGGCGCCGGTGTTGAGAATGGCCAGGGCGCACTGGCGGAACAGGGTGTAGATGCTGCCGCTGCCGGCTTCACTCAGTTGCTGGACTTCACGTTGTGACAGGGTTTCGAGGCTGCCCTTGGGGCTGACGGAGGCGTTGATGACTTGACGTTGGGGCATTCTGATTCCTTGAAAGCATAGCCACCGCGCTCACTGAGTTGCGATGGCCTGAGAAT